>DASRDS010000015.1:0-16996 GCA_035652495.1 Gemmatimonadaceae bacterium
GTGATGGTCACGGTGGCGTTCGCCACGGCGGTACCGAGGGAACTGGTAAGGGTGCCGGAAACGGTTCCGCTCTCTGGACCGCTGGGGCCACTGCCGCTACAGGCAACTATCAAACACACCACGGCGCTAGCCGCGGTGAAGTGACGCACGCGCACGAGGTTCTCCTTGATCGAGTCTTTCAGCACTAACGGTACAGTGGCGGCCTCATTCTCAAATCCCTAAAGGCTGAGTCTGCTAGCCTCCGACAGCGCGGCGAGTAATATCGAGAAAGAGCGGCCACCGGGGGGTGTTGATGAAGTCGTATGTGACTGATGCGATCCGGAACGTCGGCATCGTGGGGCACGGCGGCACCGGCAAGACACAACTCGTCTCCGCGTGTCTCTACACCGCGGGGATGACGCCACGACTCGGTAAAGTGGGAGATGGAACCGCTGTTACCGACTGGGATGAAGAGGAAGTGGCTCGACACGTTTCGATTCAGACGGGCATCGCGTACGCCGAGTGGCAAGGGGATAAGGTCAACTTTCTAGATACTCCCGGCTACTCGGCATTTTTGTGCGACACAAAGGCGGCGCTCGTCGCCGCCGACGCGGCACTGATTCTCGTCGACGCCGCCGCGGGTGTCCAAGTTGTCACCGAGACTGTATGGGACTACGCGAACGAGTACCAAATTCCACGCGCCTTCATTATCAACGGCATGGACCGCGAGCTCGCCAACTACGAGCGCGCCATCCAGTCGGTGCAGGAGGCGTTCGGGCGCGGTGCGATCCCGGTGCAGTTGCCGATCGGCACCGAGCGTCAGTTTCACGGCATCGTGAATCTCATCACGATGGAGGCGCACGAGTATCCGTCCGACGGTGACGGGAAGGCCGCCGTCGGCCCGATACCGAAGGAGCTCGAGGCAACGGCGAAGGCCGCGCACGAAGCGCTCGTCGAGCTGGTCGCCGAAGGTGACGACGATCTCATGCAGGAGTTCTTCGACCAAGGCACGCTGCCGATCGAGGATCTCAAGAAAGGGATGCGAGCCGCGATCGCCGATCGGCGGCTGCATCCCATCCTGTTGAGCTCCGCGTCGCACAACATCGGCACCGCCGACATCCTCGATTTCATCATCGACATGCTGCCATCACCCGCGGCCCGCGGCCCGGTGCATGGGCATCTGTCCGATGGCGAGGATATCGAGCGCAAGGTCGCCGACACCGAGCCCGTGTCGCTCTTCGTCTATAAGACGATCTCCGACCCGTTCGCCGGTCGCATCAGCTGCTTCAAAGTTCTCTCCGGCGTGCTTCGCAACGAAGCCACCCTCCAGAATGTCACGCGTGGTGTCCCGGAGCGCATGCAGCATCTCCAGGTGCTCCAAGGCAAAACCGGTGTCCAGGTTCCCGAGATGCACGCGGGCGACATCGGCGCGATCGCCAAATTAAAGGACACGCTGACTGGCGATACGTTAGGCGAAAAATCCTCACCCATCGTCTACGATCCGCCATCGCTTCCCGAGCCACTGCTGACGTTCGCGGTCGAGCCCAAAACGCGCGCCGATGAGGATCGCATTGGCGTAGCGATTCATCGCATCCTGGAAGCGGATCAAGCGGTGCGCTTTCGCCGTGATCCACAGACGAAAGAGTTCTTGATCTCAGGCGCAGGCCAACAGCACATCGAAGTGGTCGTCGCCCAACTCAGGCGTCGCTACCACGTGGCGTTGACGCTCAAGCCGCCGCGGGTGCCATTCCGCGAGACGATCCGTGGTCATGCGGACGCCGAAGGCAAACACAAAAAACAAAGTGGCGGCCACGGCCAGTTCGGCGTCTGCCGCATCAAGATGGAACCACTGCCGCGCGGCGGGGGCATCGAGTTCGTCGATGAGATCGTCGGCGGGGCGATCCCCAGAAACTGGATCCCGTCGGTTGAAAAGGGTGTGCGCGAAGCGGCCGAGCGAGGCTATCTGGCCGGATTCCCAGTCGTCGATTTCCGCGTGCGGCTCTATGATGGCAAATATCACGACGTCGACTCGTCGGATATGGCCTTCAAGATCGCCGGCTCACTGGCGTTCAAAGAGGCGATGAAGCAAGCGCATCCAGCCCTGCTCGAACCGGTCATGCGCGTGCAGGTTGAGGCGCCCGATGCCTATTCAGGCCAGCTCATGGGCGACATCAGCTCCCGCCGCGGCCGCATCAGCGGCAGCGACACGCAGCGCTCGCACGTGACGATCAAGGCGCTCGTGCCGCTGGCCGAGATGCTGAGTTACGCGAACGATCTGGTGTCGATGACGCAGGGCCGGGGCAGCTACTCGATGGAATTCGATCACTACGACTACGTCCCGCACGAGACGGCGGAAAAAGTCATCGCCGCGCACAAAGCACATCGGGTAAGTACTGAGGAGGAGGCAGCCACGGTCTAACTACTTGCGTAACTCGCGCGGGAATCCCATGATTTGCCATTATGGCCTCACCGCTCGGCGTTACGCATGCGCCGACACTCGCGGAGACATTCGAGGTTCTGTACCGAACCCACTACGCCGGGCTTTGCGACCTGGTGTACGGGTACGTTGGTTCCCGGGACACGGCCCGTGAGCTCGTTCAGGACCTCTTCTTGAGTGTGTGGGACAACGTCGCCGGCTCGGGTGCTCCGATGCCGGCGGCGCCGTATTTGTACACGGCGGCTCGCAATCGCGCCTTGCGGTCACTCCGACACGGAAAGGTCGAAGCCCGATACTCGGCCTCCCAGCAATTGGCCGACGTGCCCGAACGTCGGTCCGAGGCCGAAAGCGCGCTGGCCGAGCAGGAGCTGACGCAGGCCGTGTCGGCCGCAATGCGTGACCTGCCGGAACGGTGCCGGCTCGTGTTCTCCCTGAGCCGCCACGAGCACCTACCGAACGCCGAGATCGCCGCCCGACTCGGCATCTCCGTGAGCACGGTCGAGCAACATATGTGGCGCGCGCTCAAGGCGTTGCGCGCCAGACTCGGACCCTATCTCCTGGTCCTGACCGGAGCCATTTCGCTCCTCAAGTAAAGGTTCGGCCCCGCTCGGGGGTTTTCTCCAGTAGTGGAAGAAGACATCGACGGGCTCCGTCTCACCAAATACGTCAGCGGACAATGCACGGCTGAGGAAGCCGCGGCGGTTCGCCGTTGGATCGCGGCCGATCCGAGCCGCGAGCGCACGGTGGCCGAGCTCGAGGCTGCCTGGCGTGCAGCTGGCCGAGCTCCGTATGAATGGGGCGTTGACGAAGGATGGCGGCAGCTCGAGGCGGCCAGGAGGGACCGAAACCGTCCGTCCTTTCGCTTGATCCATAGTACGCGGCGTACGCCGCCCGCGATCGTCATGCGCGAGAGCGGGACCCCCATCTGGCGTATAGCCGCCGCGGTGCTCGTCATTGCCGGCGCCAGCTTCGCGGTCTATCGCGCGATGGCGCCGGCGACCCGCCCGGCCATGCAGGCGAATGCGCTAACCGAGGTGGCGACGCTCCGAGGTCAGCGCGCCACGCTTCGCCTGCCGGACGGCACGCGCGTCGCGCTCGGTATGGCCAGTCGCCTCGTCTACGCGCGCGCGTTCGGCGACTCGGCGCGCGAAGTCTACCTCGATGGCGAGGGATACTTCGAGGTCGCGCACGACAACGCCCACCCGTTTGTCGTGCATACGCCGTTCGCCAACGTGCGCGACATCGGCACGAAGTTCGGCGTCCGGGCCTACACGTCGTCGCCTTCCACCGAAGTCGTCGTGAGCGAAGGCTCGGTGTCCTTCTCCGCACCGCAAAACGGCCAGCCGCTCGTGCTGCATGCCCGCGACGTCGTTCGAATGGAAGGCGATGGACGGCGCACGACGCTCATTCATGGCGTCGAGCCCACCGATTACCTGGCGTGGACCGACGGACGCCTGGCCTTTCATGACACGCCGCTCCGCGAGGTCATCGCCGAATTGCACCGCTGGTACGACCGCGATCTGCTGCAGCTCGCCGATACGGCGATCGGCAGTCGCCGCCTGACCGCCTCCTTCACGAATGAGTCTCTGCCGATGGTGATCGACCGTATCGCGTTGTCGCTCGATTTGCGCGAGGAGCGGCACGGACAGACCGTCGTTCTGCATCCGCGCCACCACTGAGGATTGGGTTTATGCATCTACTCGTTCGACGTTGTGCGCTCGCCGGTCTTCTTTTTTCGGGGCCGCATCTACTACACGCCCAGCAGCAGTACGCGGACGCGACGATGAGTGGTCCGCGGTTTCTGCTGCTCGCCTCGGCGAGCCGGATGGTTCCCGTTGATGTCAGCCGAACGCCGATGCTCCGCCGACAAGTTTCACTGGATCTCGACGGCTTGTCCGTTCGCGATGCGCTGGCGGCGATCTCGCGCAAGACCGGCATCGATATCGCCTACGCGACGGACCTCATTCCGTTTGACGCGATCGTGCATCTCAAGGCGGACGAGATTACCGTGGCCGCGGCGCTCACCGATGTGCTCTCCGATGCGCCGGTCGATGTGGTGTTCACGAAAGACGGACGCGCGTCGATCATGAGCAAGGGAGCGACGAGCGCGATCATGGCGACCGGCACGATCACGGGCCGCGTCACCGCCGCCGCCTCGGGTGAACCGGTGCAAGGCGCGACGGTCCGCGTCGGGAACACGCGACTCGGTGCCGCGACGGATGCCGACGGGAAGTATCGAATTCAGAATGTGCCCGAGGGCTCGCAAGTGGTGACCATCACCCGCATTGGCTTTGCGCGCGACAGCCAGACGGTGACGGTCGCGGCCGGGCAGACGGCCACCGCGGACTTCAGCTTGCACGAGGTCGCGGTTCGACTGAGCGAAGTCGTGTCGATTGGATATGAGACCCAGTCGAGACGCGACCTGACTGGTGCCGTGGCGTCCGTGACCGCGGCGGACATCAAGCAGGCGCCGGATATTCAGCTCGACCAGGCGCTGACCGGAAAAGCGCCCGGCGTGACGATCGTGACCTCGAACGGCCAGCCTGGCACGACGTCCGAGGTCCGGATCCGCGGCGGCAACTCGATTTCGGCCGGCAACGATCCGCTGTACGTCATCGACGGCGTGCCGATCGCGCAGAGCCCCGAAGAGCTGCGGCCGAGCGGCACGAGCACGCTGGAGGTGCAGGGCGCCACGGGTTTGAGCCCGCTCGCCGGTATCAACCCGGACGACATCCAGTCGATCGACGTGCTCAAAGACGCGTCCGCGACGTCGATCTACGGCGCGCGCGCCGCGAACGGCGTGATCCTGATCACCACCAAGCGCGGTCACTCCGGCCACCCGATCGTCAATGTGGACGGCTATTACGGCTCGGCGGTCGTGCGGCACAAGCTGCCGTTGCTCAACGCCCAGCAGTTCGCGACGGAGGCGAACGCGGCGCGCGCGGCCGTCGGCTCTCCCGCGATCTACACGCCGGGCCAGATCTCGGCGATGGGCGCGGGGACGAACTGGCAGGATCAAATCTTCCGTACGGCGCCGTCGAGCAACCTCGATCTTTCGGTATCGGGCGGCAGCCCGGACACCCGCTACTATGTGTCCGGCAATCTGCTCCAGCAGTATGGCGTCATTGTGGGGACCGACCTCACGCGCGGCTCTCTCCGTCTCAATGTCGATCAGAACATCGGCAGCCGCTTCCGTTTGGGGACGAACGTCACCGCCAGCCGCCAGCAGGGTGACGTCATGCCGAACGGCGGGGCCGGCAACGATGTCTCGTCGGTCCTCCTCAACGCCCTGTCGGCGAACCCGGCGCTCCCCGTCCGCAATGGCGACAATTCGTTCTTTCTCGGCACCGATCCCGCGAGCCAGCTGATCTTCGCCAATCCCGTCGCGTCGGCGCGCAACATGACCAACCAGGAGACGCAGAAACGGGTCGTCGGCGGACTGTTCGCCGAGTGGGACGTGCTCCCGCACCTGACGCTCCGCAACTCGGCCGGCATCGACTACCTGAACTCACTCGAGGATTTCTACTCACCGTCGACCACCTACCCGGGGTTGTTGATCGGCGGCCAGGGCAGCCGGGGCGAGGTCGATGCGACGACCTGGCTGGACGAGACGACGCTCCGCTACGCGCACGGGATCGGCTCCTTCAGCACGATCGACGCCTTGGGCGGCTTCACCTTTCAGCGGACGAACATCCAGAGCGTGTCCGGCCAGTCGCAGGGCTTCAACACGGACAATCTGGGCGACAATGGCCTCAACTACGCCGGGACGTTCGTCGGCGTCTTCTCCGGCGCCCCGCACAACTCCTTGGAGTCGTATTTCGGGCGTATCAACTACGGCATCCTCGACAAGTATCTGTTCACCGTCACGCTCCGCGACGATGGCTCGTCGAAGTTCGGCGCGAACAATCGGTACGCCCTGTTCCCGTCCGGCGCCGTCGCCTGGCGCGCGTCGCAAGAAGGCTTCATGCGGGCGCTGACGTTCATCGATGATTTGAAGTTCCGCGTCAGTTACGGGCGTACGGGCAACCAGGACATCGGCAATTACCTGTCGCTGGCGACGCTGATCTCGAATCCGGCGGCGATCGGTGGCAACCGCGTGAACGGCTACGCGCCGGACAGTCTCGCCAACCCCAGTCTCAAGTGGGAGACGACCGACCAATTCGACGCCGGCTTCGATCTGTCGATCCTCAAGAATCGGGTGTCCATCACCGCGGACTACTACAACAAGAAGACGCACGACCTGTTGCTCGACGTCCCGATCCCGGCCGCCATTGGATATGGCACGCAGGTGCAGAACATCGGCAGCTTGCAGAACATCGGCTATGAGCTCGCCCTCAACACGGTCAATCTCACCGGCAAGATCGGGTGGACGACGTCGCTCAATCTGGCGTGGAACCAGAACAAGATCACGAGCCTGGAGCCCGGGACCACCAGCATTATCGCCCCGTACATATCGGGTGGCGTCGGTGCCGGCGCGAATCAGAATCCCACGGTGCTCATGGTCGGCCAGCCGATCGATGCCTTCTACGGCTTCCTATACGACAAGATGGTGAACGGGCAGCCCACGTATAAGCTGCTCCACGGCGACCAGGGCGTCGCCGGGCCCAATGACGAAACGATCATCGGCAACGCTCAGCCGCTGTACACGGGCGGCATGACGAACCATTGGACCGCGGGTCCGTTCGGCCTGACGTTGTTCCTGCAATGGTCGGTCGGGAACAAGATCTACAATATCAATCGCGCGCTCCTGATCCAAAATCAGGGCACGGGCAACCAGCTCGTCGATGTGCTGCACGCCGGTCAGGACGGCGTACCGGTTCCCAACGCCTCGAACAAGGGATTCCAGAGCTCGCCGTCGAATCTGTTCGTGGAGGACGGCACGTACCTCCGTGGGAAGAACATTCGCTTCGACTTCAACGTGCCAGGGTCCTGGCTGCGGGCGACGCCGCTCCGCGGGGTGACGAACGCGATCGTCTATGTCAGCGCGCAAAACTTCTTTACCGTCACGAAGTACACAGGCTACGACCCCGAGGTCACGCAGTACGCGACCAACCCCTTGGCGCAAGGGATCGACTTTGGATCCTATCCGCAGACACGGCAGTTCACGTTCGGCTTCCAGGCGGGGTTCTGACGATGCGCAAGCATATCCTTTCAATCGCCGGGTGTCTCTGCGGCGCTCTCTTCACGACCTCCTGCAACAAGTTCCTCGATCCGAATCCGACGGACGTCCTCACCCCGGACAACTTTTACCACACGGAGTCGGACGCCATCTCGGCGGTGAACAGCGTGTATGCACAGATGCCATACACGTATCTCTTCTGGTGGTACTTCACCGACCTGCCGTGCGACGTGCTGTTCGCCAACGCCGGATTTGGCGCCGACGGCCACCAGTTCGCCGATTACAACCTCGATAAGACCCTGCACTGGTTCAACGACGAGTGGATCGATTTCTACATTACGATCAATCGCGCCAATATCGTCCTCGAAAAAGTGCCCGGGATCGACATGAACGCGACCACCAAGGCGCGCGTGCTGGGCGAGGCGAGATTCCTGCGCGCGCTGACCTACTTTCACCTCGTGTCCTTCTTCGGCGACGTGCCGCTTGAGTTGACGGAGGTCACGGATGCGGCGCACGCCAAGGTGCCGCGCACGCCGAAGGCCCAGGTCTACGCGCAGATTATCAGCGATCTCGATTCCGCCGCCAAGGAGCTCCCCGCATCGTACAGCGGCACGGATGTAGGACGGGCCACGTCCGGTGCCGCGGTCGCGCTGCTGGCGAAGGTCTACTTGTACCAGAAGGATTGGAACAACGCCGCCAAGTACGCGGGCCAGGTGATCACGAGCGGGCAGTATTCGCTGAACGCGGCCTGGAATGACAACTTTTCGATCTCGAAGGAGCTGACGAACCCCGAGGATATTTTTTCCATTCAGTATGGGTCACCGGAAACGGTGACCGGTGTCGTCGGACAGGTTCAGCTCTTGTTTGGTCTTCCGAATGGGTTCCCCGGCGGCGACGCCTATGCGATCGAGCAGATGATGCCGTCCTACGTCAATTCGTTCTCGGGAACCGACGTGCGTGGCGATCACGGCACCTTCATGGTGCCGCCGTACCATGTCTCCACGGCGGGCTACGACACGACGCTCACGTGGGCGGTGCCCAGTGGGGCGGCGCCGCGCAAGCCGCTCGACGAGAGCGACCAGCAGAACATGCATGCGCGGTCCTGGGAGCAGCAGGGGAACTTCCAGCATTTTCTCCGCTATGCCGATGTCCTCATGATATACGCCGAGGCGGTGAACGAAGGTGGCGCGGCGGTGGGCGGGTTGACGGCAGCGCAAGCACTCGACATGGTCCGGCAGCGCGGCGACCCGAGCGCGACGTCCACCGCGGGTCTGTCGCAGGCGTCATTCCGCGACACGCTGCGAGTCGAACGGGGAAAAGAGTTCGGACTCGAGGGGCAGTGCTGGTTCGACCTCCAGCGGTGGGGCGTCATGGACTCGGTCTCGCGCGCCAAGCAGGCGGAGCTCGGCACGGTCGCGCCGGGCGAGACCACGGTCCATGGAGCGAATGGGGCCCCGTACTATCCGATTCCGCAGGCGCAGATCAACCTGGATCCCTTGTTGACGCAAAACCCCGGCTGGTGATGGTGCGCATCGCTTTCGCGGCGCTGGTGTGGTTCGCCAGCGCCGGCGCCGCGCAGGAGCCGGCTGACGCGCTCCTCAAGCGCATGACGTTGGAAGAGAAAGTCGGGCAGATGACGCAGCTGACCATCGAAGCCGTCTCCAGCGTGCATGGGACGGCTTCGGTGCCGCAGCAACTCGATTCCGCGAAGCTCGACGACGCGGTTCTGGCGCATCACGTGGGGTCGTTGCTCAACGTTTGGGACGTGGCGTTGACCCCGGAGCAGTGGCGACAAGTCATCGGCGCCGTTCAGCGCGTGGCGGCTCGCTCGCGTCTCAAAATTCCGATCCTCTATGGGATCGATGCGGTGCACGGGCATCATTACATGGTCGGCGCGACCGTGTTCCCGCAGAACCTCGCGATGGCCGCGACGTGGGATACGGCCCTCGTGCGCCAGGAGCACGAGATCACCGGGTACGAGACCCGCGCGAGCGGCATCTTCTGGAACTTCGCGCCCGTGCTCGATGTCGGTCGCCAGCCGCTTTGGTCGCGATTCTTCGAGACGTTCGGGGAAGATCCGTATCTGGTTTCGACGCTCGGGGTGGCGGCGGTGAAGGCCGAGCAGAAGTACGTCGCCGCGACTGGGAAGCACTTTCTCGGCTATAGCGATCCGCTGACCGGGAAGGATCGCACGACGGCCTGGATCCCCGATCGTCAATTGCGCGAATATTTCATCCCGCCATTCGCGGCGGCGATGCAGGCGGGGCTTCAGACTGTCATGGTGAACTCGGGTGATATCAACGGGGTCCCGGTGCACGCCAGTCATGAAATTCTGACGGACCTCCTCAGAAAAGAGCTGCACTTCAGAGGCGTGGCGGTCAGCGATTGGGAAGACATCATTCGTCTCAATACCGTCCATCATGTCGCTCCCACGCCGAAAGATGCGGTGCGCATGGCCGTGATGGCTGGGATCGACATGAGCATGGTGCCGGAGAACGTGTCGTTCTACGATGACTTACTGGCGCTCGTGCACGAAGGCGCGATTCCCGTTTCCAGAATCGACGAATCCGTCCGCCGCATTCTGAAGCTCAAATATGAGTTGGGTCTCTTCAAGAACGCCGCGCCGGATACCGCGATGCTCAAACAGGTCGGGTCAGAGGCATCACTCGCAGTGAGTCGACAGGCGGCCGAAGAGGCGGTGACGCTGCTCAAAAACGCCGGCGGGCTGCTGCCGCTGGCGAAGACGGCGCGCGTGCTGGTCACTGGTCCAGGCGCCACATCGCTTGTCGATCAGTACGGGTCGTGGACGTTCACGTGGCAGGGAACGGACACCGCCATGTACCCGAAAAATGTGCCTACGTTGCTGGATGCGATCCGCGAGCGGGCGCCCAACGCGACGTATGTGCCGGGCATGGCCGCCGTGGACGCGGCGCGCCGTGTCGATGTCGCGATTGTGTGCTTAGCCGAGTCGCCGGCGGTCGAGAAGCCGGGCGACATCGATGATCTCACGATGCCGGACGACCAACTCGAGCTCGCGCGCGCCATCGAAGCAACCGGTACGCCGGTGGTGCTGACCCTATTTCACCAACGCCCGCGCATCATTCGTAAGGCAGTCGATAGCGCCCGGGCGATCGTCACGGGCTATCAGACAGGCCCGTTCGGCGGCGAAGCCGTCGCCGGCGTCCTGTTCGGCGACGTGAATCCCAGTGGCCGGTTGCCGTTCACGTGGCCGAGCGCGACGGGTGCGCTGGTTCACTATGACCACGCGTACTCTGAAGAAATGCCGCCCATCGGCTATCACCCCGAGTGGGATTTCGGCCACGGCTTATCGTATACCACGTTCACGTACTCCGATCTCTCGGCCACGGTCCGAGACTCACTCAGAGTCTCGGTCACCGCCGCCAACACGGGCGCGCGAGCGGGTGGGGAGGTGGTCCAGCTCTACCTGCGGCAACTGTACTCTCGTGTGGCGGCGCCGCCGGTAAGGAAATTGAAGGCGTTCCAACGCATCTCCCTCGGCCCTGGTGAAAAGCGCACCGTCACATTCGTCATCCCGAAGCCTGTTGAATCCGGGCCTTATGATGCGTTGGTCGGCTCGCTCACCGCACGCTTTACAATAAAATGAGACCGCTGCTCGTCTCACTCGCGATCGCCGCGTGCAGTCATAGCGTTTCGGATCCGGCGGTAACTCCTGTCACAGGCCCGCCGACGACGGTCCAGACATGGCTCACGACCGGTGACCAAGGCAGGCTCCTGAGCCACGAGCCGGCGAACACACTGAAGGCCGGGCAGCAGCCGAATTACCTCCCGGTCATCACGGTCGACGAAACGTCGAAATACCAGCGGATGATCGGATTCGGCGCCGCGTTCACGGATGCCGCCACGTATCTCATCCAGACCAAGCTGTCGGCCAACGCGCGCGAGGCGTTGTTGCAAGAGCTGTTCAGCCGTGCCAATGGCGGCCTCGGGCTCACCTTCATGCGCATTCCGATGGGCGCGTCGGATTTCTCGTTGTCCGACTATAGTTATGACGATGGCCCGTCCGATACGGCCCTCGCCCATTTTTCGATCGCGATGGACTTGGCCTACAAGCTGCCGGTCATTCAACGGGCACTCGCGATCAATCCTCAGCTCGTGCTGATGGCCAACCCGTGGAGCCCGCCGGGCTGGATGAAGACGTCGGGCAGCATGATCGGCGGCACGTTGAAACCTGAGGATTACGGTGCCTTCGCGAATTACTTCGCGAAATTCATCCAGGCCTACGCCGCCCAAGGCGTGACGATCAACGCGATCTCGTTGCAGAACGAGCCGCAATATGAACCACCTGACTACCCCGGGATGCTGCTGGACCCGGTCACGCGAGCTGAGCTCGATGGCCAGTACGTTGGCCCGTTGTTCGGGCGCCTCGGAATAAAGACCATGATCTGGGACTGGGATCACAACTGGAATTTGCCACAAGAGCCGACGACGGTGTTCGCCGACACACTCGCGTCGAAGTATGTGCAGGGTGTGGCCTGGCACTGTTACAAGGGCGACGTATCAGCGCAGTCCACCGTGCACAATGCCTATCCGGGGAAGGACACGTACTTCACGGAATGCTCGGGCGGCGACTGGGCCAAAGATTTCGGGAGCAACCTCAGCTACTTCGTCGGCACGATGATCATTGGCACGACGCAGAACTGGGCGCGGAGCGTCGCGCTCTGGAATCTGGCGCTCGACGAGCACGACGGTCCGCATACCGGTGGTTGCACGGATTGTCGTGGGGTGGTCACGATCAACTCGACGACCGCCGCGGTCACGCGCAATGTGGAGTACTACGCGCTGGCGCACGCCAGCAAATTCGTGCGGCCCGGGGCGTATCGAATCGCATCGACAGCGAGCGTCGGCTCGCTCGCAAGCGTAGCGTTCCAGAACATCGACGACCAGTCGATCGTTACGCTCGTGTTGAATAGTGGATCGCAATCGAGCACGTTTGCCCTGAACTGGCGGCAGCAAAGCTTAAGCTACACTTTGCCCCCGGCATCAGTGCTCACTTTCATCTGGAAATAGCCATGGACGTTCGCGTTCCGATCGGTGGACTCTTGACCGTGTTGGGTGTCCTCGTCGCCGGTTACGGAGCGGCGACGCTCGGCAATTCACAAATTTACGCGAAATCCCTCGCGTTCAACGTGAACCTGTGGTGGGGTGCGTTCATGTTGGTCTTCGGACTGGTAATGCTCGGTCTGGCTAGACGCAGGTGAGACGCAACGCGGACATCTCCGTTATCGGGTAGACGCGCGGAAGCAGCGTCGGCCGTGCATCAATCGGCGGACCCGTATACCAGGAGTGTTCGATGGAAATGAAGCACCAGTTGGTTGCCGCGGCGTCGTGCTTAGCCGCTGCTCTTGTCAGCGTCGCTTGTAGCGACAGTCCAAATTCCGCCATCACGGCCCCGCGTGACGCCGCCGTGACGCATGCCGCCGCCGCGTCGACCGGGCTGCCAAAGATTGGCCACGTCTTCATCGTGGTGCTCGAGAACGAAGATGTGCTGGCCACGTACGGCCCGAATTCGCCGGCGACGTACCTGATCGACACGCTGGCTCCGATGGGCACGTTCTTGAGCCAGTACTATGGCATTGGTCACGCCAGCCTCGACAACTACACGGCGCTGGTCAGTGGTCAGGCTCCGGACAGCTCGACGTCGGCCGACTGCGACATCTACACGAACTTCGTCCCGCGTGGCCCGCATGGTGGCTGGAACACGACGACCGGCCAGATCGCCGGCGAGGGTTGTATCTATCCGAAGGATGTGTGGACGATCGGGCAGCAGCTCGCCGCCGCACACCTGACGTGGAAGGGCTACATGGAAGACATGGGGAACGATCCGAGCCGTGAGGCCGCGACGTGCGGTCATGTACCGATCGGCACGGAGGATATCACGAACAACGAAGAGCCCGAAGATCAGTATGCGGCGCGCCACAATCCGTTTGTGTGGTTCCACTCGATCATCGACGGCGCCGCCTGCAACAACGTGGTACCGTTGACACCTCTCGAGAACGACCTCAAGACGGTCGCGACGACGCCGAACTACTCGTTCATCACGCCGAACGTCTGCAATGACGGCCACGATGCGCCCTGCGTGACGGGCGAGCCCGGCGGACTGGTGCAGGCGAATCGGTGGCTCAAGAAATGGGTTCCGCTCATCCTGAGCTCGCCCGCGTTCAAGCAGGATGGTCTCTTGATCATTATTTCCGATGAGGCCGAGGGCACGAATGGCTCGGTCGCCTGCTGCGGCGAGCAGCCCGGCCCGAACGAGGCGTTGCCTGGCGGTGATGGCCCGGGTGGCGGCGATGTCGGCGCCGTGGCGATCTCGCGGTTCATCACGCCTGGTGGTTTCGACGACACGCAGTACAACCACTACTCGTTGCTCGCCAGCGTGTTCAACATTTTCCAGCTTCAGAAATTCGGCCAGCATCAGCTCGGCTATGCGGGCGCGCCTGGTCTTCCGGTGTTCGGCGCAGATGTCTTCACGAATCCCAGCGGCACCGTTAGCGCCGAGCGTGTGAAGCTCGGTCCCTCGGTCAGCTCGGCCGCGCTGCTCGCGAAGCACGGCTACTTGCAGATCTCGGCGAAGTGAACGACTAGTAGCGAATAATTCCATGGCCCCGGTACCTTAGGGGCCATGGAATACCAGCACGTTTTGCGGGAAGTGGAAGCCGGCGTCCTGAGGCTGACTATGAACCGCCCCGAAGTGCTGAACAGCTGCAACCGCAGGATGGCGGGGGAGCTGCGCGAGGCCTTCGAGAGCGCCGCCAAGGACGACTCGATACGCGCGGTCCTGCTGACGGGGGCGGGCCGGGCGTTCTGCGCCGGTCAGGATCTCGCCGAGGCGGCGCCTCCGGACGGCTCGACGCCACCGGATTTCGGCGATATCGTGCGCGGATACAACGCGCTGATTCTGGCGATTCGACGGCTCGAGAAGCCGGTGGTTGCCGCCGTCAACGGCGTTGCCGCGGGGGCGGGCGCGAATCTCGCTCTGGCCTGTGACATCGTGATCGCCGCCGATAGCGCGACATTCATTCAGGCATTCGTGAAGATCGGGCTCGTGCCGGATACGTCGGGCACCTATTTCCTTCCGCGCCTGGTCGGCTTCGCCCGCGCGACCAGCCTCGCGATGTTGGGCGGGAAGCTGCCCGCGGCACAGGCAAAAGAGTGGGGCATGATCCACGACGTCGCGCCCGGGGCGTCACTCATGGAGACCGCCGGCGCGCTCGCGCGCGACCTGGCGACGCAGCCGACGCGAGCCCTGGGCTTCATCAAGCGTGCGCTCAACGAGTCCATGACGAATGGCCTCGAGGATCAGCTCAAGCTCGAGGGCGAACTGCAGCGCCTGGCGTCGCGGACCGCCGACTACAAAGAAGGCGTACGCGCCTTCCAGGAGAAGCGGGCTCCGACGTTCACCGGGAAATAACGCCAATGCAGATCGTTGGCGTGCTCGGCGCCGGTGCCATGGGGACCGGCATCGCCCAGGTCGCCCTGTCGCACGGGCATCCGGTCATCTTGATCGACAATGACTCCGGGGCGTTGTCTCGCGCCAAGACGAATATGGCGCATGCGATTCAGCGGGAGATCGAGAAAGGCCGGCTCCATCCCAACGCCGCCTCTTACAGCCTCGAAACCACGGATCGTTTGGATGCGCTGAAAGACTGTAGCCTGGTCATCGAAGCGATCATCGAGCGCATAGATGCGAAGCATCATGTATTCAAACAATTAAGCGAAATCGTCGCCAGAGAATGTGTGCTGGCGACGAACACGTCGTCACTCTCGATAGCGTCGATCGCGTCCGCCGCCTCGCGTCCGGAACGGGTATTAGGCGTTCACTTTTTTAATCCCGCCCCAGTATTGCCACTGGTCGAAATCGTACCGTGGCTGAAAACCGATCAGGCAGTGACGAATGAAATCAGGGCGCTGGTCGACGGTTGGAAGAAGACGACGGTACTCGCGAGCGATACGCCCGGGTTCATAGTCAACCGCGTAGCGCGCCCCTTCTATAGCGAAGCCCTCCGCATAGCGGACGAAGGCATAGCGGATTTCGCGAATATCGATGCCGCGATGCGCGAATTCGGCGGATTCCGCATGGGCCCGTTCGAGCTCATGGACTTCATTGGCCTCGATGTCAACCTGGCCGTCACGAAGAGCGTGTTCGAAGCCCTAGGGTTCGACCCCAGATATCGCCCGTCCCTGACGCAGCAACGCCTCGTCGACGCCGGCATGCTCGGCCGCAAGACCAAGCAAGGCTTCTACGACTACCGCGAGGGCCCGCGCGAGCCGCCTCCTTTAGGGGAGCGCGGAGTCGGTGAGCAGGTCTTCGAGCGCATTCTGGCGATGCTGATCAACGAGGCGATCGACGCGGTACACTGGCGCGTGGCCAGCCCGGCCGACATCGATCTGGCCGTGACAAAGGGAGTAAATTACCCCAAGGGCCTCTTGGCCTGGGGCGACGAGCGCGGCCTGGACCGTGTGCTGGCGGTGCTGACGGCGCTCCAAGAGGAATATGGCGAAGACCGCTACCGGCCGAGCGTGCTGCTCAAACGCATGGTTCGGCAGGGAGGAAAGTTTACGTGAGTAAGCAAGCGTTCATTATAGATGGCATCCGGACGCCGGTCGGGTCGTTCGGCGGTGCACTCTCGGAAGTGCGCCCGGACGATATGGCCGCGCTAGTTATCCAGCGACTACTCGACCGTCACGCAACGTTCGATCGTTCGCGAATAGTCGATGTAATCCTGGGCTGCGCGAATCAAGCGGGTGAGGACAATAGAAACGTCGCTCGCATGTCAGCCCTGTTGGCCGGCCTCCCGGTGTCAGTTCCAGGCGAGACGGTTAACCGCCTTTGCGCCTCCGGCATGAGCGCGGTCGTCAATGCCGCAAGGGCAGTGCAACTTGGCGACGGCGATGTCTACATAGCTGGCGGCGTCGAAAGCATGACGAGAGCGCCATATGTCCTCTCAAAGAGCGGCAAAGCCTTCGCGCGTGACGCGCAATTATTCGACACCAGCATCGGCTGGCGGTTCGTGAATCCCAAGATGCGCGACCAATATGGCGTTGATTCCATGGGAGAGACGGCCGAAAACGTGGCGGCCGAGCATAAGGTCTCCCGTGAAGATCAAGACCGGTTCGCGTGTGTGACACAGGGAAAGGCCGCCACCGCTCGTTCGCGAGGCCGATTCACCATAGAGATCACGCCCGTCGGCGAGATGCAGCAGGATGAGTTTCTGAGACCGGAAACGACCATAGAAAAACTCGCCAAGCTGCGTCCCGCCTTTAAGACCGGTGGCTCTGTTACCGCCGGAAACTCGTCGGGCATTAACGATGGCGCGGCGGCGTTACTGATCGCGTCAGAAGATGCAGGCTTTGAGCCCTTAGCGAGAATCGTGACGTCAGCGGTCGCTGGCGTCGAGCCTCGCACGATGGGCATGGGCCCC
>DASRDS010000016.1:0-6242 GCA_035652495.1 Gemmatimonadaceae bacterium
CGGGTCGAGTCCCTGCAATGCCGGCACTGGCCGCCCCGAGTAGCGATACTCGCTGTCGTAGTCGTCCTCGAGGATCACCGCACCCGCACCGCGCGCCCAGTCGAGCAGCGCCAACCGCCGGCGGAGGCTCATGCTGATGCCGAGCGGGAACTGGTGTCCCGGCGTCACGTACACGAGCCGGGCGCCGCCGCGGGGGATGGTCATGCCTTCGTCATCGACGGCGAGACCGACGACGCGAGCCCCGCGCGCTTCGAAGGCCAGCGCGGCGCCAGGATAGCCCGGATCCTCCATGCACACACGATCGCCGGGATCGACGAAGAGGCGGCTCACGAGGTCGAGCGCTTCTTGGACGCCGGAGACGATCGCGATCTGGTCGCTCGTGCATCGTACGCCGCGCGCGGTGCGAACATAGTCCGCCACGGCTTCGCGCAGTGGACCGTAGCCCATCGGGCTCGTGCCGAGGAGCAGGTTCGCGGTCGCGCGGCGCATTCGGCGCGCGGCGAGTTGCGCCCAGAGTGTCGTCGGGAAGAGATCGAGCGCGGGCTGGTCCGCGCGGAATGCCCGAATCGGTTTCGTGCGGTACGCCGGGAAAAGCTCGACTCGGCGACCGTACGACGACAGCGCGCGTTTGACCCGACCGGAGTTGGGCACCTGTGTGGGCGCCGAACGGCCCGCGTGGAGCAGTTCGTCAGGCAGGACTTCGCTCACGCGCGTGCCGGATCCGACGGCGCCCTGGACATATCCCTCTGACGCAAGCTGCGCGAAGGCGCTGACGATGGTGCCGCGCGAGAGACCGTACTGACGTCCGAGGTCACGTGTCGCCGGAAGTCGTGCCCCCGGGCGCAACCGGCCCTCCAATATCTCGTCACGAATGGCGCCATAGAGCCAACGCGCGGCGGGCTCGCCCGCCGCGCGGGCCGGCAGTACCAGGGCAAGTGTGGTGGACCGCTTGGGCATAAATGGTCCAGTGAAGATAGCGAATATGGCACTACTTACTAGGCCGCATTCGTCCTAGGTTCTCACCATGCAAATCACACCGCCGCCCGCCATCGTGATCGAGCGAGCCCATGTGCCGATGGCCCACGACTCAGTCTCCATTGTTGAAGTGAAATACGGTCCCGGTGGCAGCTCGAAGCCCCACCATCACCCCTGTCCCGTGATCGCTTACGTGATCTCAGGCGCGCTGCGCAGTAAGGTCAATGACGGCCCGGATTCCACGTACACGGCTGGCCAGACGTTCTATGAGCCGCCGGGCGCCGAGCACCGCATCTCGGCCAACGCCAGCCAAACGGACTCCGTCAAATTCCTCGCGTTCTTCGTATGCGACCGGCGGCGTTGATCTACGCGCGTCTCGCGCTCGGCCTGGCGTTCTTGAACGGCATCGCCGAGCGCTACGGTCTGTACGGCCCCCATGTCGGCTACGGCAACTACGCGAATTTCGTCAAGTATACGGCCCAGGTGAACGCGTTCATGCCCGCATGGTCGATCCCGTTTCTGGCCGCGGCGGCCACGGTCGCGGAATTGGTACTGGGTGTGCTGCTGGTAGCTGGCGTCTGGAAACGACCGGTCGCGCTCGCGAGCGCGGCGCTGCTCGTGGTGTTCGGAACCGCGATGGCGATCTCGTTCGGTCCCTGGTCACCGCTCGACTATTCCGTGTTTTCCGCCTCGGCGGCGGCATTCATGCTCGCACAGGAGAAACCGTCGTGAACGCTCGATTCAACTATCCCAAAATCGCGCCCGGCATCTACGACGCGATGGATGCGCTCGATACGTACCTCGGCAACAGTGGACTCGAGCGGAAGCTGCTCCTGCTCGTGCAGCTCCGGGCCTCGCAGGTCAACGGCTGCGCCTTCTGCATCGACATGCATTGGAAGGACCTTCGGGCGGCCGACGAGACGGAGCAGCGCCTGTACGGACTCGATGCCTGGCGTGAGTCGCCGTACTACACGGACCGCGAGCGCGCGGCGCTGGCGTGGGTCGAGGCCGTGACGCTCATCGCCAATGGGCACGCCAGTGACAGTGTGTACGAGGAGGTTCGGGGGCAGTTCGGCGAGAAGGAGCTCGCGGATTTGACCCTGGCGATCGCGACGATCAATGCGTGGAATCGGTTAGCGATCGCCGCTCGACTCGTTCCTGGCGCCTATAAGGCCGCTGAGGTCGCTACGCGGTAACAGAAATTGTGATAGTGGAGTTTGGTGAGGCCTCGGGTGCATCATATCGTCGATGTTGCCCGAGAACTCCCTCGTCGCAGACCGGTATCGCATCCAGCGGCTGATAGGCCGCGGCGGCATGGCGGCCGTGTACCTGGCACGCGACGAGCGCCATGGCCGGGATGTCGCGCTCAAGTTCCTCGACGGCCCGTACCCTGACCCGCTCGCGGTCAGGCGATTCCTTCGCGAGATCGGGACCCTCGCGCAACTCTCTCACTCGCACATCCTGCCGCTGTACGACTCAGGCGAGCAGGATGGCGCGCTCTACTTCGTCATGCCGTACGTGCCGGGCGGATCGCTCCGCACGCGGCTCGCGGCGGACAAGATGTTGCCCGTCGCCGACGTCGAACGGCTGGCGCGGGAGATCGCCGGCGCGTTGGCGTTCGCGCATGCGCGCGGGTATGTGCATCGCGACATCAAGCCCGAGAACGTGCTGCTCTCGGCCGATGGTCATGCCCTCCTCGCGGATTTCGGGATCGCGAGGGCCGAGTCATCGGTCGGTGATCCGACGCTGACGGCGACGGGCATCGGGCTCGGGACGCCGGCGTACATGAGTCCCGAGCAAGCGTGCGGCGACCCGGCGGACGCGCGCAGCGATCTCTACTCGCTCGCCAGCGTCCTCTACGAGGCCTTGGTCGGCGAGCCGCCCGTCTCGCCGCGAGGGCTCAGCGGTCTCGCGATCGACCGATTCCTGACGCCGCCCGAGCCGCCACGCCGCAAACGCCGCGACATCCCACCGGCGCTCGAGCGCACGATCCTCTGCGCCCTGCGTCTCGCGCCCACCGACCGATTCGCGAACGCGCCGGCATTCATTCGCGCCTTGGACGGCGAAGCGCCACCCGTCCCACAACCCCGCCGCACCTCCGTCGGCGTCCGAATCAAGCGCCACCCATGGCTCACGAGCGTCGGCGCCGCTGCGGTCGCACTCGTGGCCCTCCTCGCCCTGCGCCGCGGCCCGATCGGCAATGCGCGCCATATCCTGCCGTTCGTGACCGACGCCGAGGCAGCCGAGACACGCTCGCCGCGCGCGCATGACACCTACGTCGCGGCACACCACGCGCTCGCCGCGTGGGATCTCGCGGGCGCATCTCGCCAGTTCAATGCGGCCGCCCAGGCCGATCCACAGTTCGCGCAAGCGCAGCTGTGGCTGGCGCAGACGATGGAGTGGCAGAACTCCATTTACGCGCCGCCGCCGCCGACGTGGAAGCCCATCGTCGATCGCGCATTCGGCCTCCGCGACCGTCTCGGCCCGCATGACCAGCAGCTCGTTCAGGCGCTGTCGGCGCTCGCCGACGGCCGGTATGCCGATGCGTGCGACCGGTACGGCGCCATGGTCGCCGCGGACTCCCAAGATTTTATCGCCTGGTTCGGTTTGGGCGAATGTCGGAGCAAGGACGAACTCGTGCTTCGCGATCCCTCGAGTCCGACGGGTTGGCGGTTCCGATCGAGCGTGCATTCGGCGGTCAATGCGTATATGAAGGCGCTGCACATCCTGCCGGAGTTTCAGGAAGCCTTCATCAACCTCGGTTCCGAGCGGCTGTCGCGGCTGCTGTGGACGCAGCCGAATTTCTTGCGGCTTGGCTATGCCGTTGAGAACGGCGATACCACGTACTTTGCGGCATTTCCGGAACTGCTGCGCGATACGCTGGCGTTCATCCCCCGAACGTTCGCCGAGATTCGTCTCGGGGCACCGACGGCTCGGCCGGCGACGCAGACCGAGGCGATCGCGCGTAACGTGACGCTCTTGAGAACCGTTGCCTCCGATTGGGTGCATGCGGTGCCCGGAAGCAGTGCCGCGCACCTGCAGTTTGCCCGTGCGTTGGAAGCCGCCGGCGCCATCGGACCGAGGGCGACCGGCGATACCAATGCCATCGATGAAGCGCGCCGCGCCCGGGCATTGGCGGAACGACCGCTGCAGCGACTGAACGCGATGCTCGATGAGGCGCGCCTCGATATCGAAGTCGAGCGGTTTGCCGCGGCACGCGGGCTCGCCGACTCGATGCTCGCCACCTGGCCTCAACCAACCGCGCAGGAAGCGGGCTTCGTGGCAACGGCGGCGGCACTGACCGGTCACGTCAATCGCGTCGTGGCCTCGCTGCGCATGACCGCGGCGTATGACACGATCTCGCTTCCGCCCCCGAAAGCCCGGGTGCTTGCGCCTATTGTGCCAGCTGGCGAGGCACTCGCGTTTCTGGGGTACGCTTCGTGTGGGGCGCCGATCGACAGCATGCGCGCCAGCGCCGAACGCACAGTACGGTCGATTCGCTCATGGGTCGACACGGCGCACCGACAGGAAGTTCGTCGGGCGCTCATGGACTGGCCGGCCACTCTGGCGTACGACGAGATGGGGGCATCGTCCGACCACCGGACTGACGATGGCGCCAACTCCCAGATGGCACGTGAGTGGTCCTTGGCCCATGGGGATCGGACGGCCGAACGGACCTACCTGGTCCAGATGAAGGAGCAGATGCGGTTGGCGATGCCCGGCGACGCCGATCCGGCTGGATTGTTCGTCGATGCCCGGTTGGCGCTGGCGGCTGGCGACACGGCGAGCGCCATCACCGAGATTGATTTCCATGGCTTGGATGCCATCCCGAGGTTTGGGCTTCGGATCACCGAAGACGCCTCAGAAGCCGCGCCGTTCGTACGGATGATGGCGCTGCGAGCCGATCTGGCGCATCATACGGGCGATGCCCGCACCGCGAGTCATTGGGCCCAGGCGGTCATCGCCCTCTGGGGCAACGCCGATCCCGAGCTGCAGCCGATCGTGGCGAGAGCGCGCGCCCTCGCGCAGCCGTAAGGTTCGCGCCACATTCCTAGATCCCCTCGACGGAGTTCCCATGTTCCGCCGCGTCCTGCCACTGGTCGTGTCCTGTCTCGTCGTCGTTGCGTGCACCAAAGAACCGCGGCCGACACCCGCTCCGCCGTTCGCCGGAAAGCCAATCGCCAGCGTGTCGAACAGCGACGTGATCGCGTACGCGAAAACGCTGCAGTTCGACTCGACCGGACCGGGCGCGGATACGATCACGATCAATACGCCGACCGGGGATACGATCCGCCTTTCGGCCGCGCCGGAAGTTGGTGCGGCCGCGCTTTCCGATTCCGCGGTGGCAGCTGGGCGCATCATTGCTCGCGTCCACAGCAGCGCGCCATTCAGTCCTCTGGGTGCATCCGCCGGGACCACCTACTTCTGGGTTCAGGGAGCGGGTGAGAATGCGCGGGGCGCCATGATTCCGGAGGATTCGCTCAGCCGTCGCTACGACCGCCCGCTGCTGCTCCGTAAGCACGGTGAATCACACATCGCCACGTCGAGATTTTTGAGTTTCGACGTCGAAGGTATGCATATCTTCCTCATCAACACCCGTTGCGATAGCTGGTGTTGCTCGTTCACGAGTGACTTCGTTTCCGGCTCCCTGCCGCAGGTGGATTCGGCGCTCTCGGCGATGCACAGCAAACTCGACGCGGCGAAATAAGTCACCGTGTGACGAATCGTAGCCGGTGCGGCTCCTCTAGGCGTCTTCCACCCACCTGGAGCCGCCATGTCCGCGTTCGTCCGTCGTTGTGTCAGGATGCCGTCAATGCCGCGTTCCAGGCGGCGATGCATTGGTCGAGTGAGACGCACACGCCAGTCGTCGTGCGGGTGAAGTAGCGCTCGGGCTGGCGCGAGGTGTGGGAGGCGCGCGATAATTGCGGCATGCGCCTCCCACTCTTTGCATTGACGGCTCTGCTGGCGACCGTCGCCAGCGCGCAAGCACCCGCATCGCATGTCGTCGTCCCGACCATCCCGGCGCGGGCGTCGGATGTCTCGACGATCGATGGCATGATCAACGCCTACTACGATGTGATCACCGGCCCCGTCGGCCAGCCGAGACAGTGGTCGCGCGATCGGACGCTCTACTGGCCTGGCATCCGATTTTTCGCGGCCGGCGTGAAGAAGGACGGCACGCCGACGGTGCACGTGATGACGCACCAGGAGTTCGTCGACACCTTCGACGCGATGGCGGTCAAGAACGGGTTCGACGAGCACGAGAT
>DASRDS010000017.1:0-11985 GCA_035652495.1 Gemmatimonadaceae bacterium
GCTGGGCGTCGCTCAGGGTGATCCCCTGGAAGAGCGCGGCCATCATCCGGCTGCCGCGATCACCACCGCCGCCACCGTTGTCTTGTTGAGCGTAGGTCACCGCGGGGAACGCGAACAACGCGGCGGCTACGGCGAGGCGCAGTATGCGCATGAGACTGCTATCTCCGTATTGAAATGGGTTGTCCATTTATACAGAGCGCGTGCCCGACTCGTTGGCGGGCGAGCTTAGAGATAGCTGAGCCAGGACCAGTCGCGATGCCGTTGCTTCACGCCGGCGTACCAGACGCATAACGGGTACAGCGCGAGAATAACGAGCGCCCACAAGACATAAATCACACCGAGACTGAATCCCGCATTGTCCGGGATCGGGCCGTTCAGCGGCGGTTGGCCGAAGAGATAGTGCGTCGGTTTATGCGCGAGGACGCTCGCGATGAATGTCGCGCCTTTGGCACCCGGCCATTGGAGGAGATAGAAAAAGAGCGGCACACGGCCGAACGTGATCAGTGGCGCGATTTTTATGTGCTCGAACGCCGCGAGCAGAATCAACGCTGGACCTAACGTCATCAGTAGGAAATCGAGCGACGGTGGATATTTCGTGGTGTTAATAAAGGAGAGGATCCACCGCGGATCCGTCGGATCGCGCGGCACTGGATCACCATACTGGTTCACCGCCCGTATCGCGATGAACGCGATGATGACCGCGATGCCCGCGCGCACGAGGAACCGCTGGCGTATCTCAGGTTCCCACGTGTACACCGTGCCCAGACCATAACCGACGAGCATCACGCCGAACCATGGGATGAGGGCATAGCCCGTCAGCAGCAGTGGACCATGCGCCCCGAGCTGCGTGAATCCCGCACCATGCAGCAACTTCCACACGGTGGCGAGCGCACTCGGCGCCGGGCCCGACCCTGGAAACCAGAACGCGCTCGGGAATCGGTCGAGGAGATTGTGGAGACTCACGATCACGAGACCGATCACGCCGAGCGTGCCCGGCGAGACCCAGCGCACGAGAAGACCGAGCGCGAACATCGAGACACCGATCGCCCAGATGACCTGGGCCATGCCGAGATAGTGCGCGTAGTCGAAGTCCCAGAGCCAGAGACAGCGGACGGCCGTGAACTCGAGCACGACCAGCCACAGTCCGCGCGTCACCAAGAACCGCGCGAGCTCGGCCCGTGATTTACCGCGCTGGAGCTGCAGGTAGGAGCCCGTGCCGGCGAGCAGCACGAAGATCGGCGCGCAAAAATGCGTGACCCAGCGCGTGAAGAAGATCGCGGCCGTCGTCTTCGATAGGTCCGTGGGACTCATCTGGAACGTGGCCGCCAACGCGAAATCCCGCGTGTGATCCAGCGCCATCAGTACCATCACGATGCCGCGCAACAGATCAACCGAATCCAGTCGCGGCCGCGTCGCCGTGGTCACAGCTCGGCTCCATGCCACCGCGCGAACCGCGTCAGCGAACGCGTGAGCGTCGCCCGCAGCTGCTTCGTCATGCGCACACCACGCTCGAGATACGGGCCGCGCACGACGAGAACGTTGCGCTCGCGGTCGAGCCGCGGGTCGATGCGGCCGATGAGTCGGTCGCCGAGGAGGATCGGCATGGCGTAGTAACCATAGCGGCGACGCGCGGCCGGCGTGTAGACCTCCCACCGATACTCGAACCCGAAGAGATCCTCGAGCCGTCGCCGATGCCACATCAGGTTGTCGAGCGGCGGCAGAAACCGCGCGACGGACGCCGACGGCTGGCGACGTTTTTTCTCGAGAGACTCGACGTCCGATTCGAGCATCCAGTAGCGACGCTTCACCCCTTCGATCTCGAGCGACACCAACTTCTCGTGCCCCAGCGCCTTCTTCCGCTCGGCCGCCGGAAACGGACGCCGCCACCCGAAATGCGGATCGTAATTGTCGAAGATCCGGAGACCACGGCAGTACTTCGCGAACAACAACGCGTCCGCCTCCTCGGTCGGCATCCGCCGTCCAGCCTCGAACAGATCGCGACGCACCGCATGCTCGGCGAGATCAAAGAAGCGCGTCGTGCCTTCGCGCTTCACGACCATGACCTCGCCGCTATAGAGCAAGAGGCCCAGCGTGTATGACGTCGCTTTTGTCTTGGGCCCCTTCGTGTCCCACCATCCCCGCACCCGGTGCGACGACTCGAACGCGCGCGCCGGTTGCGGACCGCGCTCACGCAGGATCGACCGGATCTCATCCGGGACCGCGCCGAGCGGCTCGAGATACTTCACGACGCGCTCGGTGTAGCGGCGACGACTCCCGGCGAAGATCGGATAGTCCTCGATCGGCATCACCATCGCCGCATTCGCGAAATACTCGAACGTCTTCCCCGCGGCTAAGAGCGCGTCGAGCGACTCTGGCCGATATGAGGGAATGCGGGCCGAGAGGACCAGATGCTGGTTGCGCTCGACCGCGGCCACGGGGTCGATCTGCACGCACTCGAGCCGACGGATCTCGGCAAGCGTATCCGTGCGACGATGCGTTGTGAGGCCCTGGGCCTCGAGCAGAAAGCGGACAACCTGGGATCGTGTGGCCTTCAATGCGTGAAATGTATGCGAAGCTGTTTCTGGCGGACTCTGCCGCTCGTCCGTATGTTTGCTGCCGCCATGAAAGTGAGAACTCTTGCCGCGGTAATACTCGCCACGGCGGCAGCATGTACCCATACCCCGACCGCTCCCGCCGACGACGCCCGGGGATCGCATCTCCAGTTCGACCACGCCGTGCATGGGACGCTGGCCACCAACGACACCGCGAGGTTCTACCTCGACGCCCAAACTGGCGAGCTGATCGCGGCCTATACGTCCGCGACCGACCCGTCGGTGCAGGTGGCGTTCGCCGATAGCGGCCAGCCGCTCTACCCGGCATGGACTGGCGGCGGCGACGGCAGCGGCACGACCCTGGGCAACACGCCGGTCTTTACCTACACCGTTCCAGAGACCGGCGCCTACACGATCGCTCTCATACGATCGGGATCGCCGGTCGAACCGCACGCGCAGTTCGCGCTCCGCATCGACACGGTGTTCCTGGGGCCCGAGCATCTCAAGCCGTCGATCACCATCGGCCAGATCGTGAGCGGCGAGTCTATCGACTCCGTCGGCGACATCGACGTGTTCACATTCAGCGGCACCGCGGGCAAAGCCATCATCGGCTACCTGCAGCCAACGGCGAAGTCGACCGACGGCATCACAATGCAGATCTATGCCAATAGCCCGGACTCCGTCCTGCAAACGGTCATGGCACCAGGCGGCGATACGTCGCTCGAACTGTACACGACCAACGCGCTGACGCTGCCGACCAGCGGGACGTACCACATCAAGCTTCAGGCGACGTCCGGGACGTACGTGGGGCCGTACAAATTCGAGATGTATCAGATCGACAGCGCCCCCGAGTCGATCTCGGCGACCATCACGCCCGGCGACAGCGTGCAAGGGGAGTCCATAGACCACGTGGGCGACGTCGACGTGTTCACGGTGAAGGCGAAAGCCGGCGCAAGCTACAACCTGTTCGCCCAGTATCTGGGCTCGCCCAACGATGCGATCCAGATCCATGCGCAGAATGCCGCCGGAACAGTTTTGGCCGCGATGGTTGTGGCGCCCGGCCCCAACGCCTTGACTGCGGGCTCGGGCAGCGGTCCGTTCACCGCGCCGGCAAGCGGACAGTTCACCATCAGCATCTTCACTGACGGCGGCATCCTGAACCGCGGCCCCTACCGCCTCTTCCTCTATCCGATCAACTCGGCGCCCGAGATCGCACCAGCCGACTTCAATCTGGGCGACAGCGTCTTGACCGAGACAATCGGACTGCCCGGCGATACCGATCGGTTCGCGATGCACGTGGGAGGCACAACGCTCGCCAGCGTCTGCGTCTCACCCTCGCTCGCGGCGAGCGGCGTCGCCCCGACGTTCATCGTCTACAATCCCTCGGGCAGCATCTGGGGCGAAGTCGGGTATCAAGGAGGAGCGTGCACGTCAGGAACGATCACGTCCGGCATCTACCCGTTCGTGGTCGCCGACCCGGCGCCAACCGGGACGTTCCGGGGACTCTACAAGATCAACTCGTTCACGTTCAACGCGGCGCCCGAGCACGTGTCGCAATCGATCACGCTCGGCGACACGATCACCGGAGAAAAAATCGATGTCCCGGGCGACTACGATACGTTCACATATCGTACGCACCCGTACGACCAGATCGGCATCCAGATGATCTCAGGGACGCCGGATCCGACACCGGTGTGGACCTTGAGCGGGATCGGCATTCCGTACGGGACCTTCGGCAGCGCTGGACACTTCGGCCGGTTCGATCTCCCCGCTCATAACTACACGTTCCTCGTGCAGGGCGGTTCGAGCGACGCGACCGGCGCATACAAGTTCGTGTTCTTTCCGTGGCCGACCGCACCCGAACATCACTCGGCGACCGTCGCCCTCGGGAGCTCGATCACCGACGAGCCCATCGACTTCTCGGACGACGTCGATCAGTTCACGCTGACCGGGGCGCCTGGCGCATGGGGCGTCGTCTCCATCCTGGGCGATGGGTCGTCGACCGTCACGGCGCTCCTCATGCCGACGGATACGACCGTCGTGACGCAGGCGGCCAGCATCGCCTACGTGCAGTACAGCCAGCCGTTCCAGCTCAATGCGAGCGGGAACATTACGTTGCGCGTCCAGGCGAACGGCGGTCCGGGGACGTATGCGGTAACGACCGCCACCGTGAACCCGTCACCCGAGCACGTGTCGGCGGCGACCGCCATCGGTGATACCGTGAGTGGAGAGTCGATCGACGCCATCGGCGATCTGGATCAGTTCACCTTCAGCGGCACGGCGGGGCAGCACATCAACGTCGAGTTGCAGACACCGAATGGCGTCGCGGGATTTACATCGGTCATTCTCAAGGCGCTCTCGCCCGACGGCACCGTGCTCGGACAGGTCTCGAGCGATAATCCCGGGGCACTCTCGGCAGCGCTATCAACGGGCGTGATCACGCTGCCGACGAGCGGGCAGTATACGATCAACGTGTCCACCGGAAACTGGGACGTGCCGTACTCGGACGTGGTGCCGTACGTGTTCGCGATTATCCCGTCGAGCTAAAGCCGCACCATTTCGCCGCCTAGTACATCCGAATCACGCGACCTTTGCGCTCAACGTGCAGCGCGAGGGCCGCGGCCAGCACCGTCATGACATCGTCGACCGACTTGCCCGTGACGGACATAGTCACCCGCGTCGTGTTCAGGGAGGAATCGGCGAGACGGATGTCGACGTCGTACCAGCGATCGAGATCGGCAATGATCTCGTCGAGTGGCGCGAGTTGATACTGCAGGCGGCCTTCGCTCCATCCCAAGTAGCGCGTGACATCGACGCCGTGCTCGAGCTGGATCTGACCCGTCGAATCCAGTTGTCCCAGATCGCCCGGGGACAGCTTGATCGGCGGAATATCAGGGAGCTTGGCGTTCGTGGGATGCGGCCGGCTCTTGTCGATGCCTAACGATACGGCGCCCTTCGCGACGACGATTTGTAGCTTCTTGCCCTCGTACGCGCGCACGCCGAACTCGGTGCCGAGGTCCTGCGCGACGAGATCGCCGACGTGGACGGCGAAGGGATGCGAGGCGTCGTGGGCGACGTCGAAGAGGGCTTCGCCGGTCAGGAACACGTCACGGCGCGACTCGCCGTAGCGGGACGAGACACGAAGCTTCGTGTCCGCCGCCATGGAGATCGACGTGCCGTCGGCGAGCTCGATCTTGCTGCGCTCGCCTTTGTGTGTTTCGTAGATCTTGTCATCATCCGTCGGCTGCTGCGCGAGCCGCGTCTGATGCTCCTGGAACGTGCGCCAGGCGACGGGCGTGACAACGGCAATGACCACGGCGGCCGCTACGAGGGCCACGGTGGCAACGAGACGCGAACGCGTACGCGCGCGCGGGGCGTCGACGCTCAAGCGCGGCGCACGAGCCTTACGGGCGCGCGCGGCGCCGGCCTTGTCACGGGCCTGTCTGTCGCGGGCGACCTGAGACTTCGCCCACGCGGCATCGACGTCGAAGGTTGCTGTCTGGGCGCGGGTATCCGACTTCGGGCGCTGGCCGCCCCTCAGCGCTTCGAGCTCGCTCGCATGCGCGGGATCAGACGCCGCCCAGCGAAGCACGAGCTCGGTCTCAGCGGGGCTCGCCTCACCCGCCAGATATTTCGCGATCAGAGACCAATCTATGTCGTTGGGAATCTCCATTCACGATCCAGGGTGACGTGCATTGTCCGGGAGGCAACGAATCGTAACCCGGACCGTCCACCCGGCGCGAACCCTACAACGGATCGTCAATCCGCGTGCTGTGGCAATGCGGCTCGCAAAGAGTGCGTCGCACGGCGCAACTGCACTTCGACGTTCTTCACCGAGGTTTGTAAAACTTCGGCGATCTCCGCATAACTCATCTGCGTCGTCGAACGCAACACGAACACCGACCGACGTTTTGGCGGGAGCTCGTTCACGGCCTGCTTGAGCGCCGAGACCTGCTCGTCGATCACGATTTGATCATCAGCGGCCCGCTCGGTCGCGAGCGCGGGCGCGCCATTTTGCAGGGCTTGAGCGAGCCAGGTCGCCTCGACCTTGTTGCGCGCTACCAAGTTCAACGCGCGGTAACGAACCGCGCCATACAGATACGATTTAATGCTGACACGCACCGCGATTTCACCCCGGCGCAACCAGAGGGCACCGAGTACCTCCTGCACGACTTCTTCCGACGCCTCGGGCGAACGCACATAGCGGTACGCGAACTGACAGAGCTGCTGATAGTACTCGCGGAAGAGCGCCTCGTACGCGTCTTCGTCACCTTCACGAAGCGCTGCCATCATCTCGAGCGAGTCGACCTTCCCCGCCCACTCGTTACGTTCTTCGTAGGTCGCGGCTCGCCACGGCTTGGGCGGCGCGAATGACGCGTCGTCACACGGTGGCGGGGAGTGCTCCGCCTCCACCGGTTCGGGTTTGGGTGCGACCGGAGTAGCCGGCACCCACCACTCGCCGGTCCAATTCAGAGCTGGCTGGACGCTCGTCATCAAATGGCCCCCGCTAGGCGACTCGGCCCCTCATGACGGACGCCATGAGCAGACCGGGGACATCATAGGCGAACGTTGCAACGCCGCAAGTACGAAGATGCATGGAAACATCAGAGCGGCGTTCGTTGGCTCCAAATAAATCGGAGCAAACGTCCGCCGCCCATGTCACGGTAACAACTGTTACTGTGTTTTACATCTGTGTATTAAAACTTCGGGTCTACCTGAAGCGAGTCCTAAGGTTCACGAGCGCTCTTTGGACTTTGATCTTTGCCCGTAGATGGTTCAACGACTCCTTTACATGCTCGCCAAAGCAGAACGGCTACTCGCTCATGCGCCAGAGCCAATCGACTTGGAGCAATTAGCAGGGGCGCTTTTGGCCCTGTTAATTGCTCCACAACGACTGCTCGAACTGGCCGAGCAGGTACGAGAACCCGCCGAGCGACCAGATCTCGGACGGCGTCCGACCGGTGTAGCGCTTCACCATGTGCCGGAGCGCCGAGCCGGACTTGAACTGGAGCTCATTCGCGACGGAGTCCACGGTGCGGCCATGGCCGTCCATCTTCCACGCCGCGTGCAGGAGCCGCATCCACCCGATCAGCCGCTCCATCGGCGGGAGGTTCGCCCGCTTGAGCTGATCGCCGAGCGTACGGCGCGGAACGCGGACGCCCTTGGAGGCCTGCTCGACGGTGATCGGATGCACCGCCGCGTGCGCTAAAAAATCGAACAGATTGACAAGCCCCCGCGGCGCATGGCGATGGACCGTTTCCAGAATTTTCACTTCGGCCGGATGCTCCGGCACCGTCCGAATCGCCGCCAACACCTCGGCCGCGAGATCATCGTACGCCCGGATCACCACCGCCGTCGCCCGCAGCTCGGGCACGTGCGCCAGCTCGTGGACATCCGAGGCCTCGAGCGACACGAAGATCACGATCGGCAGCGTCGGGAAACGATCCCGCAACTGCGCGATCGTCTGGCCGGTCGTCTCGCCATCAATGTCGCGCAACTCGGTCACGATAGCCGACAACGGGCCAGCCTCGGCGAGCTGCACGAGCGAGTCGACGCGATCACAGAATGCGATCGTCGCCCGGGATTTGAGGGAGCGCTCCAAGTGCGCCCGCTCGGGTTTGCGAAGGAGCAGCGCCGCGACATGCGCCGGCCCAGTCGCGCGGCGTAGACCCGCGATAGGCGTGGGGTTGGCGCTCACGACGGTCGCTCCTATCACCGCGGCCACGGGTTGGCCGTTAGCCGGGTTGTCCACCGGAGTGATAGTACTCACGGTGTTTGTGCTGGGTCCCTCGTTCGACAATTGCACCTAACGCTCCTCGCTGGCGCCGACCTGCCAACGACGTCGTGCTGTTTGCCCACGGATTTCCCGACGCAGTCATTGGGCCACGGCTGCGCACGCTGTCACCGAACAGTGAGGGGTCACCAGAATCCAGTCCGCCGCGGACAGACTCAGTGCCGGTGACCACACACCCGTTTTGGACTAGGAGAGGTACGTACGAAGCGATCGAAGAGCAATCCTTCACCGTGCAAGATTTTTCTCATTGATCCTGGAGAGGCGTGTTAGGCGTAAGTCGTTTGCTCATCGCAAGCTGCCAGCGCCTTTCACCTCCCGTCCCCGCTCTTTCCCTCATAGACACCGACCCCTGACGTACCGCGACACTCTGGGCACGAATCACCGGCAATCAACCGTTGCGCGTACCACGCCCGTGTGCCGACATTGGCAACACCTCATGAGACCTGAACGGCCGCCCGAACTGTCACTCAGGCTCCCGGTCCCTGCCGACGGTGTCCGGTTCCCATCCGGGTCGCCCCGTCCGGTCTCCGTCCTCGTCGTCGAGGACCAAGAATCCATCCGCGACCTCCTCGGCCGCCTGCTGCGCGGCGAGCACTTCGACGTGCAGTTCGCCGAGGACGGCGACGCGGCGCTCGAAGCCGTACGGCACCGGCCACCGGACCTCATCTGCCTCAACATCGAGCTGCCGAAGAAGAACGGCATGGACGTGCTGAGAGAGATGCGGGAAACCGGCATCGATATTCCCGTCATCATCCTGACGGGACACGATCAGGTCAAAGACCGCGTCCGCGGCCTCGAGGCGGGCGCCGACGATTACATCGCAAAGCCATTCGCCTGGCCCGAGCTCCTCGCCCGCATCCGCGCCCTCGTGCGGCGCACCGTCACCGCGAGCGGGTCGCTCGTCATGCGCGTCGACACGCTGGAGCTCGACGAGACCTCCCAGAGCGTGCATCGCGCCGGACGCACCATCGAGCTGACCCGCCTCGAGTTTCGGCTGCTCCGATACCTCATGCGCAACGCCGGGCGCATCGTCACGATCAAGATGATCGCGGCCGCCGTGTGGGAGCAGACCTTCACCGACCACAGTCGGACGTACCAGAACTCGCTGGCCGCGCTTCGGCGGAAGATCGAGGGCGAGGATCCGTCCATTCCCGGCGGACCTCGACGGCTGCTGCACACGATTCCAGGACGTGGGTACATCCTGGATCCGGACTACAAGCCCTAGGGGTCGATCCGATCCGAGGGCAGCACCACCCGCACGACCCCGAAGGTGACCTCCGGACTGGCGATCACAGTCCCGTCGGGAGAGAGTGTGGTGAACGCCATCGTGGCCTGACTCATGGTTGCGCTGAAGTTGAACGCCGGCCGGACCGCGGCCCCCGAATCAACCGTGCTGCCCCGCCATACGGCCACGTGCAACTCGTAGTTGTCGTTTACCGGGGCGGTTACAGTGATCGTCGTGTCCGCATCCGCATCGTGCCATCCGACCGCATACACTTGCTTGTGTCGGATACCGACGATCTGAAATGGCATCGGCCGACCGGCAATCGACATAGCCACCTGACCTGGCACCGCGCCATTCCCCAAGGCATAAGAGATGAGCAGTAGCCGCTGATAGCGCGCCTGATCCGAGTGCGGCTTGTTGTTTTCCGCGGTAGCGAGACTGTCGAAATGCGCGGCGAGCGCTTGGAGGTCCGGAGGCGAGGCCCGCCGGTCCAGGCGCGCGGCAAGCACGGCCAATGTGAGACAGCCAGCCGCGACGAAGCGCATACCTCCAAGCTATACTGGAAGCCATGGACCTCAAGAACGCGTACGCCCTCGTGACCGGGGGCAGCTCAGGGATCGGCTACGAGACCGCACGCGAGCTGGCGGCGGCTGGTGCTAAAGTCGCCATCTGCGGCCGGCGCGCTGACCGGCTCATGCAGGCCGCGAACGAACTTGGCGTGCTCGGTATCCCGTGCGACATCAGCGAGGAGGCCGCGGTCAAGAGCATGGTCAGCCGCGTGGTCGCGGAGCTGGGCGACTATAACGTGCTGATCAACAACGCGGCATTTGGGTACTCGGCGCCGCTCATCGACATCGATACCGCGAAGTTCACAAGACTGCTCGCCACGAATATCACGGGGACGATGTTCGTGACTCGCCAGTCCGCGAAGTATTTCGTGCAGCAGCAGTCCGGGCACATCGTGAATGTGGGCTCGACATCCGGGTCGCGCGGGTACGTCGGCGGCACGGCGTACGTGGCGTCGAAGTTCGCGCTCCGGGGCATGAATGAGTGCTGGCGGGCCGAGCTGAGGACGCAAAATGTGCGCGTCATGGAGATCAATCCGAGCGAGGTGCTGACCGACTTCGCGCGGGCCGCGGGACGGTCGCAGACGGCGAGCGAGGATAAGCTGCGGCCGATCGAGGTGGCGCACGCGATCCTCGGCATGCTGACCATGGACGACCGTGGGTTCACGACGGATTTGACGATCTGGGCGACGAACCCTCGGAACTAAAGCCAACCCGTCGTTCGATGGCCCATATCGTTCTGTCCACGCTCGGCTCATACGGCGACCTCTTTCCGTACCTCACGCTCGGCCGCACCCTGACCGGGCGCGGCCACTCGGTGGTCATCGCGACGAGCCCATCGCACGCACCAATCGTCGAGAGCGCGGGGCTGGCGTTTCATGCGCTGCGGCCGGACGTTGACGTGTCCGATCGCGCGCTGATGCAGGCGCTCATGGGGCAGATTCGAGGGAGTGAGCGCGTCGTCAAGATGGTCCTCGAGATGACGCGCGAGAATTACGCGGATCTGGATGCAGCTGTCGCGAATGCGGACCTCATGCTGACGCATCCGTTGACGTTCGCGGGGCCGCTCATCGCGCGAAAGCGACCATCGCTCAGGTGGGCCTCGTCGGTGCTGGCGCCACTGTCGTTTTTCTCGGCATACGATCCGCCGATCATGCCGGCGGCGCCCTGGATTTCTGAGCTGTTTCGGCGGCTGGGGCCCGGCGCGAATCGCAAAGCGAATGGCGCGATGAAGCGCATTACGTCGCGCTGGCTTGGGCCGTTGCACGCGTTGGCTCGCGATATCGGGGTCACGATTGATGGGCATCCGTTGTTCGAGGGACAGCACTCACCCGATCTCACGCTGGGCCTTTACTCCGCGGCACTGGGAGACGTGCAGTCTGATTTTCCGAGCAATACCGTGATTACCGGATTCTTGTTCTACGACTCGACTCCACCCGGCCTCGATGCATCGGTCGAGCAAGCGCGCGAGTTCGCCGCACAAGGAGAGGCACCGATTGTCGTGACCCTCGGATCATCGGCGGTGCGAATCGACAATGGCGTGTTTGCTGAAACCGTGGCAACGGGAAAGAGAACGATCGCGCTCGTAGGCCCCGAGCCAGGAGCGGTCGAGCAGTTCAGCGGGATGAAGCACGTGCTCGCGCTGCCATATCTCCCGCATCACGTGGTAATGCCGCTCGCGTCCGTGATCATCCACCAGGGCGGCGTGGGCACCACCGGACAGGCGCTGCGCGCGGGACGGCCGATGATCATCGTGCCGTTCAGCCACGACCAGCCGGACAACGCCGCGCGCTGCGTGCGGGCCGGCGTCGCGAAGGCCATCCCGCGCAACCGCTACAACCGCCGCAC
>DASRDS010000018.1:0-24567 GCA_035652495.1 Gemmatimonadaceae bacterium
ATTGCGCGACTCGACAACGTGGTGGAAGTCGCGGCGCTCTCGGCGACGCAGATCTTCGGCCCGATCGGCGGCCGAGCGATGAGCGCGATCATCGCGATCGTCATGATCGGCAGCATGAGCGGGTTCGTGCTCGCCGGCTCACGCGTCACGCAAGCGATCGTGGCGGACAGTCCCAAGCTGCGCGTACTGGCGGCGCGAACGCCTGGTGGCGTCCCTCGGCGCGCGATCCTGCTGCAGGTCGCACTGACGCTCGCGCTCTTGCTGACGAACGCGTTCGAGACGGTGCTGACCTACGCTGGGTTCACCCTGGAGCTCGGGACCTTGCTCGCGATCGTCGCGCTGATCGTGCGGCGGCGGCGGGGGATCGCGGGGCCGGTTCGGACGTGGGGATATCCGGCGACGGCGCTCATCTACGCGGCGATCAGTGGATGGACGCTCGCGTTTGTGATCGTGCAGCGGCCGGTGGCGTCGCTCGCGGGTGCGGCGACCCTGCTGATCGGCGCCGTTATCTACGTTGGCTTGAGATAACGGCGCCGATCGGAACTACCCTATCGCCTTACGGACAGACGTACGCCGTATTGCCGCCTCGCGCGGTCTGGTCGTTGACCGAGAACGGCTCCACGGTGGAGTGGAGATCAGGACCCGGATTCGGGTGCAAGGTCCACGTGGTGTCGACCACGGCGGCCATGCCGTAGTCGCGGATAGCGTGAACCCGGTCACCGTTCGGCTCACCCATCGTCGACGCCCGCAACTCGTGCAGGATCTGATTGCGGAGCGTGAAGTACGTCTGGGTGTTGCTGATTGGCGTCAGGCCGCCGACCTGCTGCCGAACGGAGTTGATCGAGTTGACCGCACCCTGGATGTTGCCCAAGCCGAGCTGGATCTGTGCCTCGATCAGGTGCAACTCCTCGTTCCGGATGATCGGCATCGGGCTGCTCGGGGTCTGGTACATCCCGTACGTCAGAGTCGACGCCACATTCGGAGCGTACGGCGTTCCCGGCGCACCACCGGGGCTCGTGATGAGCTTCCCCAGTCGATGGTCACCCGGTTCGATATCGGCGAGCGTTTCGTTGAGGACATAGGCAGTCGTCAGGTACGCGCCTTGGAAACCGTTGGGGATGTCACCGGACGCGCCCGAGAAGTCTTGGTAGACACCTAAGGCTTCCGAGAAGTCGCCCGCGGTTGACGTGCTGATCGCCGTGGAATCGTACAGCGCTGATGCGCGCATCGCGCTATCCGCCCGAGTCAGCGCCGCGATATCCGGGGAACCCGGCGAGGTCGGTGTCGGCGGCGTGCCGCCGGGTGACCGGGCGACCGCGTACGCCAGCTCGAGGTTGGCCTTGGCGGCCAACGCCCGATTGAGCGCCGCGAACGATCCAGGAACGTTGCTGGGGCTCGCCTGACCGGACACCGCGGCGAAGCCCTTCGGCAACGGCACGGGAAGTCCGGGCGATTGATCGACGTTGAGCTGTGTTTCGCCGGAATCGAGCAGGGCCACGATCTGCTTCCACGCATCGCGCGCGCAGAGAATCGGCGCCGGCGTATTGGGATCACCCAGCGGCCCGGCGTACGGTAAGCCGAGCGTATCCTTCGTGTACTCCGCGTTCATGTACGAGTAGGCTTCCAACGTGTAGATGATGCCTTTCCACTTGGCGATGTCGCCGGCCGAGTAGGCGGGCGCCGCGGACGGCAGCTTCCCGAGCAGGATTTGCGCTTGTCGGACGGCCGCGAACCAGTTCGACCAGTTCGTCGTGCCGTAGAACCGCGAGCTCGAGATGGCGGTCCCATCGCCACCCCACATCGTGATGAACTCGTTGTCGGTCGTCGTGAAGTTCATCGCGTCGCGCGAGAAGCTCGAGAACATGATGATCTGATTCCCGAGACTCAGGCGCGTAAAATACAGCATGCCTTCAAAGAGGCTGTTCATGGAACCGTGATCGCTGCCAGGCGTGACCTGGTTGAGGTTCGACACCGGATCCGTGTTGCACGCGCCGACCCCGAGCACCAGGCCGGCCATGATCATCAGAGAATATTTTTTCATGGTCAGAGTCCCAGGTCGACGCCGAAGAAGACGCTGCGCGCGGGTGGATACGGCGTGACGTCCTGTCCGCGTCCCACCGCGAGCGTGCCGAAGTTCGAGACTTCCGGATCGAGTCCGGTGTACGGGAAGCTCCAGAAGAGATTGCGGCCGGACACATCGATCCGCATCGTGCGGACGCGGCCCCGGCCGACGGTCCTCACCCAGCTGTCCGGCACATCGAAGCTCAAACGCACCTCACGCAGCTTGACGAACCGCGCCGACTCGACCCACGGCGTGCCACCAGCCGCCGCGGAAGCCAAGCGCTTGGCCGACGCCGCGGAGTCCGCGAGCAGGAAGAGCGGGTTGTCGTAGTATGCGTTGGTCAGGTTCGCGACTGTGCCCCCGACATACCAGTCGAGCACGCCATTCAAGTGGAAACGGCCGAACGAGAGCTGCTGGTTGAAGCTGATAACGTCCGAGGGCGTGGCGTCACCGACCTGCTGGTTCAAGCCATTCTTCAGCGTGACGTTCGTGTTCACGATTTCGGAAATCGAGCGGCCGACCGCAATGATGCTCGTGCCGAATCCACCGCCGAACTGGTTGCTCGTCGTGAACGGCGTGCCGTTCGGGAACTGCGCGGTGGTATTCGGAAGCGCGTCGACGCGACTGTAGTTCCGGTAGAACGTCGTATTCGAGATCCAGGTCAGCCCCTTGGGACTCGCAATGGGGGAGAACTGGAGCGACAACTCGATACCCTGATTGTGGAACTTGCCACCGTTCACGACCTCCTGCGAGATACCGGAGGATGCGGCCGGCGCCTCGAACAACACGAGGTCCGAGACCTGCTTGTTGTAGACCGTGCCGGAGAACTGGGCGCGTGACTTGAACATCGTGATGTCGAGGCCCGCCTCGGTCTCGGCGCTCTGCTCGGGCTGGAGGTGCACATCGTTGAGGCTGATGCCCCCGATGGTCGACAGATATCCGCAGGGGGTCGCATGCTGACCGGCATTGAGCACCGGCGTGCAGCTCGCCGAGTTCGGGTAATTGAACCCGTATTCCGGCGCCGTACCCGAGCGTCCGTAGGCGGAGCGGAGCTTGAACTCATCGATGAATTTCGCGAACGTCGGAAGAATCAGGGAGCCGGCGAACTTGGGATACAGGTAGTAGCGCGCGAAGCTGCCGTTGTTGGAGTTGCGGTCCGCGGTCAAGCCGGCGGTGATGGACAGGTGCTGCGCCAGCGTCAGGATCTGCTCCTGCGCGTAGAACGACTGCGTCTTGACATCGGACTTGAACTCGAACGCGTTCTGGACGGTGCCGGCGGTCGGCGTCGTGATGCCCGACGGCAGGCTCTGGCCGACGAGGTTCGGGTTGTCGAAGATACGGCGATCCTGCGATTCGCCGATGGAGGTCGTTGCGTCGAGCCACGAAAGACCGGTGAAGTGATGAATGATGTTGACCGAGTAGTTGTAGTACGTATTGTCGGACGTGTTGACGTTCGACACGCCAATGAGCGGCTGGTGCTGCTCGACTTGCAGCGTTGGCGAGGCGTAGTCAATGGACTTCTCGTTGGCGATGTCGACGCCCGCGATTAGCGACACCTTCAGGTCCTGGGTGTTCGTATGGAAGACCTGATACGAGATCGTCCCGCCGCCGATAAAGCGATTCACGTTATCCGGCGTCTGAATCTCCGCCGCGTCGGCGAACGGATTGGCGAATCCGAACGGGTTGGTGGCCCACGATCCGCCCGAGAACGAGTTCAGGTTCACGAACTGCGGCGTGACCGAGAACACGTTGTAAGGGCTGATGCCGACGTTGTCGTTGCCGGTGATGCCGCGGGTCGTCACCGAGTGCTGAAAGTACAGATTCGTGGAGGCCGTGAGCGACGACGAGAACGTCTGCGTCAGATTGGTGCGCGCCGCCTGCTTGTTATAGCCCGTTCCCAACATGATGCCATTGTCGTACTGATCGTGCAGTGACGCGTAGTAGTTCGTGTTGTTCGTCGCGCCGCGGACGGACAGGTCACCCTGGCCGGACAGCTGGCCGCCGCCGAACAGCTGGTTCTGGAAGTCCTGGTTGCCGGCGTACATGCTCCGCGGCAGCGCGGTCGCGCTCCCGAAATCATTCATGTACCAAGCGTTCGCGCTCTGATACGTCGGGAATTTGCGGAGATTCAGGGTATTGCCGGCGAAGTACGTTCCGGCCTGACCGGAGAGATCCCACTGCGGCGCACCGGGTGTGCCTTTCTTCGTCGTGATCACGATAACGCCGGATGCCGCCTTCCCGCCGTAGATCGCGGCGGCCGAGGCGCCCTTCAGCACTTCGATCGACTCGATGTCGTTCGGGTTCAGGTCGGCGATGCGGTTCGGGCTGTTGTCCTGATTGGATTGCATGATCGAGTTGTTCGCCGCACCGGTGACGGCGTTGGCGCCGCTGTTCACCGTCTCGTTATTCACGATCACGCCATCGACCACGTACAGCGGCTCGGCGACCGAGTTGATCGACGTGATGCCGCGGATCTGCACCTGCATGCCGCCGCCCGGCGCGCCGCCGTTGTTCTGCTGAATCACGGCGCCGGCGATCTTGCCCTGCAGCGCGTTCTCCACCGTCGGGGCGGGAACGGCGGAAATCTGATCCGCGTTGAGCACGGCGACGTCATTCGCCGAGTTCTTCGACGAGATCGTCGTGGCCACGCCGGTGATGACTTCCGCGTCGAGCTTGAGCACGTCGCGGGCGAGCGAGATGGTCACGTCGTTCTGATCGGCGGCTACCGCGACGGTGGTGCCCGTGTAACCGATGCGGCGGACCGTCAGCGTGAGCGGTCCGTCGGGGGCGCGCAGCGTGAAGGTTCCGCTGTCCGTGGTTGCTGCCCCGAACGTGCTGTTGGCGACGCGGACCGTCGCCGCGGGTATGGGCGCTTTGCTGTCAGCCTCGATTACGCGCCCTGTGATGCGCCGCGCGGTGCCTTGGCCCTCTGCTCGCGCCAGCGCGACGCTCGAAAGCGCCGCGAGGCCGAGACAGAGCACGACCCGCCCTACTCGGACATCGTGTGTGCTCATGCACTACCTCCGGGAGATGAAAAGAAGTGGTCATAGCCCAGACATAGTGAGCCTATGTTTATCGCGAGTGCAAGGGCCAAGTTCAAGAAAGCGGCAGAGACCATTCAACACGCCGCAATCGGACCGTCAGTGTGATGTCAATAAGTCGTCAAGAGATCGCTCAGTGATGAGCTTTGTTGCGCCGCTGTGCTTGGTTGCTCCGACACTGTCAATTATGGCGTGCCGATGCCCAGGGCCCTCGAACTCGATAGCTGCGATACCAATTAGCCGTTAAATGGGCACCAATACAGCGGCAAACCCGGCGTTTCCCGCATACCATTATTGCGAACCCGTATCGCGAACCGGTGCTGCGAACTAACCGACACCTGACGTGCCAGCTCTCGAGCTCGTCTTAATCCTCGTCGCTGTCGCGGCCGCGCTTCAGCTCGTTGCGGTCCGATTCCGGATACCGATGCCGGCGCTGCTCGTCGCCGTCGGCGGAGTGCTGGCGGCCATTCCCGGTCTGCCCCACGTCGAATTCTCGCCAGACCTGATCTTCCTGCTCTTCGTACCGCCGCTGCTGTACGCGGGCGCGCAGTCGACCTCGTGGCGCGAGGTGCGGGCGCGCCAGGGGCCCATTCTGAGCCTTGGCATCGGGGCCGTCGTCTTCACGACGATCGGGGTCGCGCTGATCGCGCACGCGTTCATTCCCGACATGGCGTGGCCATCGGCGTTCGCGTTGGGCGCCATCGTCGCGCCGCCCGATCCGGTCGCCGCACAAGCCGTCCTGCGACCGCTCGGCGTCTCACGCTCGGTCGAGACCATTCTCGAGGGCGAAGGCCTCGCCAACGACGCGACCTCGCTCATTCTCTATCGCGCGGCGATCGTCGCGGCCCTCAGTGGCCACTTCTCCCTCGGCGGCACCGCGCTCCGCATCCTCATCGCGGGCACGGGCGGCGTCGCGATCGGATTGGGGATCGCCGAGGTCGTGCTGTGGCTCGGCCGGCACTTCCGTTGGATTCCCGTCGTCGAAAACACGGTCTCGCTGCTCATTCCGTTCGCGGCCTATATCCCGGCCGATCGCCTGGGCGCTTCGGGTGTGCTGGCCGTCGTCGCCGCCGGCATCCGTTTCGCGCACAACAGCCCGCACGTCTTCACGGCCGCCGGGCGCGTCCAGCACGAGTCGATGTGGGCGTTGATCGAGTTCGTGATGGAAAGCTTGATCTTCATCTTCGTCGGCCTCGAGCTGCCGGTCGTGATTCGGGGATTGAACGGCTACCCGCTGGCCAACGTGCTACGCGACGTCGGGATCGTGACGCTGGTCTGCATCGTCACCCGATTCCTCTGGGGGTTCCCGAGCGCGTGGTTCACGCGTCGCGTCGAACGCCGCAAAGGCCGCAATGTCTGGCCTGAGGTCATCTTCGTCGCATGGGCCGGGGTGCGCGGCGCCGACTCGTTGGTCATTGCGCTCGCCCTACCTCTCGCGATTCAGAACCGGGCGATCATCATCGTGATCACCTTCGGCGTGATCGTGGCGACCCTGGTCGCCCAGGGGTTCACGCTCGGTCCCGTCGTCCGCCTGCTCAAGCTCGGCGGCGCCGGCGATTCACAAGACGATCAGGAGGAAGCCCGAGCGTGGATTGCGGCGACGAACGCCGCGCTGGCGCGACTCGATGTGCTCGCGAGGAGCTTGCGGAACTCACCCGACGCGACCAAGGCGCTCGACTTGCTCCGTCAGACCTACGTGCAGAAGCGTACGTTCTGGGAGAAAGGCGGTCGCGGATCGCGGCTGGGGAAGGAACTCCTCCAAGAGCACCGTATCGCGCGACAGGTGCTCGAGGAGGCGTGCGGTGCGCTCTTCCAGGAACGCGATCACGGACATATCGATGATGCGGTCGCGCGCCACGTCGAACGGTACTTCGACCTGCAGACGATGTTGCTCGATTATCCCGATTGGGATATCGACGAGTCGCCGTTCGAGGCTTTGGCCCCGCCGCCCGCCGACGAGGATAGGGAGGGGTGACGGGCGTGCCAATCGGTCGCCTGTTCGTATCCGTACGCGGCCCTCAAGACCGTCGCCTCGTCGAACGCGCGCCCGATGAATTGGAGGCCGATCGGCATGTTGTCGGGCGAGAACCCGCACGGTACCGAGATCGCCGGCAGCCCCAACAGATCAAACGGGAACGTATACCGAATCGCGTCGTCCGCGGTGTATGGCTTTGGGTACCCGCCAAAGGGTCGTGGAGCGAGCGGGTAAGTCGGACTAACCAATAGAGCGATCGTGTGCGTCGCCTGAGCATACGCCCGCTGCAAAAGGCGGCGTTTCTGGGAAGCGCGGATATAGTCGACCGCCGGGATCAGCGCGCCGGCCTTGATATCAGCGCCGCTCGCGGCGGGAGGCTTGGCGAGATCGAAGTCCGACGGATGCTCCCGAAAGAGGTGCGCGGCCGCGACCGAGTACTCGCACGCCGCGATCGTGTTGCCCACCGCGAGCATCTCGGCGTACGACGGAATCGTCACGTCGACGATGATCGCGCCAAGGCGCCGGAGTACATCTATAGAAGCGTTGAAAGCGCCGAGGACGTGCGGCTCGCCGACCGTCGCGTATTTCCGATCGACGCCGATCGCCATGCCCTTGATTCCCGACTTGAGCTCGGCCGTGTAGTCGGGGACCGTGCGACGCGCGGTCGTGGTGTCTTCGGCGTCGTGGCCGGCGAGCACCTGCAACGCGATCGCGCAGTCGGCGACGGAGCGCGTGAGGGGTCCTGGATGATCGAGCGAATAGAGGCGCGGAAAGATGCCCTCGAGGCTGATGCGACCGTGGGTCGGCTTGAGGCCGACGACGCCGCAGAGCGCGGCGGGGATGCGCACGGAGCCACCGTTGTCCGATCCGATCGAGAGCGGCACGAGACCGGCCGCGACCTGCGCGCCGGCGCCGGAGCTCGAGCCACCGGGCGAGTACTGGGGATTCCACGGATTCCTGATCCGGCCGAAGTCCGGATTATCCCCGGACTCGCCGTCGGCGAACTTGTTCATGTTCGCCTTCCCCATGACCACCGCGCCGGCGGCCTTCGCACGCCTGACGACCGCCGCATCCGCCGTCGGAACGTTCGTGATCCGCGACTTCGCCCCCGCGGTCGTGCGGACACCGGCGGTGTCGATGTGATCTTTGATAGCGACCGGGATGCCGTGCAGCGGACCGCGATAGTGACCCTTGGCGATATCGGCATCGACGATTTTGGCTTCCGCCAGCGCGGACTCGGGCAGTAGCGTGATGTAGGAGTTGAGCGTTTTGTCGAGCTGTTTCGTGCGATCGAGCAGGGCTTGCACGATCTCGACACAGGAGAGGTGGCGGTGCTCGAGGGCCTGCGCCAGCTCGCCGATCGACATCCATGCCGGGTCGACGCGCATCAGGCGGCGTCGGGATCGAAGTCGGATTGCGGCTGGACCGTCGGGTCGACGTCGACCGTGTAGCGGCTCCCCTTGAGCGACGCCATCACGGCGGAACCTTCGCCGGGTTTGAGCTCAAAGCCACCGAGCTCGCGCACCACCACTTGGAAATCATCCTGCGGGCCGGGTGAGCACGCGGCGAGTGCGGCGAGTGAGATCAGCGCATTCCGTCGATTCATGATCGGTCAGGTTCGGACTGGATGTGTCAGTGACTCATTCGTGACCGCGTTAACATAGGTGTCATTGACCCGAGAGCAATATGCCCGACTCACCACCGATCGCACGCTGGCACGTCTCAAATGGCGTGCTTCGACAAACCTGGTCCACCCAGACTGGTGCTCGCGCATACGCCTGACGCCAGAGAAGGCCCTAGTAATCGTCCGCCTCAGATCGTGGCGTTACAGTCTCGTGGCAGCTTTGCGCACGGTTCGTCGGTAACTCCCCCGTTCATTCAATCGTAAAGAGCACGAACGTTGGACATTCCCTAATACGGCGCTGGCCGGCGCGGCGGTTGTCGCGACAACAGCGCTTAACCATGGAGCTCGCATGAAGGCGCTGTTGGCGATGATCCTCATCGCACTGTCGGGCCATCCGCGCACGGATGGCGCCATCGTCGGGTGGGTGACCGACAATCGCAACGTCCCTATTCCTGCCGCGCACGTCGACGTGACCGATAATGAGACAGGTCAGGTGGCGGGCAGCTTGACCGGCGAGGATGGCCGGTTCACGGTGTCAGGGCTGGTCGTCGGACACCACTATTCCATTCTGACCCGCTGCATCGGGTTCGCGCCGGGTCGTATGGTCGGCGTCGAAGCCCTGCCGGCCGACGCTAAGGACGCCGGACACCTCGCTCTCTTCGAGCTGAATCGGATCGAGGTTCGACTCTCGGCTCGGTAGGAACCGAAACTGATTTTGGCTTTGCCGCGTTCTGCGAAGCATGCGGCCAGAGCACGTTCTCGATGTAGATGCTCGTGTCGGCGGGAGCGATCGCCGCTGTCGAAGTGATCGCGCGCGGCTGCGCGATCGAGAGCGAGAGAAGAAGCACGAGCCCGTTCATGTGTGGCGGGCTCGTGTGCACATCGGGTGCCAGGAATAGTGCCGCTACACAGCGAGTCCTGCTGTCATCCGTGGATGCAAGCCTCCGTCACAACCGCTGCGCCGGCGCCACTTTTACTTACGGTTGAGTCAGCTTGACCGCCCCAGCCCACTTGCCTCTAGCGCCGAAGGTCGCACATTTCTTCCTATGAGTACCGCAGCCCAACCGGCCCCGACGAGTCGTCCCAACGACCATTACGTGTCGAACCGGGACGAAAGCGTACGGATGTTTCGACAGGACTGGCTGGAGAAGCTGTCCCACGTCCATCCGATCGTCCCGCACGTGCTGTACGTGCCGGTCGTTCTGGCCCTTCTCTGGTTCGCCCCCACCGCGCCGCTGGTGACCGCCGGCCTTTGGCTGGGTGGGCTCCTTCTCTGGACGCTGGTCGAGTACTTCCTGCATCGGCACCTCTTTCATGCGCCCGATGAGGTGATGCAGGGCACTCATGACATCGTGGCCGCCTTGGGCCCCGGGGATCCGGTCCTCCCGGCGTTACCCACGTGGCGGCATGTCGTGTACTTCATAATGCATGGAGTCCACCACGAGTATCCCAATGATTCGTCGCGCCTTGTCATGCCTCCGGGCGCGAGCATCCCATTGGCGGTCCTCTTCTACGCCCTTTTCCGTCTGACGACTGGCCCGGCATTGTCACCTGCCCTCTTCGCCGGCTTTGTGTCCGGATACCTCGTGTACGACACGGTGCACTACATGGTGCATCACAAGACCCTGCCCACGGCGTGGGGTCGGTACACGAAGTGGCGCCATCAGCGTCACCATTTCAATGATCCCGACCGGGACTATGGCGTCAGCTCGCCGCTCTGGGATCTCATCATGGGCACGCTCTCCCGGCGATGAACTTCGGACGAGGCTTTACCTGGCCGGCCCCGTTCCGCGAGGCCGCGGGCGTTCGCGTCCTCGATATCACCGAGTGGTTCGGTGAGACGTCGGGCGGTGTCCGCACGTACCTGAACGAAAAGGCCGCGTATGTCGCCGACCGGCCGGACTTCGCGCAGGTGCTGGTCGTGCCTGGGCAGGAAGACGCCATGTCGGAGGAGTCTGGCCGCCGGTGCTACCGCCTGCGCGGCCCGCACATTCCGACGCAGAAACCTTACCGGTTCATGTTGGCGACGCGGTCGATCCGCCGGATCATCGAGACCGAGCAGCCGACGGTCATCGAGGTCGGCAGCTGCTTCGCCGTACCGTGGATCGTGAAGCGCGCCGCCAAGGCGTCGGACATCCCGCTCGTCGGCTTCTTCCACGGCAACCTGGCCCGCACGGTCTGCCCCTTTCCGGAGCAGGCGAGCCGGATGCAGCGGCGCGTGTACGACACGACGTGGAAGTACATGCGCGCGGTCTATGGCCGCTGCGACCTGACGATCTGCGCGTCCGAGTTCGCCGCGACCGATCTGGCGAACCATGGCGTCGAGCGCGTGGCGGTCGTGCCGTTGGGCGTCGACCTGGCGCACTTCCACCCGCGGCGTCACGACTACGCGTGCGAGACCCGCGAGGCCTTGAGTTTGCCGACCGACCGGCGTCTCTTCGCGTTCGTCGGCCGCTTCGCGCGCGAGAAAGAGATCGACGTGCTCCTCGACGCATGGCCGGAGATCGAGAAGCGCACCGACGCGGGCCTCGTGCTTGTGGGCGATGGACATCAACGCAAGCAGGTTGACGCGCTCGCCAGTCGTTCCGACCGCGTGTATCGCCTGCCCTACCAGGGCGACCGCGACGCGCTCGCGAACCTGTTGGCCGCGATGGACGTGATCGTCTCCCCAGGCTCGGCCGAGACCTTCGGCCTGTGCGCCCTCGAGTCCCTCTCGAGTGGCACGCCAGTCCTGGCCGCCGATCGCGGTGGCGTGGCCGAGCAGCTCGCGCGCTCCGGCGCGGGCGCGACGTTCGCCGCCGGCGAGTCCGAGTCGCTGGCCACGGCCGCGATCGAGCTTATCGAGCGCGAGGATCTGCCGATGCTCGGCTACCGCGGTCGCGAGTACGCCGAGCGTGAGCACGAGTGGGCGACGACGTTCGACCGCCTGTTCGCGCGCTATCGCGAGGTCGCGGCGTAGAAGTCGCTCCACGCTTGTGGCGCGGAGCGCTGCACACAAAAGAGCGAGTCGACGGCGAGATGCTCGCGCTCCACGGCGCGGCGTAGGTCCGCGGCTGGTGTGGGTTGGTCCTTGAAGACAAGGTCCGCACCATAGAGCAGGCGGCGTTCCGGAAAGTAAGCCATGGTCATTCGTTCGCCGTATGCCCCGCCGACTGGATAGAGCACGATGCGATTTGTTCCGGTCCCAATCGTAGTCGCGACGCGCACCGGGAGGAACTTCGCGGGCCGTTTCACGAGAGAAGTGAGAAACGGGATGCTGCGGGAGTTGACGTAGATAGGGAGTCCCAGCTTCACCGCCTCGCTCACGCCGCCTAAGTGAGCCCAGGGATCCGACGTCATCACGAGGGCTTTGATCGGCAACCCGGGGTAATGCGCGCGGGCCGTATCGATGACGTCATGCAGAAACTGTGCGCTCTGATGCGCTTCAAAGATGACGATGCCATCGTCTTGCTTGATGACCGTCATCGACCAGAGCTCCGGAATACGCAGGATGCCGGGCGCGATCTCCGATGGTGGTGCAGTCGTGCCAATGCGAATCGCGTCCGGCGCCCGACGAAGATTCGCGGCGTACTGCGCGCGGGCCGAGTCGGGAATGTCAGTGGAGACGGCATCATCGCTGACCGCGACCGTGTCGATCGTGACGTCGCGCAACGGCTCGCCGTTGAGGCTGACCTTATGCTGCATCGGCCACCACCACCCGCCGGGGTGGATGTTCCAGTCGACGTACTCGAACCGCACGATATTCTCGCCGAACGGTGCCCGGCGAAAATCCTTGGGATACGTGCGCACGATCTCGACGACATCAGGCAGGTGCGTCTCGCGCTCGAGCTCGAGACGCATGTGCCCGTTGCGCCACGGGAACTCGACGACGTCGAATGTGAGCCCATAGCGCTGCTTTGTGCCGACGACGCGCAGCCCTGGCGACGCGGCGGCCAGGGCCAACGCCCGCTCGGGTGACGCATTGATCCGATCGATCCAATCCTCGTACGACGTCGCGGACCCGCCGCTGCCGTTGACGGCCATCACGCTATCACTGATCACCGCGACCTGCGTCCCCCCGAATCCCACACTCAGTGGCTGCGTCGCTATCCGCACCTGTCCGTGCGCCGCATCATACTGCGCCTCGAACCGGGCATAGAGCGTCCGCCACGGTCCATCGGCGCGCTCGGCGTTGCCGAGCAGGAACGTGTGCTGAATGCCAACGACGCGCACGGTGCGCGCCGGCGCCATGTGCATGGCGTGCTGCGCCGAGTCGATCAGCGCGAGTTGAAGGCAGAGAAGGAGCATGGGGCATGATGCGGCCCCAGCTCGTTTACGATGGACGGACTTTGTTGCGAGCGGCGGAAAGGCCGATGCGAACGGGGGTGCTCTCGTACTGGTCATGGCGTTTGACCCAGTCCATGAGATTCCCGTTCACCGTCTCGTTTCGCCCGTTTGGCGTGAGATCCAGGTAATTGTACGCGTTCACGAGCTTCTCATCGCCGCGACCGTATGTCGAGTACGTATGATAGATATCGCCGGCTTCGTCCATGAGAAACACGCTGTCTCCCGACGCCTCGTCCATCCCGTGCGGCGCCGCCGGGTGCATCACGTAGTTATACATCGCCGGCTCGCCAGGGCGAAATGAGACGCCATAGTCGTAATTGAAGTCGCTATGGTAGGACGACACCCACTTGAACGTCCACCCCATGCGCTTGCGATACGCTTCGATCTTCTCGATCGGTGCCCGTGACACCGATACAAACGACACATCATGATGCTCGAGGTGAATTCGAGCGCCGTCGATGTGATCAGACTTGAACGAGCAGCCGACACATCCCTCGGCCCAGTCTGGCCCGAACATAAAATGCTGAACGATCAGCTGCGTGCGACCGTCGAACAGCTCGGCCAGCGTCACTTTGCCATCTGGCGCGTCGAACGTGTAACTCTTCTCGACTTTCACCCACGGCAGATCCCGCCGCGCCTGCGCGAGCGCGTCGAGCTCGCGAGTTAACTGCTTCTCTTTCGCGAGAAGAAGCTTCCGCGCGACGACCCATTCTTCGCGCGAGACAATGGGATGCTTAGGCATACGGAGTACTTAACCTCGTGGTTAAGTAATGTCAAGCTTAGGCGTGGCGTAGAAGGATGATTATTCCACGTTGATTCGACGCTAATCTCCAGAGAGATTGCGCGTCCAGCACGTCGGCGACATCCCGCCCTTGGACTACATAACACCGGGAGGTTCTGCTCGACGACGCTTGGGTTCGCGATTCAGCCATCTCCCGATTTTCCCTGGAGAATCCACCTATGGCTGTAGCGAACACCCGTTGGCGCCGAGAGTTGTTGATCCATTCGTGCCTCACCATACCCCTGTCATTCTTTCCCATAGTCTGCCTCTACTTCATGCGGGGCTACGACGGTAACTATCCCACCATCCCGGAGATGCTCGCGAACGGCGGTGTTCTGAGCACCGCCATCACCTTGGCCTCCGAGGCGCTCTCGCGACTGCTGACGAGTGGCAACCAGTGGCTTGACATAAAGATTCCCACGGCCGCGTGCTCGCTCGGTGTTGTCATATTCGGGTCCATCTTCTACGCACTTCGCCACGCGCGTGAGCCGGCAAACTCTACTTTGTTCGTCGATCTATGCTTTTTCACACTGTTCCTTGGCATAGCGGTATCGACGTTTGCCAAATTTCTTCCCGAGGATGACAAATGACTGATATTCTGATGTATGGCGCGCTTGCTGGTCAGATGGCCTGCGCGTTGGGTGGCGTCTTTTGCGTCGTGCTCATGTTCAGGCGACGGGCAAAACGGCGACGTGAGAGGGAGTCTACTCGGCTTGCAACGCCCGAGAAGGATCAACGCGACTGGCATGTCGCGCCGGTAAGTAAGCCGCGATAAACGCGACCGACAGTAGCGCGACGCAGGCGCCGAGTAGGGCGATTGGGTCGGTTGGGCTCAGCTCGAAGAGCAACGAGGCGATCGCGCGCGATGCCAAGAGGGCGCCGGCGAGGCCGGCGGCGGCGCCGGTGAGCGAGACGGTCATCGCGCGCCGCAACACCTCGCCCTGCACCTGCCCCGGCGTGGCGCCCAGGGCCATGCGAACGCCGATGTCGCGAGTTTGCTCCCGGACGGCGGAGGCCATGATGCCGTAGAGCCCGATCGCGGCAAGCGCGAGGGCGACGAGGCCGAAGGTCGAGAGCAAGAGAGCACTCATGCGGGGTTGCGCGAGTGGCCTCGCGAGGAAGTCATCCATCGTTTTCGCCATCCAGATGTCCACATCTGGATCCCCCTCACGAATCGCGTTCCGAATGGCGGGCAACACCGATGGCAAGCTCGTCGTCGTGCGCAGCACGAACCCGGCTTGCCAGAAACTCTGCCGGAACGGCAAGTAGACCATTGGCGTAGACTCACGCAACGTGCGCCAATGCGTATCGCCAACCACACCAACCACGGTCCGCCAATTGTTGGCGGTATCCAACCCCGCCATCCGCACGCGCCTCCCGATCGGATCCTGATTCGGCCAATACCGCCGCGCGAAACTGGCGCTCACGATCGCGACGAGCGCACCATGCTCGTCGTCCGTCTCGGCGAACGCACGCCCGCGCAGTATCGGCACACCGAGCGCGCGAAAGTGCTCAGGCCCGATCGCGTCGAGCGGCGTCATGGGATTGCGCGCCGCCTCGGCGGCCGACTGGCCGTCAATCTGCCAGACCCCCGTCCAGATATTCGCGCCGGTCAACGGTGGCACCACGGTGGGTGACATGGCGACGACGCCCGGCACCGCCCGGATCCGCGGCGCGATCTTATCCCAGAGGGGCAAAAGCGTCCCGGGATACTTCGCGTACGGCCACAGAACGGCGAGCATGGACAGATGATCCGCGCGGAGTCCGAGATCCAACGACTGCAGACGCTCGAGGCTTCGCGTCAGGAGCCCGGCGCCGGCGAGCAGCATCAGCGCCAACGCCACCTGCGAGGCGACCAACACCTGCCGCATACTCCGTCGCTGCCGCGTCGATGTCACCGAGCGGCTGCCCAGCTGCACCGTCGGCCGGCGCCGCACCGCGATCAATGCCGGCGCCACGCCGAACAGCAGCAGCGACACGACCGCCAACATGACCGCTGCACCAAGTGGCGCCCCCGACGCGCGCAACGTATCCAGTCGCGGCAACTCGGCCGGCGCCGCCGCGATCAAGGCGCGTCGGGCGATCTCACCGACGATGAAGCCGACCCCGCCGCCAACCGCCGCCAGCACGCCATGCTCGATCATGAGCTGGCGCACGACGTCGCCATATGTCGCGCCAATCGCCAGTCGCACGGCCAACTCGCGCGTGCGTGAAGCCATGCGCAGCAGCAATAGGTTGCCAATGTTGATGCAGACGATCAGCAAGAGCAGTCCGACGGCCGCGACCAGCAGGATCAACACGCCATGGACATCGCCGATCACAACATTGGCGAACGTTCGCATGCTGTCCCCGCCGATCGTCACGTTCCCTCTGGCGCGGTCGCCGGTGCCATTGGCGGCCGAGATCCGAATCGCTTGCTCGGCCAGCGTCCGAAACTCGGTGCGAGCCATGGCTGGCGTGGCATGAGGAGCGAGGCGCGCGATGACATCTAGCGCCTGCGGGAACGGCATGGGCGACCAGTAGTCGGCGCTGGCCGGAAAATCGATACCAGGCGGCGCAACGCCGACGACCGTGTACGTGACGTTCAGCAGCGCTTGCCGGAAGTGGCGGCCGATGACGTGCGGATCTCCGCCGAAATACCGCTGCCAGGCGCCATAGCTCAGTACCATCACGTGCGACAGACTGTCGTCCGTCGATACCAGTAGGCGACCCAGCGCGGGCCTGGCATCGAGCACCTGAAAGAACTGCCACTGCACCTGCGCTCCCATGAGCGGCGTCAGGCGATCGCCATCCATCATCGGCCACTGCACCACACCGCCGTGCGCATATCCGGCGATCGCGGTCATCGTGCGGCTGTCATGTCTAATCTTGTCGACATCCGGGATGCTGAACGAGATGTCGACGCCCGCGCGATCAACGACCTGAGGAAAGACAACGCGTTGCGCGTCGCGCAGCGGCAGCCGCTGGAGCAGCACGGCGCTGAACACGCTCCACATGGCGACCGCCATACCGATGCCAACCCCGAGAATCAACACCGCGGTCACGGTGAACGTCGGGTTCCGCCGGAACCCCCGCACCGCGAGTCGCGCGTCCTGCAGGAAACGGTTCATCCGATCCCGCCTCGCATCGTGTGACTCCAACGTCTGCCGCACATCCTCGAGATCACCAAACCGCTCCCGCGCGGCTCGCTCGGCCTCTTCGCGAGTGAACCCTCGCGCCAGGTAATCGCGCACACGCATGTCGAGATGAAACCGGAGCTCATCGTCAACCTCCCGATCCTTCACGCGTCTGCCTGCAACGCTCGCGCGGGATCGACGCGACTCGCCTGATGGGCTGGCAAATAGGCGGCAAGGATGGCAACGCACAGCAGCCCGACACCCAGGATCAGCACGGCCGTCACGGTGAAAGTCGGATTCCGCCGGAACCCACGGAGGGATCCGCGCACGTCACGCCACATCAATCCCCCTGAAGGGCGCCCCGCGGTCCGTGGGGCTCGCCTCAAGTAAGAGGGATGCAATGACGCGAGAGGTTGCCAACACTAGGGCGATACCCACAGGCGACGCATATGCTCACCCCATGGCTGGTGCGGCACGGAGCACCTGGGCGATCGCGTTGGCATAGCGCAGCCAGCCGTCGACCTCTTCGCGGAGGTGTTTGCGGCCCGTCGCGGTGATCGTATAGAAGCGCGCGCGGCGGTTGTTCTCGGAGAGGCCCCAGCCGGAGCGGACGAGGCCCTTGTCCTCTAGGCGGCGGAGGGCCGGATAGAGCGAGCCCTCCTCGATCCGGACGACATCGCCCGCGGTGTCCTCGACCCAGCGCGCGATGCCGTAGCCGTGCGTTGGGCCCGCGAGGAGGGCCTTCAGGATCAGGATCGAGAGCGTGCCCTGTGGCAGATCCAACGGCGTTCCCCTGTCACGTCTAGGGGAACACTATACTGTCGGGGTCAGGAGGTAGTCAACATGGACGTAATCGCGGATACGGACGACCTTGCCATTCTGCCACCACAGCCGGACCGCGCTCTGAGCGTGCCAATGTCCGTCTACGCGACGTTCATGTACCGTCACGAGCTCGCCGTCGACGACGCTCACGGCGAGGCGCCACTCGTACGGGAGCGCGAGGTAGTTGCTGAAGTAATTCCTGCCAACGTCCAGCATCGTGCCCGCGGCCGCGCCGACGATTTCTAGACGGGCATCGGCTTGGATCAAGTCGCGAAGGCCGTCCCAGTCTTGGCGATTGAAACGGTCGACATAGGCATCGAGCAGCGCTCGCTGGGCGTCGTCAAGCGCGATCGTCGGTGCTTCAGGGTTGCTGGCACGCAGTTTCGCGCGACCGCGATGCAACGCCGCCTTCACGCCACCAACCGTGGAGTCGATGATCTCGGCGACTTGATCGAGTGGATAATCGAGAACGTCTTTGAGCAGGACGGAGGCTCGCTCTTTGGGAGGGAGCGTGCCGACCAGCATCGCTAATGGCTCATCGATCGGCTCATCCGGCGCCGTCACGCCAGCGATGGCATCGGCTTCATCGGGCGGCAGCGCGACGAATCGACGCGCTCGCCGAATAAAGTCGACACACTTGTGATGCGCGATGCGAAAGAGCCAAGGCTCGAGACGCGTGGCGTCGCGGAGGGACGAGACGTGGAGGAACGCCTCGGTCAGCGTTTCTTGGACGAGATCCTCGCCGTCCAGCACCGAGCCCACCATACGCGAGCAGAAGCGGTGGAGTTTGGGGCGAAGGTCGCCAAGTATCTTTTCGAGGGTCTCGTCCGACATGAGAGTATGCAATTAACCATGGAGTGCTCTCATGTGGTTCCTGCGGTATCTGTTCCCGGCGCTGCTGCCGGCATTTCTGCCCTACCCGCCGCTGGCCGACTATCTGATGCCCCGCGACGCCGAGCTCGCGCTTGCCCGCAGCGCGGCGCCACCAGCGGTCACGGATCACGCGACGTTCAAAGTCTTGACAAAGACCGGCTACGAGATCGCGACGACCGGCGATAACGGCTTCGTGTGCCTAGTCCTACGCGGCTGGTCGGCGCCGACGTTCACGCCCGCGCAATTTCGAAGCTTAGTTTATGACGCCAAGGTCCGAGGGCCGATCTGCTACAATCCGGCGGCGGCGAAAACGGTCCTGCCGTATCAGGAGATGAAGGCGCAACTCGCCATGGCCGGCAAAGAGCCGGATGAGATCGCGGCGACGGTCAAAGCGGCGTACGCCAGTGGGAAGCTGCCGAAGATGGAGCAAGTGGCGTTCGCCTACATGTTCTCAGCCGACATGTATCTCGCACCGGGCATCGGCGCATTCCACCCGCACGTGATGGTCTTTACCCCGTACTATGAGAACGCCATGCTCGGCGGCAACCCGTTCGGCGGTCCGGCACCGTTCGTGTCAGACGACCCTGGAACGCCATTCACGGTGACCGTTATTCCGGTCGATCACTCACTCGCGATCAAGGCGCACTGACCATGAAAGTCATACGGTATCGAGTCAAGCCCGAACACGTAGCCGAGAACGAGCGGCTCATCGAGGACGTGTTTCGAGAGATGAACGCGAAGCGCCCCGGTGGTACGCGATATCTGGTGCTGTCGCTATCAGATGGAACGTTCATCCACGTCGCGGAGGGAGAAATCACGGCGTTGGACTCCCATCGGACGTTTCGCTTACGTATAGACTCTCGATGCCTTGAAACTCCCACAACGGTCGATGCAAAACTGGTGGGGGAGTACCGCTCAAACCCCCAACCCGCGAGCTCATAGCAGGCCCCCCGAAATCGCTCGCGGCCCTCGTTCCGTCACTGCGCACCGATCTTATTTCAACGACTCCGTGACCGGTGCGCAAAGCGGATAGCTAGGCGGCAATGAACGGCGGCCGATCGAATGATCTAGTGGCGTCGTTTGCCACTAGTTCACCCCAAGGTGCCCCTTACAGTCGGCGATCAGCTTGGCCGAGTCGTACCCGATGCCTTCTTTGAAGACGGTGGTGACCTTGTGAATGACGGCGGGATCAGACGCCAGGTCGCCATCGAGCACGACGAGATCGGCTGACTTCCCGCGCTCGATCGAGCCGAACTTGTCGGCGTCGCCGAGCACTTTGGCGCCGTTCAGGGTCATGATCTGCACGACCTGCGGCGCCGTGAACCCGGCTTCGGCAAGCAGCTCGTACTCGCGCTGGTCGCCGAGTCCGGGCGGTGTGCCGATGCCGGTCGGGTCGCTGCCCGCGACGAGGAAGCCGCCCGCGTCGTAGAAGCCCTTCTCGAACGCCTCGGCGTTCTTGATAGCCTCGGTCTTGAACGGCCAGTGCGCGGCCTCGCCCGAGTCGATCTTGGCGCGGAGCGCCAGGTACTGGACCCGCAGATCGGACGACATGAGGTCGGGGAGTCGCGGGTCGTACGGGCGGTTCGGGAGCAGCATCTCGAAGACATCGAGGGTCGATGTCATCGGCACATGATGGTCGATCATTTTCTTGTACACGGCCTTCGCGGTCGCGGAATTCGGCGCGTTGTTGGCGACCGTCACGAGCGCGTTCGGCGGGCACTGGTCCGGCGACTTCGACGGATCGAAGTCGGTAGCGGTCGCGTACCCGTGCTCGAGGTTGTCGATCCCTAAGTCGACCGCTTCCTCGTACGTCACGGAACACAGGTGGCCGGTGACTTTCATGCCTTTTTTGTGCGCCTCCTGGATCGCCGCTCCGAGCTCCGACCGCTTGATGTCAGTGTAGGCTTTGACCCACGTGGCACCCTGCGTCGACCAGTAGTCGACGAACTGCTTCGCCTGATCCGGCGTGTTCAAGATGGCCATCACACCCGAGCCATTCGGCCCGCTGCCCGTGATGTACGGCGCCGTGATGTAGACGCGCGGGCCGGGCTCGCGGCCTTGCTCGATTTCGCGCTTGGTCTCCAGGTCCTGGTACGGCGAGATCGTCCCCGTCGTCCGAATCGTCGTGACGCCGGACCCCAAGTACAGGCGCGGACCCGAGTAGCTGTCCATGATCTCGCGACCGCCGACCGCGAAGTAGAAGAGATGGTCGTGCATGCCGACGAGACCGGGGATCACGGTGCTCCCGTGCACATCTATGGTCTTCGCGCCCGCCGGCACCTGGACGCTCGACGCCGGGCCGACCTGCGCGATCTTGCCGTTCTGGATCACGATGGTCTCGTTCTTCGCCGGCGCGGCACCGGTGCCGTCGATCACGGTGGCATTGGTCAGTGCGACCACGGGATCGGAGACCGTCTGGTACGCTTTCGCGCCATTCGGCTGCTGTGCGGCCGCGCCCGACGCCAATCCCAGACCGGCCAGTATCCAACGTCTCATTGCTGTCCTCACTCGACGGTGAAAGAAGTCATCATTCCCGCGGTCAGGTGCTCCGCGATATGGCAGTGCAACATCCAGCGGCCGGGATTGCTCAGATCCATCAGGATATCGACCGTGCCCCCGGCGGGAACCAGCACGGTGTCTTTCCAGACCAGATTTTGGTTCGCGACACCGTTCACCGCTAGTACCAAAAATCGTTGGCCATGGGCGTGGATCGGGTGGTTCATCCCATGCAACGTGCTCCGATCGTTCACAATGTGAACTTTCACCAGGGTATCCTGGGGAAACGTCCAGCCAATATCCATGTTCTCCCGACCCGTGGCCGAGTCGCGGAGGACCCAACGGACCTGTTTCGACGTGGACGCCCAGTTCATGTTCGGCATGCTGCCGATCCATTCGACTGGCGCGAAGTACGACGAGTCCAGGCGCATCAGCTGCGTGGTCACGAACGGCAAGTCGTGCGTTTCCAGCGCCAGTACCAGTGTCTTGTCCGCTGGACGGTCGATGAAACGATGATACCGCCTCAGGTCTTCCCCCGCATGCAGGACATCGAAATCGTTCTTCCCCGGGACCGGTGTCGCACTCACCTCCACGATGCCAAGTGTGTCGTCGAACGGAACGAACCGGCCGAACAGATGGTCCAGGCCGAGTACGCGACTGACCAGCGGGATTTTGCCCGGGCGATCAAATCGCGCCTGGACTATATAACGCTCGGCCGGCGCGATCACGACGCTCGGGGTCCATTCTTCGTGCTCGTATGTCCCGGCATCGCTGCCGACAACCTTCATGCGCGTGCCTGGGAATGATAGGTTGAACACGCGGGCGTTCGCGACATTTGTAAACGCGAATTGGACGACTTGCCCGCGCTTCACTCTGAAGTGATGGCTCGTTCGGACATTGCCGAACCGGCCCATCAGCGCGTGCGTCGCGGCATCGCTACCGTATGGGACGAGGCCCTGGTCATTCACCAGCAGGTCGTCGAGGATCGCGAATTCGTCGTGCTCGGAATCGCGCGAAGCGCGGACGACAATGTTGCCGAACAGTCCCAGGTTCTGTTCGATGTCTTCCCGGACATGCGGATGATACCAGTACACGCCGGCGTCTGGAAATCTCAGGTGATACGTGAAGTGCGTCCCCGCCGCCACTGAATCCACGCCATCGTACCGACTATCCAGACGGATCCCGTGCCAGTGAATGCTCGACGGCTGCTCCAAGTTGTTCGTGAACTCGACAACGATTGAATCGCCTTGGTTCACGACGATGCGCGGTCCAGGATACTGACCGTTGTACGCGTACATGATGACATCATGCCCGGCGACTTCACGTCGTACAACACCGGCCGTGAGACGCAGCGTATCGCCACTGCGTAGCCGAACGACCTGAGTCGGTTTGGCGACCGGTGCATCCGCGACTCTCGGCAACCATGGCGCCACACCGGGCCGCAGTGCCATCTCGGCCGGCAACATCGTAAGCCCCGGCGGCATCGGTACCGTGGTCCATTGCCCAGTATCGGCCATATGCATGCCCGACATCGCGTCATCCGATGCCCCCAAAGCAAATCGCAGAAAGTCCGCGGGTGACAACCGGGAGCTTGGCGATTGCCCCTGAAGCACGATGCGCCCACCTGGCTCCTCGGTGACGAGCACCACGAACGGATCCATGGCGATCGCCCCGAGTCGCGTGGTGCCGTTCGAGACCGGGCCGAGTCGGACGCGGGGCACGGTGGCCGGCGGCATGGCCCAGGCGACGTACTTGTGATCCGGCGAGAGACCCGAGATCGTCGCGATAGGCGCATAGACCGTACGCCCGTCCGCGGTCATCGACACCGTGAACGGCCCGGGCGCGCGGCTCAGCGCGACGTGGGCGACGACGGAGTCGAAGCCCGCGGTAGGCAGCAGCCGCATGCACCACAAATCGCGATACTCAGCCCGCTCACAGAGCTGTGCCCCCAAAGGGGAGGCCGCAAGCAAGGCGGCCAGCGCAAGAATCCTCATTGTCCCTATACCGGAGTATAGGGTTTAGACTTGGGTATGCGCCCGTCTTACGTCGAATTGATCTTTGACGCGACGTGCCCGCACGTCGAAGCCGCGCGGGCACAATTGCGAGAAGCCTTGACGCGCGCCGGACGGCCGGCCACATGGACCGAGTGGGATCGGGCGGCGGCGAACGCTCCAGAATACGCCCAGCGATACGCGTCACCCACCGTGCTCGTCGACGGACGCGACGTTGCTGGCGGGGGAACGCTCGAGCCCGGCGGCAGCGGATGTCGACTGGGGACGCCGAGCGCGCAGGTGATTCTGGTGGCGCTGATGGCGTCGCGCGAGGATTCACTTCTTCGCGAACGCCGTACCTAGCGAGCGAATCGCCAGCATCACGAGCACGACCTCGATCGGCACCAGCAGGCGGTTGTCGCATAGCGCCGAGAGGCCGACGGCGGCCAGCGCCGCCGCGATCGTCGGCAATCCCGCGCAACCAACGAGGCATACCATGGCACCGAACAGGGGGATCACGCGCTTCATGACCCGTACATCACTTTGAGCGGTGCCAGATACAGGCCGGATGCACGCAGCCTGAGCGTCAACTTCGGCGAGAATCCGATCTCATAGCCGAAAAACGCACAGCACCGTCGCTCGGCCAGCACAAACTCCAGCACCGTACGTGCGGTGGCATCATCGTCCGGAAACTCGATGATGACGCCGTCGTCGGTGTTGTGCCGCCCGGTGGCCCGACTCAGAATCGCCCGAACCTCGCTCGCGCGGCCGAGGTCCGTGCAAAAGAGTTGCACGTCCATGCGAGCATGGTAACTCTTCAAGTATGCTTGAAGTCAAGCTCTCCATCGGCGATCTCGCGCGTCAGGCGGGTGTCCGCGCCTCAGCCCTACGCTACTACGAGAGCGTGGGCCTCCTGACGCCGCCCACGCGGGTCAACGGCCGCCGCGTGTACGATGCGACCGCGGCCGACGTGCTCCGGTTGATTCACCTCGCGAAAGGCGCGGGGTTCTCGGTGGCCGAGATCCGGAAACTCCTCAATGGGTTCGATCGGACCACACCCGCCTCAGCCCGCTGGCAGGCGATGGCGATCCGGAAGCTCGATGATGTCAACGCGGTGATCGAGCGGGCCGAGCGCATGCGCGAGGTGCTCAAGAAGCTCTTGACGTGCAAGTGTGTGCAGCTCGCTGAATGCGTAGCGCCAAAGCGCTTGACTTAAAGTGTGGTTTAAGTGCTAGCATGGCGGCATGACACCCATTCTAGCCATGCTGCTGTTGCAAGCGGCCCCGATACCATCGAGTCAGGTCACGGACTACTGGGTTACTCACCAAGAACAGCAGATGATCGCGGTGCTCGAGGCGATGCCGGCCGTCAAATACGCGTTCGCGCCGACTGACGGCGAATTTCGACACGTGCGCACGTTCGGCGAGCAAGCCAAGCATCTCGCCGCATTCAATTACATC
>DASRDS010000019.1:0-15039 GCA_035652495.1 Gemmatimonadaceae bacterium
AGGTGGATCTCCGAGAGCGCGTGTGTCTCGATCTCGTCGGTATAGAACACCTTCTTGATGCCTTCGAGGCTGATCAATGGAGTCGTCATTATTCCACACGCACCTTGTTGACGTTGTCCCACGCGGACATGTCGGAGATGATCACGCGGTCGCCGACCGCGAGACCCTGCAGCACTTCTATAGTCGTCACCGAGCTTTTGCCCAACTTTACCGTCTTGCGAACCGCCGTATGCCCATCCGGTCCGATCGCGAACAATGAGATCGTGCCGTCCGGCTGGCCGAACGCCGGCCGGCCGACGTACAGCACGTTGTCCAATCGCTCGATCTCGATCGTGCCATCGACGCTCAAGTCCGCTCGCGCACCCGACGGCAGCGGCCCTTCGAGCGACACGTCGATACCGACGGTTCCGGCGTTCACGGCGGGATCGATTCGTTGGACCCGGCCGGGGACGATACCGTTGCGTGTGTCGACCGATACGACCTGGCCGATCACCACGTCCTTGGCCTGCGTTTCAGGAACCGAGAGCACGGCCTTGAGTTTTCCGGGCTGGGCGACGCGAGCGAGGATCGTTCCGGGTACCACCCATTCGCCGAGCAGCAACGGCATTTCCTGCAGCACGCCGGGTTCGCCGGCGGTCACGTGCATCGACGCCACGAGCGATTCGCGGAACTTGTCGATCGCCTTGAGCCGCTCGACCTGGTCCGCGGCCAGCGCGACCTGCTGGTCGATCGACTCGCTCAGCACTTTGAGACGGTCCTTCTCGATCTGGAGATTCTCTTGCGCGGCCTTGGCGGCGTCGCGCGCTTTCGCGAGCTCATTCGTGCCGGCGAGTCCCTTCTTGTCGAGCGACTCGAATACGGTGACTTGCCGATCCGCCTCGTTCGCATTCATCTCGGCCGTCGTGACCGCGGCCGCTTCCGCGAGCTTCTGCGTCTCGAGCGTCTGCTTGAGCGTGAGCAGCGAGCCTTGCGCCAGCGACAACTGCCGCTGCGCATCGAGCGCCTGGAGCTGCACATCGGGATTCGTGAGGAGGCAGATCTCGGATTCAGGCGTCACCGTGACCCCTGCCTTGATCGGCAGCTCCTCGACGCGGCCGGCCGTGACGGCGGAGATGATGCGCACGTGCTCCGGCAGCAGGGTGCCCGGCGCGCGGACTTGCCGCAGCATCGTTCCGCGCCTGACGGAGTCGATCCACAGCGTGCTCTTCTCCACGGAGGGTGGGCGCGATTCCAGCTTGCTGACCGACACGGAGAGCGCGCCAACGACTACTATGGCGCCCGCAATTATCAGATACCGGGCGCGAGATTTTGGTTTGCTTCGGACGATGTCCATGTCTCTTCCTATAAGAAAGAGCCATGCCGGTCGCTGCCGGACGCTAAGCTGTTGTCTTACGGAGAGTTACGGCCGATGGCTCACTATCGGTTTCCGCCGCGCTTGGGATTTCCGTCCCATTATCGGACAGGATCAGCGCTGGCGCCGGTACGCGAGCGCCGTCACGCAGAGGAGGACACCCAGGCTTACATAGACCACGTTGTTCATGTCGATGGCCCGGCCTCGAGCGATGTTCAGCATGGCGTACTGTACCACAGCCTGGAATGCCTGGATCGCTGTCACGATGAGATCGTAGGCGAAGCCGAACTTCTTGGTTGACTGCTTGGGATCGAGGCTCGGGAGGGCGAGAAAGGTCAGCGACATGAACGCCATGATGCCGGGTAGGATCCACGCGCCGACCTCGCGCGACGACCAACCGTTGGGTCGGCCATCGATGCCCCAGTGCGTTACCATCCGCTCGGGAAGCGACGGATACACCGAGATCGTGTAAAGCACCGTAACAACGACGATGATCGGCGGAAGCCACCGGAGGCGTGGGCGGTCCATAGCCTATATACTTTTTCAAATGCCGACACGTCACGCGACGGCCACCTGGGAAGGTGGCATGCAGGGGAAGGGCACGTTTTCTGGTGAGAGCGGTGCGGTGTCCGCGCCGTTCTCGGTTGGCTCCCGGTTCGAGTCCGCGAAAGGTTCGAACCCTGAGGAGCTCTTAGCCGCGGCCGAAGCGGCCTGCTATAGCATGGCCTTGTCGATCGGTCTCGAGCGGGCCGGCACTCCCGTCGCTCATGTGGAGACGCGCGCCGCCTGCACGATTGAGAAGAAAGGCGAGGGGTTCGCGATCACGAGCATGAAGCTCACGGTTCGCGCGAAGGTCCCGGGTCTCGATGCCGCGAAGTTCAAGGCAGCGGCCGAAGCGACCAAGGAAAGCTGCCCGGTCTCCGTCGCTTTGAAAAACGTGCCGATGGAGCTCAACGCGCAGCTCGTGTAGCGCTGACTCAGGTCACGAGTAGCGACCAGGCGAGACTGAGCACCACCACCCGCGGCGGTGGCGCGGGCGTACGCGACTCGGCGAACGCCCGCATCTCGGCCTGGATCTGATCGGCCAGCTCCGGCACCGTATAGAAGTACACGTCCGGCGCGTTGAAATCTTCCATGGCCGCTCGCACCTCGAGCGGCACATGGCGCTGGTTGTACTCGACATCGAAGGTCCAGCGCCCGACTCGCGCTACGGCCAAGGCCGCGATCTCGCGCGCGAGGCGATCGCAGTCGCTCTCGCGCAGGATCGGGACCCTCGAAGTCAGGCGGCCGAGGAATGGTCCAACTTCCTCGGCGTCAAAGTTCATGGAAGCTTCCTCGAGCGCCATACGCCGTTACACACTCGAGGTTGGGCGGTTGATCGCTTCGATCTCTGCGGTCGCGCGATTCAGGATCTCGCGAATCTTGTGCAGCTTGTCGACATCGTGCGTGCGCGTCGCGGTCGCATACGTCGCCCGCGCGATGTTCTTGAACGCGTGATGCACTTCGACCATAGGGCCACCGAAGAACGAGCCCGCGAAATCGGCGATGCGATCGAAGATCTCATCGACGCTCGATTTGTTGTCCTCGAGATACTTCCGGCCTTCCGCGGTGATCTCGTAGATCTTGCGGCCGCCTTCGTCGACCGTCGTCCGCGCGTAGCCCGCGTCCTCCAGGAACTGGAGCGTCGGATACACCGCGCCCGGGCTGGGCGAGTAGGTCCCGCCGAGCCGCTCTTCCATCGCCTTAATGATCTCGTAGCCGTGCCGGGGCTTCTCGCTCAGAAGCCGCAGGATGACGTACTTGAGATCGCCCTGCTCGAACATGCGACCGCCGCGCCAGCGTCCACGATGACGCCCACCGCCGCCTTCGCCCCACCAACTGCCGCCCCACCAACTGGGGTCTCCCCATCCACCACGCATAATACTCCTCTTGAAGATATATCGTACGTTATATCTTACCATGGCATAAGATATATCGCAAGTAGCCGGTTCGAGCAGAACGCAACTTTGCGCGATATTATGTCACCATCATGCGTTACGCCTTCGTCGCCGCATTCCTGGTCGGCCTGATCCTCGCCGTTTTCGCCATGCTGAACGGCGTCGAACGCCCAGATGCCGGGGCTGGCCGGCGCCGGTTCGCCTTGAATGTCCCGACCGTGGCGGCCTTTGCCGCCGTGTTCGGCGCGGTCGGCTATCCGCTCGCCGTCTACAGCTCACTCGGCTGGATCCCCATCCTCGCGATTGCGGTCGCATGCGGCGTCGCGGGGATGGTGGTGTCCCTCTTCCTCCTCGCCGGGTGGGCCATTCCCGCGGCGAAGGCCGAGGTGGTCGACGAGCGCTATCTGCTACAGGGGTGCATCGCGAAAGTCACCGAAGTCGCGCCTGATGGCACGACCGGCATGATCGCTTTCGAGGATGCCGGGGTACGACAGGTGTCGCGCGCGGCCGGTCTCGACGGCGCACGACTCGAGCTGGGCACGGAAGTCGCGATCGAACGGGTAGAAGGCGGCGTAGCGTACGTGGAACCCTGGTCACAGGTCGAGGCCCGGTTGTAGACAAGCCGGGCAGGGGGCAGGTCGATGAGCGATGCGGCGATCTTCCTCTGGGTCTTGGGCGGCCTCTTCGTCGCTCGCATCATTGCCGCGACCGTCGTGTTCTACTTCATCATCCCGCGCGGCGATCGGTGCCCGAACTGCGACGCGGTCACCATCCGCACTCAGCGGAAAATCGTGAACCGACTCTTCCCGTACGTTCGCACGAGCTGGTGCATGGGATGTGGTTGGGAGGGGTGGCTGCGTCACGGGACACTCTCGGCGCCCACTGAGTCAACGGCGCATCACGAGCTCTCTGAGCACGGCGTCGACGACGACGATTAGGTCGCGCGCTTCGCTCCCGACTGCATTCGACAGGTTTTGAGTCAGATCGTATAGGTGCATCGATTTCGTGACCTCGTAAAGAAGTCGTTGGACAAAGACCCTAGCCCGATCGCCCGATAGGGCTCAGACGGCGCGGCCGTCATTGTTCGCCTCATGACAAAGACATCACCAAACGACCTCTCCGGCGCCGTCGAGCGCGCCGGTCGCGCGGTTGTGGCGATCCACGCCCGCCGCCGCATTCCCTCGAGCGGCATTCTCTGGCGCACCGGCGTCATCGCCGCCGCCAACCATACGCTCCACCGCGACGACGACATCTCCGTCACGACCGCCGACGGCAATCGGATCCCCGCGACCATCGCGGGTCGCGATCCGACCACGGACCTGGCGGTCCTCCGCATCGAGGAAAAAGGTGCGAGCGGTGCGGGTAATCTCCCGACCGCCGAGATCGCCGACAGCGATGCACTCGGTGTTGGGAGCTTCGTGCTCGCCATCGGGCGCCCGGGCGACGCTGTCACCGCGACATTCGGCATCGTGAGTGCCCTCGGCCCCGAATGGCGCACGTGGCGCGGCGGTTCGATCGACCGCTGGATCCGTCTGGATCTGCGAATCGCCGACGGATTTTCCGGCGGCGCGCTCGTGACGGCCGCGGGCACGATCGCGGGTCTCAACACGTCGGGACTCACACGCGGCAGCGCGATCGCGATCCCGACGTCGACCGTCGATCGGGTGGTGACGCAGCTGCTTACGACGGGCCACGTGCCGCGCGCGTATCTCGGGCTCGGACTCCAGGCGGGCATTCGCCTGCCGGCATCGCTCGTCGCAAAGCTGGGCCGCGACAGTGATCTCGCGCCGATCATCGTGTCGATCGAATCGGGGAGCCCGGCTGACAAGGGCGGTCTCTTGGTCGGCGACATTCTCGCCAATGCCGATAAGACTCCGGTCCACGATGCGTCTGATCTCATGGAGGTGCTGAGCGCGGACCGCATCGGCAAGCCGTTGACGCTGCACGTGGTGCGCGGCGGCGAGCCGCGAGAGCTCACGATCACCGTCGGAGAGCGGCCCCGCTGAGTACGCCCGCACGGGTCCTGGTTGTCGCGTCGTCGGCCGCCGCCCGATCTGAAATCGAGGCGGCGGTTGCGGGGCACCCGACGGTCGCCATCGTCGGGCGCTCTCCTGACGTGGTTATCGTCGATGGCGATGCGGCGCCGCCTAGTTATCAGGCGCCCGTCATCGCGCTCGTCGACAATCCCGCGATGCAAGCGCCGGCGGCACTGCGATCGGGCGCCCGGGCCGTTCTCCGTCGCGACGCATCGCCAGGCGAGCTCGTCGCGGCGATCGAGGCCGTCATGTCAGGACTCGTCGCGCTTCACCCCGACGCCGTCCCGCGTCCACTGTCCGCGCCGGGTGCCGCTGAGCCGCTGACTCGCCGGGAGCGCGAGATTTTGACGCTCCTCGCCGATGGCCTCGGCAACAAAGTGATCGCCGCACGACTCGGCATTTCCGATCATACCGTGAAGGCTCACGTCGGCGCGATCTTCGACAAACTCCACGTGGGCACGCGCGCGGAAGCCGTGGCTCTCGGTTTGCGACTGGGGCTCATCGCCCTTTAGGAGGAGCAACTCATGCCAGACCGAAGCAAACTCCTCGGCAAGCGCGTCGCAATTCTCGCCGACGACGGCTTCGAGCAAGCCGAGCTGGAAGAACCACGCAAGGCGCTGGAAGCAGCGGGCGCCGAGACGGTGGTCGTGTCGCCGAAGGACGACAAGATCCGAGGCTGGAACCATACGGAGTGGGGGAATGAGGTCAAGGTCGACCTCCCACTGCAGAATGCTCACTTCGAAGACTTCGACGCGCTGCTGTTGCCGGGTGGCGTGATCAACGCCGATCACTTACGAATGAACAAGGCCGCTGTCGAATTCGTGAAGGACTTCTTCACGGACGAAAAACCCGCGGCCGTGATCTGTCATGCTCCTTGGATTCTCGTCGAGGCCGATGTTGTCAAAGGTCATCATCTGACCTCGTGGCCATCGCTCAAGACCGATCTCGAGAACGCTGGCGCGCACTGGGCGGATCGGGAAGTGATCGTCGATGGGAATCTCGTCACGAGCCGAAAGCCGGACGACATTCCGGCGTTCAACCAGCAGATGATCGCCGTGTTCGCGAACTACATCCCGAAAGACGGCCCGCGCGAGGCGATCCAGAGCCGGTCGTTCTCATCCGAGCACTAGGACGCGGAGCCAAGCGGGCCAGTTGCCGGTGAGCTCGAAGAAGTCCTCGAAGTACGTGAGGCTCAAATCTTCGAGCTCGCCGATCAATGCCGTCAACGCGTCTTCGCCAACGAGCGGTCCGACGGCGATCACGGCACCTTCGACGCGAAACTCCTCGTCGGTGAGGTTGAATCGCGCGTCGAGCGCCGCGCGAGTCAGTCCGACTCGCTCGAACGCCGAGCGTAGAATGAAAATCGTCGGACTATTTTGGGCGATCGGCAGCGGCATGCCTGAAATATATTTGCGCCTGCAACGTCGGCGTGTCCGGCAACGACCACATGACCACACGACGTTGGCCGGTCGACATGACAATGGTGCCGAGGATCTGGTGGACTTGGTTGATCGCGCCGGCTGCGCCGGTTTCTTGGGCGAGGAGATTGCTGCGCTCGAGTCCCGGCAACCGCTGCAGTCCGTTCGCCTGGGTCCAGATTACCGGGATCTGGAGACCCGTGACCGTATCTTCGACGCTCCCGACCGCAATGCCGTCATCACTGATCGCCGTCATGCTTCCGCGTCCACGGCCATAGACGTCGACCAGGGAATCGTTGTGGCCGATCCAGACTGCGGGGATGTCGTGAAGGGCTACGCTGTCGAAGACTGAGCCCGCGACCCATCCGCTATCGTTGACGCCGGTGTTGTTCTGATTCGGGATCGACGCGTTCGGGGGCGGCAACGCGATCAGCTGCTTCGTGGGCGTGAACACATAGCCCGCGTTGCTGGTTTGGCCGGCGATGTAGCCGGCATCGGAGATCGTGGTCGCGGTCCCTTGGATCGGCTGACCGCCGGCCATGAGTCCGACGGGCGTGCCGGAGGGCGACCAGATAGTCGGAAAGCTCGGCGACCCCATTGGGTCGGTGTCACCCGGCACATAGCAGGTCCCGACCATGACGTTCGAGTTGTTGATGCTTTCCGGGAAGCAGTTGAAGCCGGTGCCTAGAGGCCGCAGGAATTTCACGTCGCCCTGCCAGTTCCAGATCGCGGCGCTGACGATCTGATCCTGGACGGCAACGTCTTTCATTAGCTGAATCGCCACGAGCGCCCCGTCGTTTACTGAAAAGGCGTTCGCCATGCTGAACGAATCGACCGGCAGGTGCAGAAACGTGAAGCCGCGCTGGGCGGTCCAGCGGAAGACCGTGCTGCCGAAGGTGACGGGGTTGTTCGAGTCGCCGACGATTTCGCCGATGTTGTTGAACGCCGTCACCACCAGCGCGGGATCGTCGAATGCCGGCAGCGCCGCGGCGTGGATGCCCGTGGCGTAGGGAACCGCCCCCGGTGGAACGCTGACATCCCGCTCGATCCGCGAATCCGCGACCGGATTCGAGGTGTTCGAGCAGGCGAGTGAGCAGACGGCCAGCACTCCGACCGCAAAACCGACGACACCGCGCATCCTGACCCTCTCTTAAGTTTTTGGCCGGAATCCTTGCGTGCACGGCGTATACCAGGGGACGTTTCATGTATGTCCGTTCTCGAGTCTGAGTTCGACGTCCTCGTCATCGGCGCCGGCCATGCCGGAACCGAGGCGGCCGTCGCATCGGCCAGACTCGGACTGCGGGTCGCGCTGGTCACGAGCGCGCTCGAGACCATCGGCCAGATGTCCTGCAACCCCGCCATCGGCGGCGTCGCGAAAGGCACCGTCGTCCGCGAGGTCGATGCCTTGGGCGGCATCATGGGCCGAGCGACGGACTTGGCGACACTGCAATTCCGGATGCTGAACCGGGGCAAGGGCCCCGCGGTCTGGTCGCCGCGCGCGCAGTGCGATCGCGGCCTCTATCGGCGGGCGGTGCGCTCGCTCATCGAACAGCACGCGTCGCTCGCGACGATTCAGGGCACGGTCGCGCGTCTCATGATCGTCGGCGATCGAGTGACCGGTGTCGAGACTATCGAAGGCCGCCGTTTCGGCGCACGTGCTGTCGTTATTACCACCGGTACGTTTCTGCGCGGCCGGATTCACATCGGCACCGAAACGAAGGTGCCGGGTGGGCGTGCGGGTGAAGCGCCGGCGACGCACTTGGCCGAACAACTGGAGGCGGTGGGGCTGACGGTCGGGCGGTTCAAGACCGGCACGCCGCCGCGGATCGACGGCCGCTCGGTCGACTTCTCGCAACTGGTCTCTCAGACCTCGGAGCTCGACCAGTTTGCGTATCGCTGGTCGCATTTCTGGACGACGCCACCGCGGCAGCCGGAGCAGCTGCCGTGCTGGATCACGTTCGCGGGTCCGGCCACGAAGCAGATCATCGCCGACAACATCGGCCGCTCCGCGATGTACGGCGGCGCCATCGCCTCGCGTGGACCTCGCTATTGTCCGTCGGTCGAGGACAAGATCGTGAAGTTCCCGGATGCCGAACGGCATCAGCTTTTCTTGGAGCCCGAGGGACACGACACAACTGAGCTCTACGTGAATGGGCTCTCGACATCGTTGCCGGCCTCCGTGCAGCTCGAGGCACTGCGCACGGTGCCGGGTCTCGAGAATGTGCGCATGACGCGCGCGGGCTATGCGATCGAGTATGACTACTATCCCCCAACGCAGCTCAACGCGACGCTCGGCGTCAAGGCACTCGAGGGGCTGTACTTCGCGGGCCAGATCAACGGGACGACCGGATACGAAGAAGCCGCCGGTCAGGGGGTGATCGCGGGTCTCAACGCTGGTCTCGCGGTGCTCGATCGGCCGCCGGTGATTCTCGGTCGCGAGACGTCGTACATCGGCGTGCTGGTCGACGATCTCGTGACTCGTGGCGTGGACGAGCCCTATCGTCTCTTTACTTCGCGGTCGGAGTTCCGGTTGACCGTGCGCCAGGACAATGCGCTCAGGCGTCTCTCGTCGATCGCTACTTCGCTGGATATCTATAGTGGGGTCGAGCAAGCGATCGTCGATCGACGGTTGGAGGACGAAGAGACCGCGCGATGCCTGGCGGACGAGACCAGTGTGCGGCCAGAGGCGATCAACGGCCTCCTGGCTGAAAAAGAAAGCGCGCCGTTGACACAATCCGTGAAACTCGTGGAGCTGGGCCGGCGGCCCGAGCTTGGCCTGGATGCGTTGTTCGCGACCGCTGGCGTGGGAGCCGAGCTTTCGCGTGAGGCGGTGATCACGGCGGATCTCGAGATCAAGTACGCCGGCTACTTTGAGCGCGAACGCGTTCAGGCGGGAAAGCTCAAGCGCATGGGCGAGTTTCGGTTGGCCGACGAGCTGCCGTACACCGAGATGCAGTCGCTCTCGTTCGAAGCGCGGCAGAAGTTGGCCGCATTGAGACCGAAGACCCTGGCACAAGCCGCCCGCGTGCCGGGCGTCAGCCCGAGCGACCTCCAAAACCTAGTCATCGAGATCGAGCGCAGATCGCGATAACGGTGTACGGGCCATGTGACGCTTGCCGTCGCTAACAGGTCCGTAATACCGATGCTATATTCGCGCCCGATGTTTCGCTCCCTGGTTGCCTCTCTTTTGTGCGCGAGCGCGATGCACGCGCAGCAACCGGCGGCGGCGCCCGGATCGTCCGCGCCCGCGTCGCCTTACGCCGTCATTGTCGGCGCCGTGGCCGACAGCATTCACGGTGGGCCGCTGAGTGGGGCCTTGGTGATCGTCTCCGGCACCGATCGGCAAGCCGTGGTGGATTCGACGGGCCGGTTCCGGATCGATAGCATCCCGCCTGGTGATCACCAGCTGGGTGTCTTTCATCCGCTGCTCGATTCGTTGAACGTCGCGGTCTCGAGCAACAGCATGACCATGACGCCGGGGGTCACCTCGGTGTTTATGGCCACGCCGTCCGCGATGACGATCATCGGCGCCTTTTGCTCCGCAGATCAGCGAAAAGGCGGGCCCGCCGCCGTGATCGGAAAGGTGCTCGCGCCGGATAGCGACGATCCCGTCCCGAATGCGGTCGTTCGGTATTCACGTACGTCGATGCCGACCATCGATCAGATCTCGCACGGCGCCCGCCCGATACCCACGACGTTCATCACCGATGCGAAACCGACGACGGCCACCGGAGCGTTCGCCGTCTGTGGTCTTCCGCTGCAAAACGGTGCGGGCACCGTGCACGCGTCGCGGGGACAGATCACCAGCGGTGAGTTGACCGCCGACGTGTCGAAGTGGCTCGTCGCGACGGTGACGGTTCGCCTCGACACGTTGAAACGCGGCACCGCGGTCGTGCTGGGCCGCCTCGTCGACGAAAATCAGAAACCGGTCGCGCACGCCGACATTGAGCTCGCGAATTCTCACCTCAAGACCACGACCAACGATAGCGGGACGTTTGCGTTGCGCGATCTGCCGGCGGGGTCGCAGACGATTCAGATCCGAAAGGTGGGATTCGCGGCGACCGACACGGCGCTCATGCTGTCGTCCAAGACGCCCGTGCAGTTCGAGATGCACTTGCACACGGCGGCCGCGACGCTCGCCACCGTCAACGTGAACGCCCGACGGGTGGCGCTCGAGCGCGTGGGCTTTGAGAAGCGGCGGAAGATTGGCCTCGGTCACTTCTTGACCGCGGAGGACATGCAGAACCGGGGCAGCATGTATTTCTCCGACGCCATGAGAACCGTGCAAGGCCTGACGGTGCGCCCGACCCGTAACGGGCGACAGGTCATCGTGCCGAGTCGAAGCTCGTCGATCGGGGGGCGTAGTTGCGTGGCCTATGTGATCGACCACATGCTCTTCCTCGACCGCCCACTTGGCTCAATCGACGACGTCGTGAGGCCCGACCAGGTCATCGGGGTCGAAGTGTATCAGCCGTCAGAGGCCCCATCGGACGTTGTCATCTCGCCGAACTGCGTGGCCGTCGTCATCTGGACGAAGGCAACGTCCGCTGGCGAGTAGTCGATCGACTACGGATCATGCGCGCTGAGTTTCTGCGCTAAGCCTGCATGTAAAGAAGTCGTTGAACCGGCGAGCTCCTAGCTCGCCAATTTGTTGGCGGCGTTGAGCGCCGCGACTTTGTAGCACTCCGCCAGTGTCGGGTAGTTGAACACGGTCTCGAGGAAGTAATCGAGCCCGCCGCCGAGTCCCAGGACGGCCTGGCCGATGTGCAGTAGCTCCGTGGCGTTCGTGCCCATGATGTGCACGCCGAGCAACCGCCGGTCGGCCCGGTGGAACAGCATCTTGAAATAGCCGCTGTCGTCGCCGAGGATCTGTCCGCGCGCGATCTCGCGATAGCGGGCGACGCCGATCTCGTACGGGACTTTCTGCTTCGTGAGCTCGTGCTCGGGCGCTCCGACCATGCTCACTTCGGGAATCGCGTAGATCCCGATCGGAAAATGCGCTGCCATGGGCCGGGCCGAGGCGCCGAGTGCATGACAGGCCGCGAGGCGACCTTGTTCGCTCGACGTCGCGGCGAGGCTCGGGTAGCCGATCACGTCGCCGGCCGCGTAGATGTGCGGGACCTGGGTCTTGAACATGGGATCGACGGCGAGCCGGCCGCGGTCATCGGCCTGGAGTCCCGCTTTGTCCAGCGCGAGCTCCGAGGTCGCGCCGAGTCGGCCGACGGCGAACAGGACCATGTCCGAGACGATGCGTTTGCCGGACTCGGTCATGACGGCGACTTTCGGCGTGACGCCGTCGATGCGCTCGATGCGGTCGACGCCTTCGTTCGGCCGATACTGCACGTTCACTTTGCGCAGCTGGTGCAGCAGCTCGTCGACGATCTCGTGGTCCAGGAACTCGAGTGGCCGGTCGCGGCGGTCGATGAGCGTGACGCTGACGCCGAGCGCGGCGAACATCGAGGCGTACTCGACGCCGATGACCCCGGCGCCGACGACGGTCAGCGACATCGGCAGGCGTTTCATGCTGCCGATGTCGTCACTGGTCAGCACGGTCTCGCCATCGGTCGTGGCACCCGGCGGTGGGGCCGGCGTGGTTCCCGTCGCGATCAGAATATTTTCGGCTTCGATCTGCAGGGTGCCGTTCGAGCTCTGCACCATGACGGTGTGCGGATCGACGAATGACGCTTTCCCCTGGACGATATCCACGCCGTTGCGCGCGAGCTGATTGCTGATGACGCCTTCTTCGCGATCGATGACCTGGCCGACGCGGGCGAGTAGATCAGCGGCTGACGGTCGCGCTGATGCGCGCGGTGCGCCTTGCCCGTTGATAAAGACGAACGATCGGACCGCCTCGCGGAACGTCTTGCTCGGGATCGTGCCGGTGCCGGTGCAGACGCCCCCGACGGCGCCGCGTTCGACGACGACCGCGCGGCGGCCGAGCTTGGCGGCTTGCACGGCGCCGCGCTGTCCGGCGGGGCCGCTGCCGATGCACAACAGGTCATATCGCATAGGTCCGTAGTATTGTCGCGGCTGATCACGTGAATGTCACGGCCCACTTCGTCGGGCCGTGCCATTCACGTGATCTAATCGGTTTATACGTCGTCTCGCTGCGCTCGACTCCCCTTCTTATGACTGGACTACCCCCAGCCAGGGACAGCGGCCCTCGATTTCTTGTGTGACTGCCCCGTCCTGTAGCTTTAGGCATGAGAATCGGCTTCATAGGCCTGGGCCGGATGGGCGTCGGCATGGCGGGCCGCCTACTGGATGCGGGTCACACGCTAGCCGTTTATAACCGAACGGCCTCGCGGGCCCAGGCGCTTCGTGAGCGGGGAGCCGTTGTAGCCGAGACGCCAGAAGCGGCGGCCCGGGGCGCCGAGGTCGTGTACACGATGCTGGCGGACGATGCGGCCGTAGAACACGTGGTCTACGCCGCCGACGGCGCGCTTGCGGCGATGGCGAATGGCGCGGTTCACGTCTCGGCGAGCACCATAAGCGTCGCGCTCGCTCGCCGGCTGTCCGAGTCTCACGCCCGTGCTGGCCATCGCTTCGTGTCGGCGCCGGTGTTCGGGCGTCCAGACGCAGCCGCGGCTGGGAAGCTCTACGTCGTGGCGGCCGGCGCGGCTGAGACGATCGGGTTTGTGCAGCCGCTGTTCGACGCGGTTGGGCAGCGGACGTATAACATGGGCGCGGAGCCGAGCAACGCGAATTTGGTGAAGGTCTCCGGCAACTTCATGTTGTTCGCGGCGATCGAGGCATTGGCCGAGTCGTTCGCGTTGATCCGGAAGGCGGGCGTGGACGTCAAGGCATTCAAGGATCTGCTCACGTCATCCTTGTTCAATGCGCCCGTCTATCACACGTATGGCGACCTCCTCGCGAACGGCAAGGACGATCAGGCGGGGTTTACGGTGACGCTCGCACTCAAGGATGTGCGGCTGGCGATCGCGGCGGCCGAGTCGTTGGCGGTGCCGATGCCGGCGGCGAGTCTCGCGCATGATGCGTTCGTGACGGCGGTGGCGCGCGGCTATGAGAATCGCGATCAAGCCGTATTGGGCCGCGTGGCCGCGGAGAACGCCGGCGTGACCGTTTGAGATGAAAACCTGAAATGCAAATGCGCTACGTCGCGGTCTCGCATCCGGGGCCGCCGGACGTGATGGAGCTGGCGGTCGGCCCTATGCCGGCCGTTGGCGATAACGATGTGCTGATCGAGGTTGCGGCGGCCGGTGTCAATCGGCCGGACGTTTTTCAGCGGCTCGGCAAATATCCGCCTCCTCCGGGCGCGTCGCCGATTCTCGGTCTGGAAGTCGCGGGACGGGTGTCCGCGGTTGGCCGCGATGTCACGCAGTGGAAAGTCGGCGACGCGGTGTGTGCGCTCGTGGCGGGAGGTGGCTACGCCGAGTACTGCGTGGCGCCGGCGGTGCAGTGTCTGCCGATTCCTGACGGCGTATCGCCAGTTCAGGCGGCCGCGATTCCCGAGACGTTCTTCACGGTGTGGACGAACGTGTTCCAGCGAGGCCGTCTCGCGGCTGGCGAAACGTTGCTCGTTCACGGCGGCACGAGCGGTATCGGCACGACCGCTATTCAGCTCGCCGCGACACTCGGCGCGCGAGTATTCGCGACGGTCGGATCCGACGAGAAGCGCTCGGCCGCCGTGTCACTCGGCGCCGAGGACGCATTTAACTACAACTCGACGGATTTCGTCGAGGCCGTGCGGGATCGGACGAAGGGTCGTGGTGTCGACGTGATCCTCGACATGGTCGGCGGCCCGTATGTCGCGCGCAATATTCAGGCGTTGGCCGTCGATGGCCGGCTCGTGCAGATCTCGTTTTTGCAGGGCAGCCGGATCGAAATTGACCTGCAACCGATCATGGCGAAGCGGTTGACGTTCACGGGTTCGACGTTGCGTCCGCGGACGGTCGAGGAAAAGGGCGCGCTGGCCCGCGATATTCATGCGCACGTGTGGCCGCTCCTCGCCTCGCGTCGCGTGCGACCGGTGATCGATCAGACATTTCCACTCGAGCAAGCCGTCGCGGCGCATCGGCGCATCGAATCGTCGGACCACATCGGGAAGATCGTGTTGACTATCGGATAACCTCGGCGGGTGAACTGGTACCGGTTCTCACCCTTTACGCCGATATTACGTCCGTGCCTGTCCCGCCGGTAACCGCCCTCGCTTCGATCGACGCGCTCACGTCCGGACTTATCGACTATGCCGGTCTCTTTCCGCCGGCGGGTCTCGACATGGCCACGGCCGTGCGCAACTTCGCCAGCTATGCGAACGACGAGTATCGCCGGGTGCT
>DASRDS010000020.1:0-7741 GCA_035652495.1 Gemmatimonadaceae bacterium
CGGGTCGAGTGCCTCCTGCATCACGGCCGCCATGTAGCTCGCGAAACCCTCCTTGAGCCACAGGTCGTCGAACCATTGCATCGTGACGAGGTCGCCGAACCACTGGTGCGCGACTTCGTGGAAGATCGTGGCTTCGCGGCCTAGGCGTTGGACCTGGGTCGGGCGTTCGCGATAGATGAAGCTTTCTTCGTTGTAGAAAATCGCGCCCGGGTGTTCCATTCCGCCGAATGGGAACGACGGGGCTAGGACTATGTCGAATTTTTGGAATGGGAATGGGCGGTCGAAATACTTTTCGAGCCAATCCAGTGCTCGCCCATTCTGATAGATGATCGAATCGCCTTCGACTTCTGTTTTACGCGACGTCCGCACATATAGTGTGATCGGTCGCGACGCGATCGTGGTCGTCAGGCGAGTCCATGGTCCGGCGGCAAACGCGATCAAATAAGTACTGATCGGCTCCGTCTGAGCGAAATGCGTTGTTACCGTGGAGTCGGTAGAATCGGTTGATACGGACTTTCCATTTGCTACCGCGTTCCACCCACGTGGCATGGTCAACGTGAGCGCCACCCGTGCTTTCAAATCCGGTTGATCAAAGCAGGGGAACAATGCGTTCGCATCGGCAGGAACCAACAACGTGTACAAGTACTCGGCGCTGTCGGTCGCGTCATGAAACCGAATGATGCTCGTTCCCGCCGGAGCGATTTTCGACACGAAATCGAATTCCAGCGCATTGAGCCCCGACGTGAGGAGCCGTGCTGGTATTCGAACATGGGCGCCATCTGATAGAACGCCTGGTGGCCCGTGGACTTGAGGCCCACGAAAGTCGAGTAAGAGATCGCCGGAATCGGACGCCGCGCGCCTGAAGCGCACGGTGACGTGTCCGATGGCGCGATCTCGCTGCCGGATATCGAGCTTGAGGTCGTACTGAACGTCACGAACGACTCGCGCGCGGTGTGTCGCGAGCGCCTTAGAGATCCCTGGTCGATCGAGGCTATCGGCGCCGCCGCCCCAAAAATGCAGGACGGCTAGAAGGATCAGCACCCGCCAATTATACCAAGGATATCCAGACCTGTCAGCTCGGGCGCGTCATCGTTGGGCTGCTGTTCATTCCGCATACCCCTCTATCGCAGATCCGGCCCCGAATCCGACAAGAGCACATGCTGCAGCAGCAACCGGGCCTTCCGCCAGTCGCGGTGCACCGTGCGTGTCGAGATGCCACGCGCATCGGCGATCTCCGCGAACGTGAACCCGCAGAAGAAATGCAGATCGACGAGCTCCGCGAGCGCGGGCTCGAGCGCCGACAACGAGTCGAGCGCATCGCTCAGCTCCTGCAGCTCCTCGGCCGTGCGCTCAGCCGCCGCCGTCGGCGGCTCCTCACCGCTCAACGTGATCTCGAGGTGGCGTCCACGCTTCGTCGCCTGTCGACGTCGCGCGTAGTCGATCACGACCGTGCGCATCGCGCGCGACGCATAGGCGAGAAAATGCGCGCGGTCGGCGAAGCCGCCTTCGTGGCGTGACACATTGAGATACGCTTCGTGCACGAGCGTCGTCGCGCCCAGAGTCAGTGCGCCGCCGCTCCTGCGCAGGTTATACTCCGCCAGGCGATGGAGCTCGTTGTAGAGCGAGGAAAACAGCTCGTTGGGACGATCGGTCCCCGTCGGCGGCATGATCTCGTCTGACATTTCGTTATAACATAGTGTGCTGAGCCTTGACGCCAATCGCTGGGCGGTGATTGAACCGCTCCTCAACCGCGCCCTCGATTTGAACGACGAGGAGCGCGCGGTTTGGTTGGCGGAGCTCACCTCGACGTCGCCCTCGATCGCGGCGGAGCTGATCGAGTTGCTGGCCTCGGAGACCGTCGCCGACGAGCGTGGCTTCCTGGAAGCGCCCGTCGACACCAAGCTCCCGCGGTACGAGCTTGGCTCCTACGCGCTCGAGCGGCCGATCGGCCAGGGCGGCATGGGGACGGTCTGGCTCGCGCATCGCACCGACGGGCGATTCGAGGGACGCGCGGCCGTCAAGCTGCTGAACCAGGCGCTCCACAGTCCCGCCGGCGAAGAGCGCTTCCGCCGCGAGGGCTCCGTGTTGGCGCGGCTCGCCCACCCGGGCATCGCGCGACTCCTCGATGCCGGCGTCAGCTCGAGCGGCCAGCCATTCCTCGTGCTGGAGCACATCGACGGCGAGCCGATCGATGTGTTCGCCGAGCGCTGGGCGCTCTCGCGCGAGGAGCGGATCACGCTCATGCTGCAGGTCCTCGCCGCCGTCGGACATGCGCACGCCAATCTGATCGTTCACCGCGACCTCAAGCCGAGCAACATCCTCGTGACACGCGAGGGCGCGGTCAAGCTGCTCGACTTCGGCATCGCGAAATTGCTCGAGCCGGAGGGGACCGGCGGGAACAATCTCACCGTCGAGGGCACGCGCGTCCTGACGCCGGAGTACGCCGCGCCGGAGCAGGTGTGGGGCGAGACCGTGACGACCGCGACGGACGTCTACTCGCTGGGCGTCCTGCTCTACATTCTCCTGTCCGGGCGTCATCCGACCGGAGCGTCGCCGCGGGATCTCCTCACCGTCGAACCCGCACGCCTCGGGCTGGGCGATCTGGACCACGTGCTGTCGAAGGCGCTGGCCAAGCCGCCCGAAAAGCGGTACCAGACGGTCGCGGCGTTCGGCGAGGATCTCGAGCGCTTTCTGCATTGCGAGCCGGTCAGCGCGCGTCGCGCGTCGCTCACCTACCGCGCGTGGAAGTTCATCCGGCGGAATCGCGTCACGACGGCGGCCACGACGATCGTCGCCGCGGCCCTCATCGGTGCGACCGTGTTCTCCATCGCCCAGATGCGAGAGGCCCGGCAGCAGCGCGACTCCGCCCTCCACAATGCCCGTCGCTCGGCCGCCCTCTCCGACCTCCAGCTCGTGTTCGCCGGCGACCCGCGCGGGCCCGACGGCCAGCCGCTCACGGGCCCCCAACGCATCGGATTGGCCGAGCGCGTGCTGACGTCACAGTACAAGCGCGAACCGTGGTTGGTGTCCGAGGTGATGGCCGATCTCGCCGGGCGCTTCTACGAGGCCGGTGACCGTGTGTCCCAGCGCAGCATGCTGGCGCGCGCGAGAACGATCGCCCGGGGCGCCAACCTGCCGGAGGAGATCGCCCTCACGAACTGTCTCCGCGTGTACAGCTTCGCCTTCGATGACATGCTCGACTCCGCCGTCATCGATCTGTCGGAAGCTCACGCGCAACGCGTCACCGATCCGCAGGTGCGCGTCCAGTGTCTCGATGCGGAAGGGCAGTATCTCGTGGCCGCTGGTAAGGCTGATTCGGGGATCGTGCTGTTGCGGCGCGCCGTCGCGGCGAGCAACGAGAAGTGGAATGCGTCCGACCGCCTGGCGATCATGAACGATCTCGCGGAGGCGTACCGGTTCGCGAATCGACCCCGCGAGGGGCTGCCCTACCATCGCCAGGTCGTGGCGGAGCTGGACTCGTCTGGCTTCGGCACGGCGGAGCAGGTGCCGAACACGCTGACCTTTCTCGTCGGCTCCCTGTGGGAGCTTGGCGAATACGCCGCCGCCGATTCGGAGATCGGGGTGTACGTGCGCGAGCAGGAAGCCGCCAATGGCCCGGGTCGCATCTCGACCCTCCTCGCCTTGGAGTACGGGCGGAACAAGGTTCACCTCGGCCAGCTCGACTCCGCGGAGCGCTGGCTGAGCCTGGCCCGGCGGGATACGACGCAAGGCGCGGGCATGATCTCGATCTGGCTGCCGTTCGCGATGACCGAGCTTCGGCTCGAGCAAGGCCGGATCGCGGACGCGAAGCATGAGAGCGCGTCGCTGGGTTCGTCGGCGCGTGGTCAGACCGCGATCACGACGATGCTCCGCGCGCGCATTCAGCGGGCCGGCGGCGACACCGCGGGCGCCTCGAAAGCGTTGGAGAGCGAACTGGCCATGGTCGCCAACGACGGCAAACCCGCGCTCACGCATTTCGCAATGCCGTATGTGTACGCCGCGATGTGGCGACTCGATGCGGGCGACGCGCGGGGCGCGGATTCGCTGGCGCGTCTCGGTCTCCGGGCGGCGCTCGTCGACGCGGTCGCCGCCAGTCGAAGCGCCATGGTCGGCGAGGCCTACCTTGTGATTGCCCGCACCCAGCGATCGATGGGCAATCTCGCCGCGTCGCGCGACGCCGAGCGCCGGGCCGAGATTGCGCTGGCGAATGGGTATGGTCGGATGGCAGCTTTCCCGCGACATGATCTCAGCCGAGCAAGCCCTCAGCCGCCTACGTGATGGCAATCGCCGCTTCGTCGCCGATGTCGGGAAGCCCTCCCCGCGCGTCAGCGGCGGCCGCCGCATCGAGCTGTCGCTCGATCAGGAGCCGTTCGCGATCATCCTCGGCTGTTCCGATTCGCGCGTGCCGGCCGAGATCGTGTTCGATCAAGGGCTCGGCGACCTGTTCGTGATTCGCGTGGCCGGCAACATCGTCGCGCCGTCGCAAGTCGGCAGCGTCGAGTTCGCGGCCGAGGCGTTCGGGACGCGGCTCGTTGTCGTGCTGGGGCATACGCGATGCGGCGCGATCGCGGCGACGATCAAGGAGCTGACGCAGCCGGCCGAGCATCAGTCGCGAAACTTGCGATCCATCGTCGATCGCGTGCGGCCGTCGGTCGAGGGGCTGCTCCGGACGGAGCTGCGCCACGACCCCGAGGCGCTCGCGCGCGAGGCCGTGCGGTCGAACGTGCGGGCGTCGGTCGATCATCTCCGGCACGGCTCGGCCATCCTCGAGCAGCTCGGGCAGAGCGACCGGCTCATGATCGTCGGCGCCGAGTATGCGATCGAGACCGGCGTCGTCGAGTTCTTCGGCTAGCTACTGTACCGCGCCGATATAGACCGCGTAGGGCGGCATGGATCGGCCGGTCGCGGCCGAATCGGAGCGCAGGATCGGTCGGAGGGCGCCGCGGAGCGTGATCGTCTTCGTCTCGGCGGACATGTTGCAGACGACGACTACCGTGCCCGCCTCGGACTTGCGGAGCCAGGCTAGGACGTTCGACTGATCGAAGTCGAGCATCTCGTTGGTGCCTTCGCGAAGCGACGTGTTGGTTTTGCGCAGGGCGATGAGTTTTCTGTACCACGAGAGCAGGGAGCCTGGCTCTTTTGTCTCGCGCGCGACGTTGACGGTGTCGGCGGTTGGAGGAACGGGCAGCCAGGGTGTGTCGGTCGTGAAGCCCGCATTGGCCGTCGAGTCCCACTGCATGGGCGTGCGTTCGCCGTCGCGCCCTTTCTCTTTTGGCCATCCCGTAATGCCAATAGGATCGCGGACATCTTCTTTGCGCGTCGGCGGCGTCGTCTTCATGCCGATTTCTTCGCCATAGTACATCTGGGCCGCATCTCGGCTCGCCAGCAGAATAGTCGCTACGATCTTGGCGGCATATGGGTGATAGCGATCGAGACTTCGGTGTATGTCATGATTATTGAAAACGAAGAGTGGGATATTGCCACGGATGAGCGTTTGAGACTCGGTTATACGACGACGAAATGCCGCGGCATCGAGCGTGTCGATGAGACCGACTTGCATGTCCATCGGGAGCTGCAGCTCATCGTTGTTCGCGCCGTACATTTTGTTGAGATCGTCGGGACCATGCAAATACGTCTCGCCAATCAGTACGCGTTGACCGGAGAAGGAGTCGATCACTTTCCGGAGCGATTTTAGGACATCGTGGACTTCAGGGTGATTATCGGTCCGCGCGTCGTCCTCGTTCTGATCCCCGTACGCATTCTTGCCGGGCAAGACTTTCTCATCCCGAAGCTCGGGATCCTCGAACAGCGTGGTAATCGCATCGAGCCGAAACCCGGCGACGCCGCGGTCGAGCCAGAATCGCACGACGTTGAACATCGCGCGCTCGACGGCGGGATTGCGCCAGTTCAGATCTGGCTGCTGACGGTAGAACTTGTGATAGTAGTACTGGCCAGTCGTGCTGTCGTATTGCCAGGCCGAGTGGCCAAACTCGCTCAGCCAGTTGTTGGGCGGCTCGCCGGGCCCCTTGCCGTCGCGCCAGACGTACCAGTCGCGCTTCGGGTTCGTCTTTGACGATCGAGACTCGATGAACCACGGGTGCTGATCCGAGGTGTGGTTCATGACCATGTCCATCAGGATGCGAATCCCGCGCTTGCGGGCCTCGCGGACCAACTCGTCGAAATCGGCGAGGGTGCCGTATTTGGGATCGATCGACTCGTAGTTCGAGATATCATACCCGAAGTCGACCTGTGGCGACGGATAGCACGGGGTGAGCCAGATGGCGTCGATCCCGAGATCGTGGAGGTAGTCGAGCCGCGAGGTGATCCCTTTCAGGTCGCCGATGCCATCGCCGTTCGAGTCCTGGAAGCTGCGGGGATAGATCTCGTAGACCACGGCGTGTTTCCACCATGGTGTCGGGGGCTGCATCAGGAGCAGGAGGGCAAGAGCGATATGTGTCATCGATAGGCCGCGGCTTGGATTCCGTAGAGTTCGGCATACTGACCACCGCGCGCCATCAGCGCATCATGCGTGCCGGTCTCGACGACGCGAGCCCCATCGAGGACCACGATATGGTCGGCCATCCGGACGGTGCTGAATCGGTGCGATACGAGGATCGTGATCCGGCCATCGGTGATCCGGCCACCCGTCCCTTCGCGCGCGGCCGCGGCGTAGCGCTCGAATAGCGCATGTTCAGTCTCGGCGTCCAGTGCCGCTGTCGGCTCATCCAGAACGAGCAGCAATGGGTTATCTCGCATGAATCCTCTCGCGAGTGCCAATTTTTGCCATTGGCCGAAACTGACTTCGGCTCCTTCTGGCCACGTCACGCCAAGCTGAGTTTCCAGCCCTCCTGACAATTTTTCAATGACATCATCTGCCCCGGCACGACTGAGAGCCATCGTGACAGCTGGTTGATCCTCCAATCGTGACAGATCGCCTAGGCCGACCGTCTGTCGTGCTTTGAACTCGAAGCGAAAGAAGTCTTGGAAGGCGCCGGCGAGTCGTGCACGCCATTCGTCGGGTCGAATACGCGCCAGATCGATGTCGTCGATGAAAATGCGCCCTTCGTCCGGTGGATACAGGCGACACAGCAACTTGACCAGTGTCGTCTTGCCAGCTCCGTTTTCTCCGACCAATGCGATGACGGATCCGGCGGGAAGATCGAGCGTGACGTCGTCCAGCACGCGGCGGGTGGTGCCAGGGTACGCGAACGACACGTGGTCCAGGCGGATGCCAGTCGAGAGGCGAACTGGCGGCGATAGGTCTGCACCGTCGACCGCCGCCGTGGCGTAGTCCTCGAGCCACGCGAGGCGTCGCGAGCCCTCGAGCCAGAATCCGCGCAGGAACCCGATCTCGCCGACGGTCGCCGAGATGTACGCCGAGAGCCGTGAGCCGGCGGCGAGCACCAGGAGCACCGCGCCGGCGCTGACGGCGGGGCGTGAGGCGACGAACACGACGCCCAAGACGTACGCGGCGCCGAAGATCGCCCAGCCGAGCATGTGCCAGCCGGCGCTGCCCCAGCGTGCGGAGGCGACGGGCCTGTACCAGCGCTCCCATGTAGCGCGGCGTTCGGTGACTAGACGGTCGCCGACGCGAGTGACACGGACTTCTTTGCCAGGGGCCGCGGTGGTCGCGATATCGAACAGGTGACGCGCCAGGCGATTCCACGGCGCGGACTGTTCCTCGACCTTGCGCTCAATCCCTGGACGCCAGGTCGACGTCAGCACGGTTGGCAGCGCGAAT
>DASRDS010000021.1:0-1736 GCA_035652495.1 Gemmatimonadaceae bacterium
CGGCTCGAGGCCGCGTTGACGGCTCGATTCGCGAACGTCGATAGCGCCGGCGCCTACCTCGTGCGCTGGCGTTAGCACGCGTCGACCGCCGATATGACCGCGACCCTCTAGCCCTAACCTCGCACGGCCACTACTGTTGGGGATCACCTGGCCCTGGAGGGGTCCTGCGACGGTTGCGCATCGGCGTTCTTGATCTAGTCACGAGTGGTCCCGCTCACGGGCTCTACTCGAAGCTCATGAACGCCAATCTGGCGAGCATCATGCCGCAGGTCATAAGTGCGTGGTGCGAAGAAGCGGGCCATGAGGTGCGCTTCGTCTGCTACACGGGATACGAAGATCTATCTCAAGAGCTGCCCGCCGACACCGACCTGCTGTTCATCTCTTCGTTCACGGAAGCGGCCCAACTCTCCTACGCGATCAGCAGCATGTACCGCCAGCGGGGCACCATCACCGCGATCGGCGGTCCGCACGCGCGCTGCTATCCCGAGGACTCGGCCCGCTACTTCGACTACGTCTTCGGCTTCACCGACAAGCAAACCGTTCTCGACGTTCTGGCCGACTGCGAGCAGCACCGGCCCATCGGCCTGCAGTTCAACGCGGGCAAGCAGCCGCGCCAGCTGCCGAGTGTCCGCGAGCGGTGGAAGTACATCGCCGAGACGCTCAAGAAAGCGCCGACGATCAAGATCGTCCCGATGCTCGCGAGCCTTGGCTGCCCATACACCTGCAGCTTCTGCATCGACTCGACCGTCGACTACCAGCCGTTCGAGCCCGATCAGGTCCGCGACGATCTGCGGTTCCTCCTCGCCAACATGAAACGGCCGCGCATCGGCTGGCACGACCCGAACTTCGGCGTGCGGTTCGACGAGACCCTCGGCGCCATTGAAGAGGCGATCCCGCCCGGGAGCGCGGACTTTATCGCCGAGTCGAGTCTGTCACTCTTGAACGAAGACCGGCTGCCCCGACTCAAGAAGAACGGCTTCGCGGCCATCCTGCCCGGCATCGAGTCGTGGTTCTCGCTCGGCAACAAGACCAAGACCGGCAAGCATTACGGGATGGAAAAGGTGAAGACCGTGGCCGAGCACGTGAACACGGTCATGCGCTACATCCCGTACATGCAGTGCAACTTCGTGCTCGGCCTCGACACCGACGAAGGGCCCGAGCCGTTCGAGTGCACCAAGGCATTCGTGGACTTGGCCCCGGGCTCGTTCCCCGGATACTCGCTGCTGTCGGCGTTCGGTCGCGCCGCGCCGCTCAACCTCGAGCTCCAGCGCGCGAATCGCGTGCTGCCGTTCCCGTTCCACTTCCTGAACAACAACCTGGCGATGAACGTGAAGCCCAAGAACTACTCTTGGGAGACGTTCTACGATCACGTCATCGACCTCACGACGTATTCGTTCTCGCGACGGGCGATCTGGAATCGGTTCAAGGCCACCGGCGGAACGATCCCGAAGTGGATGAACGTCGTCCGCGCGATCTCGAGCGAGGGCTGGGGCCGCCGGAACTACTACACGAAGGTCCGCGGACTGCTGGATACGGATACGAATGTCCGGCGGTACTTCAACGCCGAGACGGACACGCTCCCGGCGTTCTACGAGAGCCGCATCCAGAACGATCTCGGTCCCTTCTGGTCGCAGCTACCGGACGGGGCGCTCAAGCACGATCCCAACGCGTACCTGAATGCCGAACGGGAGCGCGTGACCCGCGGGGCTACTGTCGAAATTCAGCGCGCTTCGCCG
>DASRDS010000022.1:0-10638 GCA_035652495.1 Gemmatimonadaceae bacterium
CACGCCGGCGTAATCGGACGTCGCGGACAACAGCCCTTCCTTCACCGACTCGGCGACAATGCGATCGAGATCCGGCTCGACGCCGCCAATCGGCGATTTCCCGGCGTTGATCGCGTCGACTTTCCATCCCGAGGTCGGCGACGCGCGCTGCACCACGAGGACCCGAGCCGGCGTGTCGCTGCCTTCCTTGATTCTCGCATGCGCCAGCAACGCGGCCATCGGCATTCCGACGATACCGGGACCGACGACCGCGATCTTGCGGACCTGCCAATCGCGGGCGTGCGGCCCGTCTAATTTCAAAGGCATATCAAGGGGTGTGAAGTGTGACGGGGTTTCGGAGATCGAACAGAATGGCCCAGGCACCGTCGGCGGCGACCCGATAGCGCTGACGCAGAGCCGCTTCGGCGCCGGGCGCCTGGCGCAGGGCATCCTTTTCCGCGATGTAGAACGTCGCGCCGAGGCGCGCGATCGAGTCGACCGCGGACATCGACTGTCGGTCACGGCAGATGTTGAAGCCTTTGTGATCGGTCCAGTAGAACATGTATGACGCATTCACCGCCAGCGGGTGGCCGAGGGCGTCCGTGCACATGCCGCCGGAAACCAACACCAGATCGTGCGGCGGCAGGAGTGGCGCGAAGGCCATCGCGTCGGCATACAGAAACGCGAACGCGTTGGGATGTCGATCGGCCCAGATGCGGCGAGCCTCTTGCGCGTAGGTGGCGAGGGCGAGCGCCACGACCGCGAGCGTGACCGGGGCGCCCAACGGCCGGGTCGCCACGGCCGCGACGCCGGCGCCGAACAACAAGGCCGCGACCGGCACCGTCGCGACATGATAGTACGCCGCCCAGTCCTGGCTGGTGGTCCGAATCGCGAGGACGTAGTACAGCGCGACGGCGCCCAACCAACACAGGGCCCATTGGACGACTGGCGATCGCCGGTCGACGATGATGCCGTAGAGCGCGACCGGGACCGCGAGCCAGACCCAGACGTAGCGGAGCTCGACGGACAGGAGCTGAGCGAAATATTTCGGATGCGCCAGGATATCGGGGCCGATCCAGTGGGCCTCGTTCGAGACGCCGAGCGAGTTCCCGTAGTGGAGCCACAAGTCATAGGCGTGACGATACCACAGGGCGGCGGGCGCGAGGGCTCCGATCGCGAAGATCCAAATCCGTGCATCACGGAGCGCCCCGGTGCCGCGGCGGAGCAGCAGCCAGGTCGTGAACGCAATCCCGATGTGTGCCGCGGGTGACTTGGCCAGAACGGCGAGCGCGGTGGCGAGCATGGCGAGCCCGTACGCCCACCACTCGTCCGTCTCCACCCATCGCACGAATGCGAACGTGGCGACGAGGAGACAGGCCATCATGATGGGCTCGGGCTGCAACGCATTGGCGACGCGCGTGACGAGCGGGCTCAACGCGAAAAACACGCCCGCGGCCGCCACCCCGACCGGTGGCAGCAGGCCGGCCGCGAGCGAGAGGAATGCGACCAGGCCCACGATGCTCGCCACATACGCGATGACGCGCCCCAACTCCGGGCGCACGCCGACGACGGAGTAGCCGGCCGCCATGGTCCACGAGAGGATCGGGAACTCCATTTCGGCGTAGCCAGGCCCGTTGCCACGCCAATCAATGCGCGGATAGAGGATGTTCATCCCCTCGCGATAGAAATTGCGAGCGATGGCCGCATCATCGGCCTCGCGCCATGAGTTGCGCGTCCGTCCATCAAACGGGCGCCACAGGTCAATGGCCCATGCCGCGGCCGCGAGCATGACGATCGCCAGGCCCCATCGCGGAAACCGGATTGGTGCGGTCATGCGGCATCGATGAATTGCCGATGCCAGAGCTCGAGATTGACGAGACCCCACAGCCGGCGACTGAACGCGGATTCGTTCGCCATGAGGTGTTCCACCTCGCCCATGTCGAACAATCCGCGTTCGCGCGTCGTCTTCGAGAGCAAGACGTCGGCGAAGAAGTCCCGCGCGTTGCCCTTGGCCCACAGATGCAAGGGCACCGGGAACCCCATCTTGTCCTTTCGCTCGGCCACCGCCCGCGGCAACACGTGGGACGCCGAGCGCTTGAGAATGTATTTGAGCTCCCCGCCGCGGAACTTCATCCGTGGGGGCATGCTCGTCACGAGATCGGCCAGCCGATGGTCGAGCAGCGGGACCCGCGACTCGAGCGATGCGGCCATGCTGACGCGATCCTCGACGTGGAGCAGGGCCGGGAGCCCGGTGACCAGATCGAAGTGCGTCATCTTGTTGTAGTACGATTGCGTGTCGGGGTGATTGAACACGCGTTGGAACCGGGCGAACAAATGCTCGGGGTCGTAGTCCGCGCGGAAATCGTCGCTGAACAACCCGAGCGCGCCGCCCGACCGGTCGATCAACCGGAAATAGCGGCGGTCCATCGGCTCGAAGACATCCTGCGACCAGAACTGCTGGAGCATCGGCGCGTACTGGCGCAGGGCCGGCAGGTTCGGGATGATCGATTTGAGCGAGACGATATGCTCGGCTTCTTCCGTCGTCTCGAAGATCGCGCCTTTGATCGCCTGCTCGAAGTAGGCGACCAGGTATCGAGCGTAGCCGCCGAAAATCTCGTCGCCGCCCTGGCCGCCGAGCACCACCTTTACATGTTGCGCGGCGCAGCGGGCGACGATGAACTGCGGGAAGAGTCCGGGGCCGGCCACGGGCTCGTCCATCTGATAGATGATCTGCGGCAATAACTCGATGAACTGCTGCTCGGTCGGCACGATCTCGTGCATGACCGCGTCGCAGGTCTGCGCGACGACTTTCGCGTAGCGGCTTTCGTCGAACTCGGGGCCTTCGCGGAACGAGCCGGTGAACGTGTGCAGCGGTCCGCCGGCGTGCGGTGCGGCGAGCAGCGTGACGATGCTCGAGTCCATACCGCCGGACAGGTACGCGCCGACCGGCACGTCCGACCTCAATTGCAAGCGCACAGCGTCTTCGATGATGCGCCGGGTCTCGTGGACGAAGTACTCCTCGGTGTGATACGGATCGATGACAAACCGCGGTTCCCAGAACCGGCTGACCGTACTCTTGCCCGAGTACAAGTCCGTGATCTGATAGTGGCCAGGCTCGAGCTTGCGGATCCCGTCGAATAGCGTGCGGTCGCCGGTGACGAACTGGAACGTCACATACTCGCGTACGGAATCAAAATCGACTTTACGCTGGACGGCTGGGTGCGCGAGTAGCGCTTTGATTTCCGAGCCGAACACCATCCGCCGATCGTCCGCCCAGTAGTACAGCGGCTTGATACCGAAGTGATCGCGCGCGGCGAACACGCGATGGCGCTCGGCATCGTACAACAAAAAGGCGAACATGCCATTCAGCTGCTTCACGCACTCGGGACCATACTGGGCATACATTGCCAGAATGACCTCGGTGTCCGAGGTCGTCCGGAACGTGTGCCCCAGCTTCATCAGCTCGGCCCGAAGCTCGATGTAGTTATAGATCTCGCCGTTGAAGACGATCGTGTACGGCCCGGCCGTCATCGGCTGATGACCGGTCTTGAGGTCGATGATCGCGAGTCGCTTGAATCCGAGGCCTACACGTCCGTCGACGAACACCCCGTCGTCATCCGGGCCGCGATGCCGGATGACATGCGCCATGGCCGCGATCTGGCCCGGCTCGACGGCGGTACCGTCTTTGTTGATAATCCCGACTATGCCGCACATAGGTCGATCGCTCGATCTTGGAGTGTGGGTCGGGATAAGATGGCGCGGGCGTGGGTGCTCATGTTGACCAGGTCGAAATGGTCTTTGAGCACCCGCAAGACGCGGTGGAAGGTCCGCGCCTTGACTCGCCCGCTCAGGTCCATGCCGGGAAAGAACTTCAAGGCTGGCGCTTGATCGCCGCCCAGCAAATCCAATGGATGCAGCAGGAAGCTCGGTTCCACTCCCATAAGACGACAGGACGCGATGGCGGTTCTCAAATACGCCATCATCGCCATCTCGGAATATCGACTCAGATACAACAGATAGCTCAGATGAAACGGTGTTTTGACAACTGGTATTGTCGTAACGGGGATCTCTAACAAGCGGCGTCCAGACGGCAGCCGCCATTTGTATGGGGCGACTGGACGGAGTCCATCACGATAGGTCCCAAATAGTGCTCCACGCTCGGCACGCTGCTCAGGCGTCAGCTTGGCGGTCCAGAAATAGTACATACGCGCCAATGGTCCCAGGTATGTCGGAAGCGTAGACGCGTCGTAGAGGTATCCGCGATCTAATAGCACTTCCAGCAAATCCGGGCTCCAACTGAATCCCGGGCCGCGGAATCCAATTGGTTTTTGACCAGTCGCCGCTACAATGTGTCCTTCAGCGGTCGCGATCTCGTTTGTTAGTTGCTCACGGCTATATCGATGCAACCACGGTTCATGCTCATGCGAGTGATTCCCGACTTCATGTCCCGCATCTATTGCTGACTTCAGCGATTTCCGATTCTCGGGTGCCGCGGCGTCGATGCCGACGATAAAAAACGTGATTTTCGTATCCAGTGCATCAAGTGCTTCAAGAGCGGCGGGAAAGAAGACGTCGTAGTACGACGGCCGAGATTCCCACCCGGCGTCCCCGTGCGTCTTCATGTACGACCAGAGATTATCGACGTCGAGCGAAACACTGGCTTTCATGATCTCACCGCCTGCGATTTCACCGCCGGTGGACTCGCGGCGAGCAGCGGCGCCAACTCCCGAGCCTGCCGATCGGCGAGCATCAGCGTCTCATTGACATTCAATGTCCCATTCGCGATCTGCGCGGAGTTGACGACAAAGAGCCGCTCCTGGGAGGTCTTGAGCGGGGGCAGACTGTTTGCCGTATAATCGCGCGTCGTCACAGCCAGCACATTCCGCACGCGCGCGACTTGCGTCGCGCGCACCTGTCCGCGATGAAAATGCGGGTACATGCGCTCGAGCGCCGAGATGGACTCGTCGAGAATCTCCTCGTCGCTCTTCCCCCAATCTTTCGCGGTCTGCGTCAAATACCGCGGCAAATAGACGAGATGCTTCCCGCCGAACGTCGCGGGATCCACGAGCGCCGTCATCTCGATGACGGCCGTAAACGGCACCCAATCGTCGGTAATGTTCGTGACGTAATACGGCGCGAGGGGCCGATCGAGCAGAATCGACGGACAGATGATGCCCTGATACACGACGCGGTTGAGCCGGGCGCGCTCGTCGTCCGTGAGCTGCGGACACATCGCGGTGATGCGCGAACAGGGCACGGTCATGACGACGGCGTCAAATCGCCGCGTCGTGCCGTCGCCAAACTTCACGGTGGCGCCGTCCGAGTCGGTCTCGACATTCTCGACCGGCTGTCCCGTCACTAACTCGACACCGCGTTGCGTCAAATAATGTTCGAGTCGCGTCAGCACGGCGTCATAGCCGCCCTGCACGTAGCCGAACATCTCTTGCTTGAGTCCCGACCGCCGCGCGGCGTACATGCGGGCGATGATCGCCCAGATGAACGACGCGCTCGCCTGGGTGGCGTTGGCGCCGAGCTTAGCCTTGAGCAGCGGCAGCCAGATGCGCTCGACCGTTTTCGATCCCGAAAGGCGCGTGAGCCAATCGACCGCGAGCTCGCGTTCCAGCGGCTGGCCGTCGACAATGCGCGAGGCCGTGAGAATCGTCAGGCCGAGTCGGACCTTATCGATCAGATTGAGCGGCGGGAATCGTAAAAAATCGAGCGCGTTGTTGAATGGGTAGAGCACCCCGTCCGTGAAGAATCCCGTGCGCGTCGTGCGCCACTGAATCGAATCCGCGAGCTGGAGTTCTCCCAGGAGCTCGCGCAGCGTCGCATCCGACAGCAGCGTCACATGGTAAAACCGATCCCACGTGACGGGACCGATTTGTTGCGCGCTCGCGAGCCCGCCGATGCGAGGGGCGCTCTCGATGACCGTGACGTCGCAGCCGGCTGATTTGAGCCGACGAGCGAGTCCCAGGCCGAGCATCCCACCGCCAACAATGCCGACGTGTGTCACGGGAGTGAACTTAGCAAGCAACCGGCCACCTGTCTGTGTGCACCATCACCGGCGTAACTGACAGCCTCGTAAAGAGTAAGAGTGAGGCTCACCTGCCGGTCGTGCCCCCTCTGTCGCGTGCGCTCTACACCGCTGTGGTCTGCGGCGGTTTGGGGCGCGGCAGCTTCCATCGAAGCAGCAGAAGCTCCATGAGCAGCTTCACGTGACCGGCGATCGTCCGCAGGACTTTCATTTTTGAGCGGCCGATCATGCGCACGGCGAGCGTCGTCGGGAACTCGACGATCGTCGAGCCCGTGAGATCGAGTTTGCCGATCATCTCGGCGACGCCAAGGAAGCCCGGATGGTCGATCTGGGTCGGCGTGACGGCATCGCGGCGATACACGCGGAAGCAGCTCGTGTAGGTCGCGAGTCGCTGATGCAGGACGACGCGGTACATCCGCGACAGCGTTTTCGACAGCGCGAGCCGCCAACGCGGCACGTTGAGGACCGCGCCCTTCGGGTGATACGGTGACGCCGTGACCATGTCCACGCCCGGGGTCAGCAGCGGGATCATGCGGGCGAGCTCGTGCGGATCGTACGTGCAATCGCAATCCATGGAGCACACGACCTCGGTGTCCGCTTTGCGGATACCCGTCATGATGCCCGCGGCGACGCCGCGATTGTGCGCGTGGCGCACCATGACGCAGTTGGCGCGCTCGCCGAAGATGCGGTGGAGCGCCGGCCAGGTATTGTCGGTCGAGTGGTCGTCGACGAAGACGAACGTGAAGTCGAACTGCTTGAGCTGTTCCTCGACGCTGTTGAGCGTATTCGCCAAGTACGGCAGGATCAGCTCTTCGTTGTAGCACGGGATGACGACCGTGACGGGCGTCCGCTCCGAGGTCGACGGCGCGACTGGCGTGACCACACCGGCGATCACGGGCGCCGGTCCCGAGCTCCGGGCCCGCAACATCCGCGGTGGCGCCGGGGCGGCGGGCAGCGAGGTGGTCACCCCCTCTGTCCGGGTCAGCGTCATGTTCACGCCGATGTAATCGGCCGCGCTCGTGAAGCGATACCGGCTGAGATAGTACCGCAGGTATTCCGGCATGAGCTTGAGATTGCGGTACTGTCGAACGCGGGCGGTCCACGGGGCGGACTCGATCTTTGGCTGGTCGGGATCGAGCTCCCACGTGTGGAAGTACATCACGAAGGGAGCCGAGAAGGTGCGTGTCCAGTGCGCGACCCCGCGGCGGATCATCGAGTGGGGCAGCTGGCGGAAGTAGTTCCCGCCCGCGATGGGCACCAGGAAGCCCAGGATATCAGCCGTGGAGATCGGGAGCTCCCAGAGCGTCCGATCACCGTACCGATGCAAGTGCGCGAAGCGTCGCCACGGCTCGGCGGCGTACGACCGCAAAATCGGTCCGATACTCGAATCGTACTCGTAGCCCTGCTCGGCCAGCACGTCGAGCGCCCACAGATCGGTTGGCCGGAACCACTGATCAGCCACGCGATAGCCCACGACGCGGCGACCGCCGGCCTGCTCGATCGCCTCACGCGACCGGGCCAGGTCGTCGCGGAACTCGCCGGGCGTCAGTTGCTGGATGTTGCGGTGATAGTAGCCCTTGCTCGCGATCTCGTGCCCCCGGTCCGCGACCTGGCGCACCAGCTCCGGCACCTGGTCGGCGACCCAGCCCAGCACGAAGAACGTCGCGTGAACACCGTATTCGTCCAGCAGGTCCAGTGTCCGCTCGGTCGACTGCTCGAGTCGGCGCTCGAACCGATACCATTGGCCGCGTTGAATCAGACGGTTGAAGGCGCCGACGTGAAAGTAGTCTTCCAGGGCGACCGTCAGAATATGCGTTCCGGTGTCGCCGGCAGTGGCCACGATGTCACCCCGCGAGCGGCGCATAGGAAGCGCTGTCGCCGGTGTGGACCCGTTGCCGTTGCCCCGGCGTCCGGAGGGGTTCAACGAGAGCATTTGGCCTTTCACAGCCTCGTATTCATAGCAATCCTACGGCCAGCGGGCGAGAGCATCCGCATCGTCTCCCGCTTTCGCTAACAGTCACAGCCGTCTAACTTTGCGCCTTCCGAGGACCCCTGCGCAATCCGGGTCATACCCCATGGTGTCGCAAACATACGACAATGTCGCAGTTCTCCATGTGGTTGCGCCAGGGGCTGTCGGCGGGCTGGAAAGCGTTGTGCTGGCGCTCACAACCGGCCAGGCGGCCCGTGGGGACCGGGTTCACGTGGCGGTTATCCTCGACGGTCAGAAGCCCGATAAACACACGTTCACCGATGCTTTGGCGGTCGATCACTCGGTGATCGCGCTTCCAGCGCGCGCATATGGCCGAGAACGGGCTGCGGTCGCCGATCTGTGCGCTCGGCTGCGCCCTGAGGTGGTCCACACGCATGGCTATCGCACCGACGTGATCGACTCGGGCGTGGCCCGACGAATGAAGATTGCCACGGTGACGACGGTTCACGGATTCACCGGGATCGGCGGCTGGAAAGGGCGCCTATACGAATATCTGCAGCGAAGGGCGTTTCGTCGCTTCGATGCGGTCGTAGCGGTCTCGCGGCCGCTCATCGCGTTGCTGAATAGGGATGGAATATCGCGGGTACATTTGGTTCCCAACGCGTACGCGCCAAGACCATTTGTCCCGCGCGAAGAGGCCAGGCGCATCTTAGGTCTGGGCGAGGGATTCATCGCGGGGTGGATCGGCCGCCTTTCGCGAGAAAAGGCACCCGATGTCTTCGTGACCGCGCTGACACGCACCGAGGGCGTCTCGGGTGCGATCATAGGCAGCGGTCGCGAAACGCCGCCGGCTTCGGATCGTGTAACTCTACTCGGACAGATTCCGGATGCCGCGCGTTTTATCACGGCGTTCGACGTTCTCGTCCTGAGCTCACGCACCGAGGGTACTCCGATCGTGTTATTCGAGGCGATGGCGGCGCATGTTCCGGTGGTCACGACGGCGGTTGGCGGCGTGCCGGATGTCGTGAGCGAGAGGGAAGCGATCTTGGTGCCTGCGGGCAACCCTGACGCATTGGCCGCGGCGATCGCCAAGGTTCGCGATGACCCAGCAGCGGCATTCGCCCGTGCGGATGCCGCCGCGCAGCGCCTCGCGACCGAGTATGCGGTTGGCCCTTGGATCGAACGGTACGCGGCGGTCTATCGGAGCGTGCTCTGATGGTGCTGGTCGTCGTGGCTTGGGTGCTGATCGTGGCGCCGTTCGCGCTCGCCATGTATGCGTATGTGCTCTATCCAGCGCTCTTACGGCTGCTGGCGATGGGCCGCTCCATGCCGCCGGCGCCAGGTGATCCGGCGTCGTGGCCGTTCATTAGCATCACGGTGCCGGCCTACAACGAAGAGCGTGCGATCCGCGCGACCATCGAGAATCTGCTCGCGTGCGATTATCCCGCGGATCGGCGCGAGATCTTGGTCGTCTCCGATGCGTCAACAGATGGCACGGACGCCATCGTGCGCGAGTACGCCGACCGTGGCGTGAACCTGCTGCGGCTGTCTCAGCGCGGCGGCAAGACCGCGGCCGAGAATGCCGCTGGCGCGGCGGTGCGCGCGGACATTGTCATCAATACGGACGCCTCGGTCCGCGTGAAGCACGACAGTCTCAAGCCACTCGTCCGTATGTTCGCCGACTCCACGGTTGGCGTCGCATCCGGCCGCGATGTCAGCGTGGGTGATGTCGCGGCAGAAAGCAGCGCGGGCGAATCCGGGTATGTCGGATACGAGATGGGTTTGCGCGCGCTCGAGACGCGGGTGGGCTCCATCATTGGCGCCAGCGGCTGCTTCTATGCGTTTCGCCGCTCGGTCTACGATACGCAATTTCCCGATGCGCTCTCGCGTGACTTTGCCAGCGTGCTCATCGCGCGTGAGCAGGGATACCGGTCGGTCTCGGTCGACGCGGCGGTCTGCTATGTGCCGCGCACGGTATCCCTGGAAGCGGAGTTTCGGCGGAAGATTCGCACTATGGCGCGCGGGTTGGCGACGCTGTGGTACAAACGTGCGTTGCTCAATCCGTTCCGCTACGGAGCATTTTCGTTTATGCTCGCCTCGCACAAGCTCGCGCGATGGCTGGTCTACGCGGCGCTCCCGTTCGCCGGCATTGGTTTGATATTGCTAGCGACCACTGGACCGGTGGGGGTGGGGATACTGGTGGTGGGAATACTCGGTGTCGGGGTGGGAATGCTCGGCATGCGTTGGCGCGAAGCGCCACGACTGGTCAGAACGGCGGGCTTCGCGTTTGCCAGCGCGCTGGCCGGGATGATCGCGTGGAAGGACGCGCTCGCCCGGAGGCGACGGCCGATCTGGGAGCCTACCCGACGGCCGGCTTGAGCCGCCACACCACGACCGCGACCCACAAGAGGACGGTGATGATGAGCGGCGGATCCGTCCACACGGCATCCGTCGGCGACTCGCCACGCCCACCCGTCTCGACGATGTACCAGTAGCGAAAGAGCCCGAACAGCACGAACGGCAGCGTGACGTTGAGCTTGGGCCGCACCGTCACCACAAACAGCCCGTAGAACATGATCGCCGACAACGCCGCCGTCTCGGCGTAGCGATCGAGCAGCCGCAGCGTATAGAACTGCAACACCGATCGCGACGCGTCCCCACTCGTCGCGAGCTCATCCCGTCGCTTGATGGCGGC
>DASRDS010000023.1:0-7594 GCA_035652495.1 Gemmatimonadaceae bacterium
ATATCGGGATGTAGCGCAGCCTGGATAGCGCACCTGACTGGGGGTCAGGGGGTCGCCGGTTCGAATCCGGCCATCCCGACCACATTTTGCCGGGGTATATTCCGGTCACATGGGTGACGGTTTATTCCGAGCACATAGATAACACTTTCGAGCCGAAGGGATACTCGATCGGCTCGACGCGGCCCACTTCGTCGTCGCAGTAGCCCAAATCGTAGCGCATGAATGTGGACGAGCCAGATGCGCTCGCCGACCCGCGTGACGCCCACGTTCTGGCCGGCGAACACGTGACTCGGACTGATCTTGCGCCCGTGGAAGCAGATTCGGCCGCAGTGCGTCACGGTGAACGTCGCATCGGCAAAACGGGTAGCTCAGGGCCTCGAGGCCGCTGTAAACACGAGACGAGCGCGCGTAGAGGTCCGCGGGCACTTTCGTGTCGAGTGCCTGGTGCGGCCGCTCGTGATTGTAGCGGCCGACGAAGGTATCGAACCGCGCTTGCTGTTGCAGGACGTTCGGCGCGGCCGGCTTGGCCGCTTCGGCTTTCAGGGTGTGGTGCATCCGCTCGTACCGGCCGTTTTGCTGCGGATGCCCGGGCTCGATCCGGTCGATCCGAATGCCGAGGCGCAGCCACGACACGGCGAGTTTGCTGAGACGATAGTGCACCGTCGGCGACGCGAACCGCACACCGTTGTCGATGCGTATGGCGGCGGGCAGCCGAACCCTCAATCACTCGGAAGAGAAGGACATCGCCAGCGTGTACGACCGCTACAGCTACGACGTCGAGAGGAAGGCGGCGAATGGGGGGTTGGAACCGACAGCTCGCGTCGATCAGCAGAGGGGCAACGTCGACGGCGGCGCGATTCGTGATGAACAGGCGCCAAACGTTTTGTCGCGGCCGGAAGTCCGACTCTTCGATTGTCGGCGCGCTGTCTCACGTCGCTGCGAGTTGAGACGACCCCGGCGGATCTCGATTGAACGTGCGAGCCCGAACGCCCCGCGGCGTACCACTAGAACGAGTACTTCGCCGCAATCTGCACCTGACGCGGTGCGGCCGCGCGGACGATGTGGCCGAACGTTGCACTCACGATATTGCCGTCGACCGCGCCGGCCCCGTAGAACTGCGGCGTGTTGAACACATTGAACGCCTCGAGCCGCAGCTGGATCGCATGCGCACGGCCCAAGGCGATGTGTTTCAGCACGTTGAGATCTGTATTCAGGATGCCAGGGCCGTAGAAGAACCGCCGCGGTGCGTTGCCCAGTTGGCCAATCGGAGGGATCGAGAAGCACGCCGTATTGAACGCGTTGCCCTTTGCCGGGTCGTGGTTGATCTGGAGGTCACAGCTCGGCGCGTAGTTCGGCGTATCGAGCAAGTGATTGTTCACGCCGTTTCCAAACGTGCCGAGGAGGGATGAATCGGTGTCGTTGTACAACGTGATCGGGAATCCACTGCTGATACGTGTAATCCCTGACACGCTCCAGCCTCGCGCAAGATTGACGCTGTAACTGGCGATGAAGTTGTGACGGAGATCGAACGCCGACGGTGCCCACGTGGCATCCGCGTCAAGCGGATTGATCTGTTCGCCGATGAACGACGAGGTGTCCATCGATTTGGCGAGCGTGTACGCGACGAGAAACTGTCCGATGTGTCCGGTGTAGCGAAGGTCGGTTTCGAATGCATTGTATCGAGAGCGACCAATCGTCCGCTGCGCCGTAATGCTCCCGAAATCCGGCGCGAACGGCCGCGTTCCGTTGATCACGTGACCGGCTGCCGTCGTGAAGACGCCGTTCTCGGCGAATGGACCGCAGGTTGCGCTGCCCGACGCCACCTGACTCTCGTCGCTCACGCTGAGACACAACGCGGGGTTGCCCGGATTTGTCGGCTGCACCACGAGGATGTTTCGTCCCTGGCTGCCGACGTAGCTGAGCGTCAGGATCACTCCCGAGCCGAGCTGTCGCTCAACCGACAACATGTAATTCCGCGTGTACGGCACGTCGTTGTCGAAGTAGTAGTACGGATCGCCGTTGACCGGGAGAAGCTTCGACCAGTCGACCGACGTGCCAGGATTCGTCGGTGACGCGTCGAGCGGCGCCGGCGTGTGCGGGAACGGCTGGCCGTTGTTCGTGCCGTCTGCCGCGGTGATGAATGGCGTCTCGAACAGCGGCGGAGCCGGGCTCAGGTAGTTCTCGCCATACGGAGGGATGCTGTACATGATCCCCCCGGACAAACCCGGAATCGCCGTGTAGAAGATCCCGAAGCTCGCGCGCACGCTGCTCCGGCCGTCCGCGCCGAAGAGCGTGCGCAGCGGACCGTCGTCGAACGACGGCGCCCACGCGACGCCGACGCGCGGCGAGAACTTGTGCCGCGCCGGCGACAGCGTGCGCGCGATCCCCTCGTCGCCCGGGAACAGGAATCCGGTCGGTGCGCCAGGATAGACCAAGGACCGCTGTCCCGGTACGAATGTCTGGATCTGGTTGTACTTGTCGTACCACGGTTGCATGTAGTCGTAGCGCAGCCCGTAGTTCAGGGTTACGTCCGCCCGCACGCGCCAGCTGTCCTGCGCGAACGCGCCGCCGTAACGGTTGCGTAGGAAGAATGGGGTTCCCGCTGCCTGGATGTAACTGCTTGGCACGCCGAGCAGAAAGTCCGCGAAGTCCGATCCTGTTTCGGTGCCGCTGAACGAGAACGTGCCGTTGAATTGCGCGTTCGGATCGATGTTGACTTGTGCGTACTCGAACTCGCCTCCGGCGCGAATCGTGTGCGGACCGACGACCCTGGTCACGCCGTCGGACCAGTGCCAGGTGTTGTTGGCCTGGTCGACGCCAGTCGTCGTCACGCCGATCACGAATTTTTGAAACGCCACATTCTCGACGCCTTCGAACTGTGGCGCCTGGACGACAATGCCGGGCGTGCCGGGGCCGGTGACGAATCCCTGCGATGCGATGGGAACCCCGAGGCCTCCATGCGGCCTGCCGATGTTGTTCGCATCGCGCATGTAGCTGAAGTGAAACTCGTTCACAACTCTGGAGCTGAATACCTTGTTGCTGGCGAGCGCGAACAACTGCGCGCGCCCGATCGTCAGCGCGTCGAACCCGGGCACGCTGGCGCCGCCTTGCTGCGTTGGATATGGGTTGTCGAGGTCGTAGTCGTCGAGGAAATAATACGCGGAGAGGAGGCCGAGGCGAGTATTGACGTCGACCCGCGCCGAGCCTTTATCGTCTCGCACGGTCTGCGCGTACGCGGCGGTCGAGAACGACGCGTCCCCCTCACTTGGCGCTGGAATGTACTGCAGAAGATGCTGCGCGGGCGCCGCCCACGCACGCGCCGGAACGATCGCATTCGGCAGCACGCACTGCGCCGCATTCGTGCACCCGGGCGTGTAGTACGGTTCGCCCGGCGTGACGGGATAGCCGAGCCGAGTCGACAGTACACCGGCCCAGAACGGTCCGCTGACGGTTCCGCTCAGGAGGCTCCCGTCGCCGGAGAAGTTGCCGTTGCGCTCGGTCTGCGACGGCACCGGAATCAAGCCCGTTTCGATGCCCTGCGTCGTGCGGGTGCCCTGATAGTCGCCGAAGAAGAACGCCTTGCCCTTCACGAGCGGGCCGCCGAGCGTGCCGCCAGGCTGCTGTTGTGTGAACTCGGCGCGCTCGGGCGAAAAATAGTTGCGGGCGTCAAGCGACGTGTTGCGCACGAAATCGAATGCGCCGCCGTGGAAGGCGTCGCCGCCGGATTTCGTGATCACGCTGACGATGCCGCCGTTGTAGTTACCGTATTGCGGATCGAAGTTGCTGGTCAGTACGCGAAACTGATCGACCGAGTCGAGGTCCGGGACGATCGACGTACCGCCGTTCATCCGTTCCTGCACGTCGCTGCCGTTGACGAGGAAACTGTTCGCCGACTCGCGCTGACCACTGATCGACAGGTTGCCCGGATTCAATTGTCCCGACGGTGCAACGGCCCCCGTGACGCCCGCCATGATGATCGAGTCAGGCTGCATGGTCGTCGTCGGGATCACACCGGGCTGAATCGCCAGCAGGTCGGTGAAACTCCGGCCGTTCAACGACAGCGTCGTCATCGTCGCGGCCGGCACGACCTCACCGATCTGTGTCGACGCCGTTTCGACGTGGACAGCGGTTGCCGATACGGTGACTGTTTCGCTCTGCGTACCCACTTCGAGCGTGACATCCGCCTGAAGGCGGCTGTCGATGTCAACCGCGAGCGCCGGCCGTCGCACACTCTTGAATCCTTCGAGTGACGCCGTGAGGTCGTACCGCCCGACTGGCACATTTGGGAACGAGTACACACCCTGATCGTCGGTCGTCGCATCGAACGACGCGTTCAGCGCGACGTTGGTCAATGCCACCGAGACGCCGGGCAGCACGCCGCCAGACGTATCCTTGATCGTGCCGGTGACACTGCCGCCGGCTTGGGCAAACGAAGAGTTCGGTACGAGGAGGATGAGGACGAGAACGATCCGACGAATCACGGATCCGATGCTACACAAATCTCGCGAAGGTGATGATCGCGACTCGATTCAGACGGACTCGCGAGAAGTGCGAAGTCGGGACGGAGGATGCGGGAAGGACGCGAACCGCGTACCTTCCCGCACAAGACATCGACAGACTGGTGGCCCGCTGCCGGTGAACGTCCGGCGAGGACTACCGACCGCCGTCTGGCTTCTTCTTGTCCTCGCCAGGCGCGCCCGTGCCGTTTGATCCGATGAACAACACGCGCCCGTCCGGCAGCGTCACATCCCGGCCGTTCATCTTCAGCGTGCCATCCTTCGCTTGGTACCCGTCGACGACGAGGTCCGTGCCGACTGCGAGCGCGTTCTTCGTGAAACCGCGGCGATAGAGAACGTTCGGCGTGCCCGCTTCCACCATCCACGATTCGGTCTTGCCCTCGGGCGTCTTCACTTCCAAATGGAGCCACGCGTGTGGGTTGATCCACTCCATCTCGGTAACTTTGCCCTTGAGCTTGAGCGGCTTGTTCGAATCGAACTCGGCGGTGAAGGCGTGGTGTGCGCCGGCCGGCACGACAGCCACGACGAACAGGAACATCGCCGCGCCGACGATTCCGGAAACGTGTCGTCTCATGAATTGCGCCTCCATGTACTCGAAAAAACGAATCGAACGTAGCACAACTCCATAGAGCCTTCAACGGCTTCGAGCAGCTTGCGCGAATGGAATCGCGGTAGTGCCGAAACGATCTAAGGCATGCGCGTTGACGCCTGTGTTCGCTCGGACTTCAACGCTGATTCTATCCACGGTCGGCGAAGTCGCGGTCCGCTTTGCGACCAACGAATCGTTATCACATCAATAATGTTCGATGATTGACAGCTATCAGGCGCGAGCTTACGATGACCGCGTTTCCAGAGGTGGGAATCGACCCATGCCATCGAGCCGCGTGCTAGGAATTGTTCTAGTTGGCGTCGTCGCAGCGTCTGCTGCCGCTCAAAGCCCAACGCAAACCGTACAACGAACACAGACCCAAGCTCGAACCTACACGGGACGCCGACTCCCGAACGGCAAGCCCGATCTGAATGGGATCTGGCAGGCGATGAACACCGCCAACTGGGATGTCCGGCCTCACTCCGCCGCGCCTGGCCGCGTCGTGGCGCTCGGTGCCGAAGACGCCGAACCCGCGGGTGTCGGGATCGTCGACGGCGGCGAGATCCCGTATCTGCCGGCGGCGCTCGCGAAGAAGAAGGACAACTTCGAGAAGCGGCTCACCGCGGACCCCGAGCTGCGCTGCTACATGCCCGGCGTTCCGCGCGCCAACTATATGCCGTTTCCGTTTCAGATCGTCCAGTCGACCGAGGGGATTCTCTTCGCGTACCAATTCGCGGGCGCCGTCCGGACGATCAACATGGGCAAGCCGACCGAGTCCCCGGCGGATACCTGGATGGGATGGTCCAACGGTCATTGGGATGGTGACACGCTCGTCGTCGACGTGACCAGTCAGAACGACAAGACGTGGTTCGACCGCGTCGGCGACTACCACAGCGATCAGCTGCACGTCATCGAGCGCTACACCCCGACGAGCGCAACGGTGCTTCAGTACGACGCGATGATCGAAGACCCGAAGACGTTTTCTCGTCCGTGGAAGATCTCGATGCCGCTGTACAAGCACGTCGAGCCCAACGCGCAGTTGCTCGAGTTCAAGTGCACGGAGTTCGTCGAGGAACTCATCTACGGACAACTCCGGCGTCGGACCGGTGGGTAGGACAGGACGAGGCTACGCATGACCCCTAGATTCGTCGCGAAGGCGCTTCTCACGACCGCATGGATCACGGCCATGGTCATCGGTCTGACCCCGCACGTGCCGGCGCAGACACAGCGTCCGGCGAAGCCGACGGCGCAGACGTCGGCGAAGCCCGCTGTGAAGCCTGGATGGGCTGTGCCGAGGACCCCGGACGGCAAGCCGGACCTTCAAGGGCTCTGGACGAATGCTACGGTCGTTCCGCTGGAGCGCACGCCGGGCCACGGCGAGTTTCTGACGAAAGAGCAAGCCGCCGAACTGCTGCGACGCGGAAACCGCGACGAGCAAAACGAAAATGACGTCGAGCGCAGCGACAAGGCGACGGCAACTGCCGAACCAGACGCAAAAGCCGATGCGAAGGCGGGCGCGACGGCTCCGAACGCCAGGGGCGGTCGTGGCGGCATCGGCGATTACAACGCGACATGGTGGCAGCTCGGGAAACCGGTCCTCGACAACAACCGCTCGTCGATCATCGTCGGGCCGGAAGGCCGGCTACCGCACACACCCGAGACCGCAAAGCTGCTCGAGCAGAATCGTGAGTACGCGCGGCAGCATCCCGCCGACGGTCCGGAATTCCGCGACAACATCGAGCGCTGCCTGACGTGGATTACGAGCGGTCCGCCGATGTTGCCGACCTTCTACAACAACACGTACCAGATTTTTCAGACGCCGGATAACGTTGCCATCCTGGTGGAAATGATCCACGACGTTCGGATGATCCCCATCGGCAATCACCCGCAGTTGAACTCGAATGTTCGGCAGTGGGTCGGTAGCTCGCGCGGTCATTGGGAAGGCGACACGCTCGTCGTGGATACGACGAACATGAACTCGAAGCGCAACTTCATCGGGGGCGGTGGCGGCCGCTCGGGCCTGGCGCCGAACAACGATCAGATGCACGTCGTCGAGCGGTTCACGCGCACGGGGCCCGACACGTTGCTCTATCAGTTCACGGTCGAGAACCCCGCGATCTACACGCATCCGTGGTCCGGGGAAATTCCGATGAAAGCCACGAAGGAGCCGCTGTACGAGTACGCGTGCGGCGAGGGCAACTACGCGCTGATGGATATCCTGGCCGGCGCGCGTGCCGAAGAGAAGGCCGCCGCCGCGGCCGGTCAGAAGAAGCAGTAGGACAACGGCCGTAGAGACCGAATCCGCACCCGTGCACACGCGACTGTTCATTGATGGCGCTTGGACAGACAGCGCCGACGGCCGACAGTTCGACGTCTTCGACCCGGCGACGGGGCGAGTCGTCGGTACGGCGAGCCATGCCGGTCTGCCGGATCTGATTCGCGCCGTCGACGCGGCGGCACGCGGGTTCGACAGCTGGCGGCGCATCTC
>DASRDS010000024.1:0-3843 GCA_035652495.1 Gemmatimonadaceae bacterium
AATCCCGATTTTTGTTTTTCGGTGGTGTTGCCCGGTGCCCATTTTCGCTCATATCTGACAACACTTCCGCACAACAGGTAGAGATCCATGCGTACGACAGGAACAGTCAAGTGGTTCAACGACGCCAAAGGCTTCGGCTTCATCACTCCGGAGGGTGGCGCGAAGGATTGCTTCGTCCATCATTCGGCCATCAACGGCAACGGCTTCAAGTCGCTGGCCGAGGGTGAGCGCGTCGAGTTCGAGATCGTGCAGGGCCAGAAAGGTCCCGCGGCCGAGAACGTGACGAGAGTCGCTCGCTAGCCGAGCGGTAGTTCTCGATTCATACCGGCGGGTCGGGCATCCGCTCGATCCGCCGGTAGCTATCCGGGTAGAGCTAAGCGTGACACGGTCGTGGGTTACTCGCGCCACCACTCGCGTGTGCGACGGACTGGGTCACCTGGTCCATGAGCCATGCGGCACCCCGTGTGGCGAGGCGCGCGGTCAGGGCTGAGTCGAGACCGAAGCCCTTGAGCTCGATGGCGCGCGTGTCGATGACGCGCTGTTGGGCGACAGAGACGACTTGGACTTCCCAGTCCGCTTCCCAACGGCCGATGCGATTCAGTCGGCCGACCAGAACAAAGTCGGCGTGATGCTCGGCGCCCCACGAGGCCGCGACATCGCCGTGCTCGAAGAGGTAGCCGGGACTCTGGCCGGCGCCGCCGGGCGCGGACTCGGGGCCCACGACAGAGTAGCCACACGCGGCCAGTCGGTCAGCGGCATCGTGCGTGAGGGTTGGGATCACGGCCAGATCGCCGCGCGTGTCGGGGTTCGGCGACAAGTTGTTGAGCGAGGTCGGCGCGACCGCGAACACGGGTCCGTCCCGATGACCACCGGCCGCCAGCAGACTTATGAAGACTGCGAGTGTTGTGCGCACGAGAGCGGTCAATGCACCGAGTGTGCCGACCGTTAATCCGCGATTTCTCTACGCGACACAGACAGACGTGGGTGAAATAACCCGATTTTAGGGTAAAGTCGCATCCATCACCCACACCTCACTCTGCTGCTCCTCGATCGTGAAGTACATGCGACCAGGCCCCAACGCCCACTGCGTACGATTGGACGGACGCATCGGATCGTCGAAGCGCAGCAAAAGCGTGGGTCGTCCACCGGTCGCTGGCACGGACCAGAACTCGGCGTTCCCACGCGCGTCGTGGCTCTTGAAGTAGAGCGTTTTCCCGTCGCGACTCCATAACGGTTGGCCGGCGGTCACGCCGTTGGCCGAGTCAACGACGACGCGCGCCGCGCCGGAGTCGGGGCTGATGACGTCGAGCGATCCACCGTAGAGATAGGTCGAATACGCGATCGAGCGTCCGTCGGGCGAAAACATCGGAAACGATCCGACGTCGGCGCGTTTGATCGGCGGGCCCCATGTCCGATCCGCATTCCGATGCGAGACGTAGACGGCACCGGGAATGCCGAAGATGCCGTAGGTCAGCGCTTTGCCGTCGGGCGACCAGTTTGGCGCCGCTTCTTGGAGCGGGGTCGCGGTGACTTGCTGGATGGGGCCGCCGTCGAGCGGCATGACGTAGATGTCGCGATTCCCGGATCGCCAGGAATGAAACGCGATTTCTCGTCCATCGGGCGAGAGGTCGGGGTAGAAATCTTCGCTGGTCCCGGAGGTCAGCGGTTCCGGATCGCCGTTCGGCAGTCGCTGCCGATAGATGAGCGCCGTCCCGCTCACTTGCGAGTCGAAGAAGAGCCACTTCCCGTCACCGGAGACCGTCTCCTCTTCGACGACCTGCGTGCCGTGCGTCACCTGCGTCGCCGCGGCCTCCGTGGCGCCGTTCGGCGGGAACGGCAGGGACCACACGTTCGCGGTCGACCGATACACGTCGTACGCGAAGCGATTCCCCGCCGACGTGGTCGAGAACGTATGCACGTTGAGGCCCGTCGTCAGACGGACCAGTGCTCCGTCAGCGCGGCCGCCGCGCGTGAGGCGCACGGCGTAGATATCCATCGGGCCGAGTCGATTGGAAGCAAAGTACAGCCAGCGGCTGTCGTGCGACCAGACGGGACTCTGGTTGATCGACAGACTGTCGGTCAAGGGCGTGACGGCGCCATCGCTGACGCGCACCACCATGATCAGACTCGGCAATCGGTTGTCGAACAGCGCGCCGGCGCGCGAGTAGTACGAGTTGAACGCGGCGCACGCGATGCGCGTGGCGTCGGGCGACCATTGGCACAACGATGCATCGGCGATCCGCGCCAGCGGCTTGACCTGACCGCCCGGGCTCCGGATGTAAAGCCAGTCCCCGACCGTGTAGGCGATCGTCTGGCCGTCTTTCGCCCAGGCCGCCGATGTGATCGCGCCATTCGACACCGGCGGGACCTCGGGTCGCGCCGTGCCGCCGGATGCGGGGGCGCTCCAGACGCCGCCCTTCGACAGGAAAAGGAGGCGCGAGCCATCGGGCGACCATGAAGGATTCGACTCGGTCGATGTCGAATCGTCGACGACCTGCGTCGCGCGCCCCCCCGTAACCTGGCGGACGTAGATCTTGAGGTTCGCCGCGGTGGCGGCGGCGTAGGCCACCGAACGCCCATCGGGCGAGATCGCCGGCAGGATGTGCAGTCCGCGTTCCCACGTCACTTTGGTGGAACGGCCCAACGTCTCGACCGGCGACCGGGTCGTCGTGAGCCCGCGCCCGAGCACGAACGCCATGGCGACGAGCGCTATCGTCGGAACGGCGTACGCGACGACTCCAAGCGCTGAAATACGATTCGACCGATCGTCGCGTGGACGCCGTGCCTGCGGACCATCGTGTTTCGCGAGCGCTTGCGCGAACGCCGACGCGGTCGGAAACCGATCGGCCGGAAGCTTCTCGAGCGCCGTTAGTACGGCATCCTCGACGGCCGGAGGCACGCTGCGGCGTTGCGGGATGAGCCACCGCGGCTCGTCGGTCATCATCTTGGCCACGATCGCCTGCGCCGTCGGCCCGGCGAACGGCGGCTCGCCGATCAACATCTCGTACGTCACGACGCCGAGCGAGTACACGTCGGAGCGCGGACCGACCTCGCGCTCACCCATGGTCTGCTCGGGACTCATGTACTGCGGCGTGCCGAGCGAGAGGCCCGTTTGCGTGAGCCGCTGGCCGCTCGCCTGCTCGACCGCGAGTGCGATCCCGAAATCGGCCACGAGGCTGTGGCCACTTTGGAGGAGAATGTTCTCGGGCTTGATGTCCCGATGGATCACGCCGCGCTGGTGCGCGTACTCGAGGGCATCGGCGACTTCGGTCGCGATCCGCATCGCGTCGGCGATCGGCAGCTGCCGCTCCCGCCCGAGCCGCGCCCGCAGCGACTCGCCCGCGACGTACGGCATCACATAGTACAGGTGGCCATTCGCGCTGCCGCTGTCGAACAGCGGCAGGATGTGCGGATGCTGCAGGCTCGCCGTGAGCTCGATCTCTTTCAGGAACCGCTCAGGCCCCAGGATCGCCGACAGCTCCGGGTGCAGGACCTTGATCGCCACCTTGCGGTGATGGCGTTCATCCTCCGCCAGGTACACGGTCGCCATGCCGCCACGTCCGAGCTCACGCTCGATCTTGTAGCGCCCGGCGAGCGGTTCACCGATTGCCATGTTGAACTATACTATTTTGGAGCCATGAGAATCGCGAGCACACTCGTAGTCGTCGGCGTCGCTACCGCCTGCACCGCACACTCGACGTCAACCGCCATCGAGGTCCCGGCGAGTTGGCCCTATCACCTCGACACACCGGGGGCGACCGCGCCGCATGGCATGGTCGCGACCGATGCGCCGCTGGCCACGCATGTCGGCGCCGAAATGCTGCGACACGGCGGCAACGCGAT
>DASRDS010000025.1:0-29147 GCA_035652495.1 Gemmatimonadaceae bacterium
CATGAGCGGGCCAAAATAAAGGTGATTGGCGAAGCCGATGTGTTTCACCTGTTCAGCGAAAGTGCGTACGCCTTTAAACTCGCCATTGGTAGGCGCGAAGGAATACTTGTCTTCGGGCATAGCTTCAGCAGCGGAAACGACCTCTTGCTCGACAACGCCATAGAGCATGTCGAGGACAGAAGTGACGGTGGGCAGTTGTGGCTGCGCCGCTGAGCCGACCATCAGACGCTCCTTGGTTCTATGAAGTGAGGCCAAAATCTTATGCTTCTGTGGCCAATGATGCTAACGACATCCGATAGCAGTCTCGCGGCTTCCAGTTCATGCGGTGGCCCGTAACAGATGTCGTGCACGCGCCACTCGTTGTTACGGTCGTCCACTAGGTACACGCGTGCGTCCGACGTAACCTCGACCGCTGGTTTCCGAGGCATGCCCATACCGGCTAGACATCGATCGTAGACACGCCCACTTTCGTGTGCAGCCAGCAACTGCTTCGACCCCCGATTGGTGAGACACTCGCTGACCTAAGGTGTCGCCATCGTCCGGCGGTATTCCACCGGAGCTTGATAGCTTAGCGCGAGGTCGGGGACCACGTGGTTGTAATCGGTGATCCAGTGGGCGAGCTGCGCCAGCACGACGGTGGCCGTGGACAGATCCGCGCCGTCGACGTAGTCCCGCCGCATGGTGTTCATGAACGCCTCCACCATCCCGTTCGATTCCTGACTCGCCTCACGGAATCCACGGTGCAGAACCGCCGGCAGCTCGTCTTCAGTGGACCGTGGGCGATTATATTCCTTGGCGCTGAAGCATAGAATGGAACAGGACTCGGTACGGGAGACAGAAGAACCATGGCTACGCTGGCGCGAACGAACGGATGGCTGGTCTGGGGCGCCATTCTTCTCATCAGTTCAGCGGTGCGGGCACAGAGTCGTGGCCCGTCCGACGACGAGTCCGCCATCAGGGCCTTACTTCAAGGCGCGGATGGCGACAACAAGAATGCCACCAAAGCACGGCAATACGCGGTCGATGCGGATTGGACGAATTCGTTCGGCGACCGGCTACACGGCCGGGACGCGTTGGTGAAGAAATTCGATCAATTGGCCCACTCCGCTTTTTACCAGTCAGGCAGGGATGCCCCGGGTTCGGATACGGTCGATGTCCGATTCGTGAGGCCAGATGTGGCGGTGGTATACGAATACGAGGAGGTCGTTGGTCAGACCGACCCGACAATCGGGAAGCCGATGCCGGTGCGCAGGATCCATCACCAGTACGTCGTTTCCAAGGAGGACGGCAGGTGGCTCATTCAGTCGGAGTTGATCATGACTGAAGAACACTTCGCAAAGAAAAGCAGCAGCAGTAGTGGCGACTACTAAATTCGTTGGCCAGTGTCGCGCTGTGCCGCGGGTTCGACGCGCTCGGGCGCCGCGTGGGGGCATCTGGGGCTTTTCACGACGGCCGAGGTCCTCGGCTGCCTCGCGCGCCGTCAGCCACGTGTTCCGCGCGCTGGCTTGTGCACGGCCGAGCGGCCTCATGAAAATCTGGCGAGCAGAAAATCGGTCATCGTCCGCAATTTGGCGGTGAGACGATGATTCGGCGCATAGGCGAGATAGATGGGCGTGGGCACATAGGACCAATCCGGGAGAATCGGCAGGAGGTGCCCCGCCGTGATGTCTTCCGCCAACACGGTTTCCGGTTGCAACACGATCCCCACGCCGCCGATGGCCGCCTGTCGCAACGAGCCCCCGTAATTCGCCGTGAATCGGCCATCGACCTCGACCTCGCACCGCGCTCCGCCGGGTCCCTCCAAGCACCATCGGTCGCGATGCCGCCAGTACGACAAGCCCAGGCACACGTGCTGCTTCAAATCGCTGGGATGGGAAGGCAGGCCGTGGCGTGATACGTATTCGGGGCTGGCCGCGAGGATGCGACGGTACGGACGCAGAGGTCGCGCGATCAATGAGGTGTCGAACACCTCGCCCATTTGAATCGCCAATTCGAAGCCGCCGGCCAGCAAATCCGGCCGACCATTGTCCAGCGTCAAATCAACTTTGACGTCCGGGTAACGGTTCAAGTATTCCGCTATGGCCGGCGTCAGGCACTCGGTGCCAAAGCCGACGGGCGCCACGATCCGCAACACGCCACGGGGCTTGCGGTGCAATTCGGTAGCGGTGCTCTCGGCCAGGGCGACTTCGGCCAGCACGTGCTTGCAGCGCTCATAGTACAACGCTCCCACGTCCGTCAACGTCTGCCGGCGCGTCGTCCGATGGAGAAGCCGCGCCCCCAGTCGTTGCTCGGCGGCGCGGATGTACTTGCCCACCATTGTCGCGGAGATCCCGCGGGATTCGGCGGCGGCGGCGAAGCTGCCGCAGTCGACCACACGAATGAACATCGCCATGCTCGCCAGCTTATCCATGATTCGCAACCGAGGGGTTGGGAGTGATCCAACTCGCTGATCGTTTATCGCTGTGCCGCGACGCCGTAAAGTAAGGACGTTGGCGGGCCACTGGGGTCGCGCCTCTCAATGGAGGTATTCGTGCCGTTCTTGTACTTGGAAATGCATCCCGGGCGCACCGTGGATCAGAAACGGAACTTTGTTCGTGAGGCAACGCGGGTCGCGGTCGAGACGCTGGATTGTCCGATCAATAGCGTGGAGATCATCATCTCGGAGGTGTCAAAGGACTCCTGGGCCGTCGCCGGCGTGCTGAAATCCGACACGTAGCTGGCAAACGACGCCGATCACGGCCACCGGTTCTCACGATGCTGGTCGCGCTCTGTTCCCACAGGCTGCCGCGCTGCGGAACACGCGCCGGTGGCCTGTTGTGCGGTCGAAACCAGAGAGTACAGTCTGAGCCAGCGCACGGCTTGATGTGCGCTGGATTCTCGTAATCAGCGAAGCGCACGCCCCACGCGAGGCGCGAATGCGGTTGCACGGGGGGCGACGGCGATCTGGATCGCGGGCGGGATCTGCGCGGCGAGGGATACTCATGGGCTCGTGCCTCGCGACTCGGCGTTCGCGGTGAGCGGCAGGTGAGCCCGAAGCATGGCCGGTCAATGCGCGACAGCTGCGCGTCGAGCTCCTCCTTAGCCGAGCACGCCAGAGAACACCGTGCCGACGAGCGCGATTCCGAAGATCGCCTGAAGCGCGAGGCGTGGTTGTATCATTCCACATCCTGGAAACGATCCCGAGCCAGACATAAGCCCACGGCGGTGAGTGGCGCGGCGAGCGCGACGCCGATCGGACCCACCATGGTCGCTGAGATCAGTTGGACGGCCAGGGTGAGCGCCGGCGGCAGTCGCACGGCTCGCCGCTCGAGCAGCGGGGTGAGCGCCATACCTTCGATGATGTGAACGCTCACGAACAGCGCCGCCACTGCCAATGCGCGACCAGGACTCATGGCCAGCGCAAGGATGAGTGGTGGAACGGCGGACAACATCGGTCCGACATTCGGGATGAACGTCAAGAGACCGGCGAGCAATCCGAACGTGCCCGCGAGCGGGATGCCGAGCACCAGCAAGCCTACGGTGACCAGCGTCCCGACGGCGAGCATGGACAACGTTTTGGCAACCAACCACCACCGAAGCGAGTGGGCCACGCGTGAGAGCAGGATGCGCGCGTCCGGTCGTCGCGCCGGCGGGATCATCGCGAGCGCCCCATCCACGTACCGGGCAGGTTCGGCGCCGACATACATGCCGACGAAGACCACAATGCCCAGCGCCACGGCAAAGGTGGTCGTCGACGACACCACGCGCTGAGCCATCGTCAGCATGTTCGACGCGATCGCTCCGTTCAGCGCGGTCAGCTGCGCCGCGGCCGACTGAGCGACCGGATACGCCGCCAGTCGTTCCCCGAGTGAACGGAACGCGGCCGGAAGGCGTCCCTGCAACTGCTGCAGTTGATCGATGACCGAAGGGCCGCGCCACGAGATCAAGAGCGCGAGCAGGCCGCCCATGGCGCCCAGAACAAGAAGCAGTGCCGTCCGCCGTGCCATGGATGTGCGCCGCGCGACGGCTGATGCGAGGCTCTCCAGGCACAGCGCGAGCAAGAGACCGCCGAAAAGCAGGAACACGAACACGCGGGCATACCATAGGATGGCGAGGCCCGCCACTCCGGCCGCCGCGTACCCGGTTGCCAGCGCGACGCGCCGCCGCCACACCGTCTCATCCTCCGGTGTGGTGCGGCCCTCGTCGTGACCGCGGGCGGCCGCCGATGCCAGCGCGATCCCGTTGGTCGACTCAGTCACGGTTCCGTGTGGCGGCTGGCGCGGGTGCCGTCTTCGCGGCGGCACCGATCGCGGTGCCCGAATGATAGACAATCGCGCCGCCCGAATGGCCGACGAGCCACACCGCGATAAACAGTGTGAGCACACCGAGCACCGTGGCGCCACGTGCGAGGCGACCAAACAAGCCGCCGGCGAGGCCGGCCAAAGAGGCCGCAAACACGATCGCGGAGATCATCAGGAACGCTTCGCCAGCCTCCTCATGCTGGTCGACCGCGGCTTCGCCTACTGTCTGTTCGACGCGGTCCGATTGGGTCTTGCCGGTCTGCACGGCCACGCCGGCGCTCAGCGCCAGCAACCCGAGCAGCCCCGTCGTCAGCAACCATGCTCGGGCTGGTTTGATGCCGCGACGAATCGCCCAGAACGAGCCGGCGGTGAAGAACGGGAGCAGCACCGCGAGCGCAATCGGCAGGTGGACGACGGCTGGGTGCAATGGATCAGGGATGAAATTTGGCATGATCGAGCGCTCCACACTGAAGGTCCGGCCGTACGATAAGCGGCGCGCGGCTTTACGAAGTGAGGCGACTCACCACAAAAGCGCCGTTGCCTCCTGACCGGATCTCAGGGGAATCCCGACAGACATCAATGCGTGTAGGGAAGCCGCCGACACCATGCAGTCGGTTGCCCAACCGCTTCGGTCCCGCAGCCGACACGTCATTGCCGGCCGTTCCGAGAACGACCGGTCCCCGGCGGAACGGGTGATCCATGCTCATCGTCGCTCCTAGAGTGCCGCCGCCAACGCGGCGCTTGCGCCAAGGGCGGCCCCCTGCAGAACTAGTCGTCCGACGGTGGCGCCGCGGAAGCGCGGGGCGCCGAACGTGATCGCCATGATGGTTTTGATTGCCGTATTCGATATGATGCCGATCACCATGGCCCGTGCTGCTACATCAGGCGCGCCGCCCGATTGGACAAACGTCACGACGCTCACCGTCAGCGCATCGACGTCGACCGCACCGAGCAATGCCGCCATCGGCAGGAGCGCGAGGCGGCCGAACGCGTGCTGGGTGAGTTGGAACGCCGTCAGCAGCAACTGGAGCAGGAGGCCCATGCGAAGCGCTGACCAGAGGCCCAACGGATTGCGAGGTGCGAGGCGCGGGGCGGTCGAGTCTTCGGACGGCTTCCGGAAGGCCGACGCGACGGTCGCCGCCGCGACGAGCAGGGGCCCAATGATGAGCGGGCTCAGTGCGAGACCCAGTGATGGTGCCAGCAGCGATGTAGAGAGCAGCACGCGCAGCAAGAGGACGCCGCACGCGGCCGCGACGCCCATGGCGAGTGAGCGGGCATGAGTTGGCTCGGCGCGACTGGTGCGAGCAAAATCCAGCGTCACCGCTGTAGACGAAATGAGACCGCCGAGTGCGCCGGTGAGCACATCGCCACGACTTTCGCCGGCGATGCGGCGGGCGAGATATCCCGCGAAGTTGAGCCCGGAGAAGAGCAGCACAACGCCCCAGATGAGACGAGGGCGGATCTCCAATGGACCGCCGAAGGGTCCGTCGGGCAGCATGGGCCAGACGGCCAGCGCGAGCACGCCGAACTCGAGCGCGGCCCGCATCTCCGGTACACCGATGCGTCGGACCAGTCGATGCATGGTTTCCTTTTCACCGAGCGCCAAGGTCACGACCGCGGCCAGCGCACCAGCGAGCGCGCGGTATCCGAGACCCGCCATGGCGCCAAACGCCAGGACGGCAAGTGCGGCGGTTTCGGAGGTTCCGTCGAGCGTCGCTTGTGGTTGCCCGGTGGCTCGCCAGTAGGCGACAATCGTCAGGAGCGCCACACTCCCGATGACGGTGACGGCGACGGCTGGGTGTGCCACGGCGAGCGACCCCCCGACGCCGCCGGTCAGTCCTAGAATGAGAAACGTGCGGACACCCGCGAATCGTCCGAGCGGGCCGGAGGCGTGGCCCGACCACTCGCGCTCGATACCGACCGCGAGGCCAATGAGGCCCGCGACGAACAAATTCGTGGCGATCGTGAATTCCGCGTCCGACATACGTGAACACAGGGTAACGCCGCCGACGCCAGATCATGTCGGCGTTACCCGGACAACAAGCCCGGAAACCGCCCGACGCCTCAGGTCGTGGTACCCAAGCGACATTGCGATATGACCGCGGTCGCCCAAGTCGTCGCTTCGGAGCCGGGACCGTCCCAGCACACGCGGTTCACAAGCTGGTTCGCGGTCACCTGGCTGCCGGGTTCAGCCGTCGCGTTCTTGGTTGCCGGTGGCGTGCTCCATCTCCTCGTCCACGATGAGACCGCTGCACATTGGATCTGGGACGTGGGTCTCATCGCGACCGGTGCGCCGATCGTGTGGCGTACAGCGCGCGGGATGATCGCCGGTCGATTCGCCTCCGATCTCGTGGCCGCGCTATCCATTGTGACGGCATTCGTTCTGGGACAACCGTTCGCCGGCCTGGTGATTGTGCTCATGCAGAGCGGCGGCGAGGCGCTCGAGCGCTATGCCGCAGGGCGCGCGTCGGCCGCGGTGAGAGCGCTGGAAGAAGCAGCACCGCGGCATGCGCATCGCGTGACCGATCAGGGCGTCGAGGATGTTCCGGCGGAGTGGATCGCGATCGGCGACACGCTCCTCGTGCGACCCGGTGATCTCGTTCCGTGCGACTCGGTCGTCATCGGTGGACACTCGCATGTGGATACGTCACGCCTGACTGGCGAGCCCATGCCAGTCCGCGCCGTGTCGGGCGTCACGCTCATGAGCGGCAGCGCGAACGGCGAGGGTCCGCTCACGGTCCGTGTGACGGCGATCTCGCGAGAAAGTCAGTACGCCCGCATCGTCGATCTCGTCCGCTCGGCGCAATCGAGCAAGGCGCCGCTGCAGCGGCTCGCGGACCGGTACGCCGTATGGTTTACGCCGCTGACACTGCTCGTCTGCGGCATCGCGTATCTCGTCTCGCGCGATCCGATCCGGGTCCTGGCCGTACTCGTCGTCGCGACGCCGTGCCCGCTGATACTGGCGGCCCCCGTCGCGATCATCGGCGGCATCAACCGAGCGGCGCGGCGCCAAATCATCGTGCGCCATGGCGGCGCGATCGAGCAGCTCGCGAGCGTCACGGTGGCGGTCTTCGACAAGACGGGGACGCTGACCATCGGCCGTCCCCGTATCCGCCGGATCGTCCCGGCGCCCGGATTGGATACGATGGATGTGCTCCGTGGCGCGGCGGCCGTGGAGCACGGGTCGAGCCACCTGCTCGCCCGTACGGTCGTCGAAGCCGCCGAAGCGGACAACATGTCCATTCCGGCGGCCGACGATGTGGTCGAGGCGCCTGGGCAGGGAGTCTCCGGTCTCGTCGAGGGCGTACCTATAGTTGTAGGGTCGCGAGCCTTCGTGAGCGAACGGTGTCCGTCCGCCGCCGCGACATTTGCGGCCATCGATCCAGCCGACACCGCCCTCCGAGCGTACGTCGCGATCGGTGCAGAGGCAGCGGGCCTCATCGAGTTTGCCGATGAGATGCGTTCGTCAGCCGCGACGATCGTCGGGGATCTCGATCGGCTCGGCGTCCATCGGGTCATCCTCCTGTCGGGCGACCAGGAGCGCTATACCCAGGACGTAGCCATCGCCGCGGGCATCCACGAGGCGCATGGTGGCCTCCTTCCAGCTGATAAGGATCGCATGGTGCGCGAGCTGACGCGATCGGGCGAACGCGTCGTCATGGTCGGTGATGGGACGAATGATGCGCCAGCGCTTTCGAGTGCCGCCGTCGGCGTGGCCCTCGCCGGTCACGGAGGAGGTATCACCGCGGAGGCGGCTGATGTCGTGTTCCTGGTCGACGATGTCTCCCGGATCGCCGACGCGGTTCGCATTGGCCGATCGACGGTCCGGATCGCGAAACAGAGTATCTGGGCGGGGCTCGGGCTCAGCGGCGCCGCGATGGTCTGCGCCGTGTTCGGACTGATTCCGCCAACCTTCGGTGCCATGCTTCAGGAGTTGATCGACGTCGCCGTCATCGTCAACGCGTTGCGAGCGAGTCGCCAATGACTACGCTGCTCAGGACTCGCGACCATGCTCGTCCCTCAGTGGCCGAGAACGAGGCGGTATTTCACGCGCGCGGACTGACGAAGATCTATCGGATGGGCGACGTCGACGTCTCGGCACTGCAATCGGTCGATCTCGATCTGTACGCTGGAGAGTTGCTCGTGTGGCTCGGGCCGTCCGGCAGCGGCAAGTCGACACTGCTGAATATCCCTTAGCTCACGCGGTATCGTCGCGAGCACGTCGGGTTCGTCTTCCAATTTTACAACCTGATGCCGAGTCTCACGGCATTGGAGAACGTCGCCCTGGTCACCGAGATCAGCCAGAACCCGATGCGACCGGCGGATACGCTGGCTTTGGTGGGGTTGGCTGATAGTGCGGCCCATTTTCCGGCCCAGATGTCGGGCGGCGAGCAGCAGCGTGTGGCAATAGCACGAGCCATAGCCAAACGGCCCGACGTACTACTGTGCGATGAGCCCACGGGTGCTTTGGATTACGAGACCGGCAAGCTCGTGCTGGCCGCCATCGATACGGTCAACCGTGAGCTCGGTACGACGACCGCCGTCATCACGCACAACGTGGCGATTTCGGGCATGGCCGATCGGGTCTCGCTGGTAGACGCACGGCCGGCGATCCACGCCGACACCCGTTAGGTTGGGTGTCACCTCTGAGGGGATCTCGCAAATGATCGCCAATCGGTCGCGACTCTTTTTGCGCCTGCTTGGACTAAGTGTCGGTGTGACTATCTGCCCCTCTCGAGCGCGAGCACAGGATAGTGGGTCGAGCACACACGTCCGAACCAGCGTGGACTCCACAGCCACGGACGCGGCACCGGTTGCCACGTGGCGCGACGCCGTGGTGGGTGGGGCGTTTATCGCGGGCAGCGCACTACTATTGCCGGCCGATCGGCGCATTCAGCGAGCGGCGCAGGCTGGTCCGGTTCAACATACCACGGCATTCCGCGACGTGGCCGATGGTCTCGATGTGCTCGCGGACCCCGGAACGCTGATTCTCGCCGGCTCGACGTACCTCGTCGGGATCGTGATCCACGAGCGGCGGGTCGCGGCGCTGGGCCTGCATGTCGGTGAGGCGCTGGTGCTGGCCGGCGCCATTACGGAAGGACTCAAGGGCATCGCCGGCCGTTCGCGGCCGTTCGCGGACCCGACGAACCAGTATGACTTTCGCTTCGGGCGCGGATTCACGCACGATCAGGATGCGTCCTTTCCCTCTGGTGAAACGACGCTGGCTTTTGCGGCGGCCAGCGCGACCACGGCCGAGATCGCGCGCTGGCACCCTGGTGACGCGGCGTTCGTCGGGCCGTTGTCCTACGGGTTGGCGACCGGGGTCGCGTTGGGACGCGTGTACAAGAACCAGCACTGGGCGAGCGACGTGACCTTGGGCGCTGGCATCGGAACCTTGAGCGGTCTGCTCGTTGTGCGTTGGAACGCCGCACACCGACGTAACTGGATCGACCGTGTGTTCCTTCCAGCCGCCATAAGCTCCGATGGACGGCACGGCCTGCAGGTGACCTGGCGCTTCGCTCAGTAATCCACCGCAGGCCGTGGGTTTACGCCGGCGGTGTCTCCGCCAAGGGCGTCACCAGCACCGACCATCGCCCATCATGCACGAGCTCAGCGGACACGCTGCCGAGCACGGCGCGCGTGAACGGCGCGTGGTGCTGTCGGCCGACCGCGATCACGTCGGCGTCCAATCGCTTGGCCGTCTCGCGCAGGACATCGATCGGCGCGCCGATCGAGCGGAGGGTCTCGAGGTGCGCTCCTTCGGGAAGCGTGATGTCGCGCGACAGCTTATTCAGCAGCGCATCGCACCCCTCGTCGTTGATTCGGGCGTACCCTTCCGTGTCCTCGGTCGGCCGACCGGGTTGCGACTCGGCATGGAGCAACGTCAGCGTACCGCCGGCATCGAGCAGACGAGCCGCCATCTTGGCTGCCCGCTCGCTCGCACGGCTGAAATCGATGCCGACGACTATATGATGAGGAACCCGATCGAGTCCGGGCGCAACCGCGAGGACCGGCGTGCCGACCTGCTCGATGATCCGCCAGGCGGTGTCGCGCCGGGTGACTTGCGCCAAGGTGCCTCGATGGCGGAGACCGACGATGACGAGATCGCAGTGCCGAGCGTGCACCTCACGAGCGACGGCGTCAGGAACGGACACTCCGCCGCGCAGGCGAATGGGCCAGTCCCCGCCGCCGGCCGCCCGCAGATCCGTCTGAATCGCCAGTCGCCAGGCGTTGATTGCCTCCGGCCCGAGCCAGGCTTCGACGGCCTTCGCTGGGTCGAGGCGCGTGCCCGTCATCGCCGTGAGCTCGATCGGATCGACCGCTACGGCGGCAGGTGCAACGAGTCCGGCCGCCTCGAGCGCGGCCGCGACGCGAATCCCCCGCTGCGCCGCCTCACTACCATCGGTGGCGACCAGCGTCGCGAGCCGCGTCGGTCGCGGCGTGGTACTCATGGTCGCGTCTGCAATGTGTGTCGCTTGTGTCATTGAGTGCTCCCAGCACTACGGTGAGGACGCTCGCCAGTCGAGGAGAAATAGTGCGTTCACGATCACGTACAGCGCGGCATGGACGAACAATCCCTTGCGCGCCCGGGTGAACACCCGCATATCGACATCTCTCGCTCTTCGATTCATGTGACCCCCGTCACATAGGAGGATGCGCAGGCGACAGCCGGGCGTCAGTCGGGTGATTCACGACGCTCGCTCAGGGTTTCGCCGACACAGGCGAGCCCATGCGATGGTCATCATTCATCCGGCGATCACCACTGGGCCGGATGCGCGATCGTATGATGCTGACTGGTCGCGTATTTCTAGCGATGCTTATCGCGGGCGTTGTCACGCATCGCGCGGAAGCGGCGTGACGTTTCATCTTGGAGATGACGCCATGTTATCTTGCCCGCCACCAGCGGCACCGCTGAATATTGCTGAGATTGTGCGTCCCAGGCTCGCGTGGGTGCCGAGAGCTATCGTCTACGCTTGCGGACCGGAGTGATGATGAGCAGGGCAGCTGGGATGCGTAGCCTTCGGCACGCATTCTGGTCTCTCCTCTCACACTTAGAGCACTGTGCGCTTCTGTCGGATGGGTGTCACAGCCAGCCGACAGCCAGGAGGCGCTCCGCTATCTGGCGGTCTTCAACCGATGGCGTGGGATCGCCGCCCGTAGATGGCGACGGAATGTGGGGCATTCCATGTGACTCGGCGCCGGGCAGGAGGCGGCGTGGCGGAGGCCATTACGGAGCGTGGTCAACTTGGCGATCATCTGGTCGAGGTCGTCCGCTTTGGCGCGAAGCATCTGTCGATCGATGCGCACACGGCCGTCCGGCGCGAACACGCGCTTGATTTCGTCCAACGAAAATCCTGCCGTACGGCCGATCGCGATGACGGCGAGCCGTTCCAGCACGTTCGGATCGAACTGGCGGCGCAGACCGTGCCGGCCGGTCGAAGCGATCAACCCTTTTTCTTCGTAGAACCGCAGCGTCGACACGCGTAGACCCGACCGCTCCGCAACGACCCCGATATCCATCATACCCATTGACCTCAAGTCGGCTTGAGGTTGTAGAATGAGCGCCATGACGGATCCCATCAAGTACTGGAATGGCATCGGCGGACACGCGTGGGTTGACCTCCAATCCGTAATTGACGACGTGTTCCAGCCGTTCACTGATCTGCTCATCGAGCCGTGCGCCGGAGGCTCCGTCCGGAGCGTGCTGGACGTCGGGTGCGGCGCCGGCGGCACGACACTGGCTGCCGCCCGACGACTCGGAGCGTCCGGGCGTTGCGTCGGTATCGATATCTCAGAGCCGCTGATCGCCGCCGCCCGCGCCCGCGCGGAGCACGAGCGCTCGTCGGCGCGCTTTGTCGTGGGCGATGCGCAGACGTATGCGCTCGAGGCGGGAGTGTTCGATCTCGTGATGTCTCGATTTGGCGTGTTGTTCTTTGACGACCCGGTCGCCGCCTTCGCCAACGTGCGGCGGGCCGCCACGGTTCACGGCCTACTACGGTTCATCGCCTGGCGCGGTCCCTCGGAGAATCTATTCTTGACGACGCCCGAGCGCGCCGCGGCGCAGATGCTGCCGAACCTCGAGCCACGGCGGCCGGACGGGCCAGGCGCATTTGCCTTTGCGGACCGCGACGAAGGCTTTCGCATTCTGGCCGACAGCGGGTGGTCCGATATCACCATTCAGCCGATCGACGTCGCCTGCACGCTCAGAGAGCGGGACCTGATATCGTACTTCACGAGAATCGGTCCCCTCGGCCGCGTGTTCCACGCGCTGGACGACGTCACGCAAGCGCGTATCGTCGAGACGGTACGCGCGGCGTCCGAGCCCTACGTGCATGGCACAGAAGTCCGTTTCACCGCGGCCTGTTGGCTGGTGAACGCCGGAGCGGCCTCATGAAAATCTGGCGAGCAGAAAATCGGTCATCGTCCGCAATCTTAGCGGTCAGACGACGATTCGGCGCATAGGCCAGATAGATGGGCGTGGGCACATAGGACGCTCCGCCGTGATCTCTTCCGCCAACACGGTTTCCGGTTGCAACACGATCCCCACGCCGCCGATGGCCGCCTGTCGCAACGAGCTCCCGTAATTCGCCGTGAATCGGCCTCCTGGGCGGTCGCCGGCGTGCTCAAATCCACACGTAGCTGGCTGACGACGCTGATCACGGCAACCGGTCCTCACCATGCTGGTTCGCGGGTTTGCCTCGACGAGGGTTCATCCCGCCTCTATTATTCGTTTCTACACGGTATGTCGCCGGCGCCAGTTGCTACGCGCTCTCTTAACGATCAGGGTCCGTTGCTCGGGGCCCGTCGCCAAAATCCACGAGTGCCCTTGACGCCGGGAACTCTTTCGCCTTTGATTGCGTTGATGCCGCACATGTCCGCGCTTCGCTTCGCCCCGATCTCCGGTCTCGCTACCGCCCTCACCCCCGCCGCGGTGTACGGGACAGCATGTTGTCGTGCTGGTTATCCGATGCACGTGTGTCGCTGTTCTTGTGCGTGTGCTGACACACTCTCGCGGCCGGAGGCGGCGATCCCGTAGTACACTCGGGAACTCAGCCTTCACGGGGACTCACCGTCCGGCCGCTCGATTGCGAGCGGCCTTTTTGTTTGTACCGAAGCCATTTCCGGAGAACTGTTCCAATGCCGAGACGTAGTCCTGTCGCACGCCGGCGCCAGGGAAGTCTCGATCGGCCTGCGTAAACGACACATGGTTGCCCTCTCGCTCATCACGCTCGTCGCGGCCATCGTCAACGGTGCGATCGGCTATGGATTCTCGTCCATCACCGTGCCGTTGGCGCTGCTCGTCGTGGGCAATCGGCGGCTCAATCCGCCACTGGTACTACTCGAGCTGGGCCTCAACGGCTATGTGCTCTGGTCCAGCCGACATGCCCTCCCGCGGGTTTGGCGCGCGTCAGCCTGGATCATCGCTGGGCTCGTGCCCGGCGTGGTGCTGGGCACAGCGGCGCTCACGCACGTCGATCCAGAGTGGGTCAGGCTCACGACGTTCCTCGTGCTTTTGCCGCTCATCTTGCTGCAGACGGTCGGATATCGCCGCGCCGTTCGGTCGCGGCGCGCCGTGGGCGTGGCATTCGGCGGGGGCCTCGGTGCGCTGTACGCGATTACTACGATCTCCGGCCCGCCGCTCGCGATGTTCCTCAACAACCAGGGGTACGCGAAGCAAGACTTCCGCGCGGGACTCGGCATGGTGCGCTTCGCCGAGTCCGCGTTCACGGCGGCGCTATACCTGCACGCCGGACTCTTCGCGGCATCGAGCGCGTTGGCGTTGGTGTGGATGCTGCCCAGTGTCGCGATCGGGCTGCCGGTCGGTGTCGCGCTGATTCGGCGTATGAATGCGGAGACGTTCCGGCGCGCCTGCATGAGTGTCGACGCCGCGATCGTCGCATTCGGCGTATCGACGTTTCTGCGGGCTCTTCATGTCATCGACGGATCGGCGGCCTATCTGCCGTTCGCCGCTGTCCTGGCGTTCGACGCGGTGGCGCTCTACCGCTATCTGCGGGTCTCGGTCGCCGCGCGACCGGCGTCCGTAACCGCGTCATCGACCGCCTCAACGGTCTAACTCGTATCGCCATGGCCACATTCCCGGTTCCCGCCACTCCTTCGCCCCGTCGCGTGACACATCTCTCGGATCACCTTCGCATTCTCGAAGCGGAAAGCATTCAGATCATTCGGGAGGTCGTCGCCGAATTCGAGCGGCCCGTCATGTTGTATTCGATCGGCAAGGACTCGTCGGTGCTGCTCCGCTTGGGGCAAAAGGCTTTTTACCCAGCGCCGATTCCATTCCCGCTCCTCCACATCGACACGACGTACAAGTTTCGCGAGATGATCACGTTTCGCGATTGGTACGCCGCCGAGGCGGGGGCCACCCTGATCGTGCACACGAACGCGGACGCGATCGCGGCCGGTACGCAGCCCTTCGCCGTGGGAACCCAGACGTGCTGCGGTTTGCTCAAGACGCGCGCGCTCCTCGATGCCCTCAGCGCACGACAATTCGACGCGGCATTCGGTGGCGCGCGGCGTGACGAGGAGCGGTCCCGCGCCAAGGAGCGCGTGTTCTCCGTGCGTGACGCCCATGGGCAATGGGACCCGAAGCGGCAGCGCCCGGAGCCCTGGACCTTCCTCAACAGCCGCCTCGCCCCGGGCGCGAGCGTGCGCGTGTTCCCGCTCTCAAATTGGACGGAGCTCGACATCTGGCACTACATCGCCGCCGAGGCCATTCCGATTGTGCCGCTGTATCTCGCTCGAGAGCGTGAGGTGCTCGTGCGCGGCGAGTCGATCATGATCGTCGAACAGCCGTTCGTCCCGATGCACCCTGGCGAGACACGGCAGCGCATCCGCTGCCGCATGCGGTCGCTCGGCTGCTCGCCGTGCACCGGGGCCATTCGCTCCGACGCCGACACGATCCCGAAGATCATCGAGGAGCTCGTCGCCACGCGCCACTCGGAGCGCCAGCTCCGCGTGATTGACCACGATCAGGATGGCTCGATGGAGCTCAAAAAGCGGGAAGGGTACTTTTAATGGCCGATTTGCTGCGCATTTGCACGGCCGGGAGCGTCGACGACGGGAAAAGCACCTTGATCGGCCGGCTGCTCTACGATTCACGCGCCGTGTACGACGATCAGGTCAGCGCGGTCGAAGACGCGTCGCGCCATCGCGGCGCGGGCGCGATCGATTTCTCGCTCTTCACCGACGGCCTGCGCGCCGAACGGGAGCAGGGGATCACCATCGACGTGGCCTACCGCTACTTTGCGACGGCGCGCCGCAAATTCATCCTCGCCGACACACCGGGGCACGACCAGTACACCCGGAACATGGCGACGGGGGCGTCCACGGCCGACGCGGCGATCGTGCTCATCGACGCGCGCCTCGGCGTGCGGTCGCAGTCCCGCCGGCACGCACGGATCGCACGGCTCCTCGGCATCAACGAGTTCGTCGTCGCCGTCAACAAGATGGACTTGGTCGGATTCGAGCAGGAGGTATTCGAGCGGATCGTTGCCGAGATTTCTGACTTGCTCGCTGGCGCGCGCGCGCATGCGGTGCCGATCAGCGCACTGTATGGCGACAACGTCATGGCGCCGAGCCCGCGCACGCCCTGGTACGACGGCCCGGGCCTCCTTCCGTACCTCGAGACGGTGGATGTGGCACGGCACGCGGCCGGCGCACCGTTCCGCTATCCGATTCAGCTTGTGTTGCGTCCCAGCGACGGCTTCCGCGGCTATGCCGGGCGCATTCTGTCCGGCACGGTCGGTGTCGGCGATACGGTCACGGCGTGGCCATCGGGTCTAAGCACAAGGGTCGCGCGTATCGTCACGCGGGACGGCGATCTCCCGGTCGCGCAGGCGCCGCTGTCCGTTGTGCTCACGCTCGAAGACGCGTTGGATGCGAGTCGCGGCGACGCGCTGACGATCGGCACGCCGAATGTCGGTACGCGTTTCGAGGCGCACATCGTCTGGATGGACGAGCGTCCGCTCGAACCGGGGCGGCGCTACCGCCTCAAGCAGACCACGCGCGTGGTGTCGGCCGACGTCGATCGCGGGCTACACTTGAACGAGATCGGCCTCGTCCGCGTGACCACATCACGGCCGATCATCTATGATGCCTATGCCGCCGATCGAGGCACTGGCAGCTTCGTGCTCATCGATCCGGACTCTCACTTCACCGCGGGCGCCGGCATGATCGTACGCCCCTTGACGGAGGAGCCGCGTGCCGACCGCATGCGCGTCGCCGCCGAACGGCTGACGGCGATCGCGCGTGGCGCCGCCACTGATGCGGACGCGTTCGAGGCCGTCGGCCGGGCTCTCGAGGACCTGCTATGACACTCGATGCGACGACGGTGATCATCGGCCAGCTCGCGAGCGCCACAGCGCCGTGCGTGACGTCGAGCTTTCAGGCGGAGTGCGTGGTGCTCGTCCATATGCTACGCGCCCACCGGCCGGACATTCCGGTGCTGTTCGTCGACACCGCGCACCACTTCGCCGAGACGTACGCGTATCGCGATCGGCTGGCGCGCGAGTGGAATCTGAATCTGATCAATGTGGGCAGCGCGGCGCCACAGCTGGGTCTCTGGCAGCGCAGCACCGATGCGTGCTGTGCGTGGCACAAAGTCGGACCGCTATTCGCCGCCCTGGAGGGATACGATACGTGGTTCACGGCGCTTCGCCGTGAGCAGTCGCCGTCGCGCGCAGACCTGGAAGGGGAGGCGCCCTTCCGGCTGCCCACCGGTACGACGCTGCGCAAGCTCGCGCCGCTCGCCGGCTGGACGATGCGCGACGTGGAGACGTACGCGTACGTCAACGAGATTCCTCTGCTCCCGCTCTACGCACAGGGGTACACGAGCATCGGGTGTGAGCCGTGTACTCGACCGCCCAGTGATGCATCGAACCCGCGATCAGGGCGCTGGCTCGGGCAGAAGCTCGAATGCGGCATTCACATCCCGGCACCGCCTGTGTAGCTCGCGGGCGCAGGCAGTACGGAGTACCACCGCGCTCGATCGCGTCCCCAGGGGAATTTGTCGTCTTCGTATGCTTCTACGTTGAAGGCTTTGATGCCAGTACTGGTGGGACACTCGGTCGTCGCGGTAGCGACCCAACGTGAGCCGGGACCATCGGACGACCGAGCGCCAGATCCACGTCGCCGTTACTGTCCCGAGCTCTCGCCCAGGGCGACCAGAAGCTCGTCCAGCTGATCGAACGACTCGCCCATGGCCTCGACGGCTCCGGTGCCCGCAGCGTCGAGTGCTTCCTTCGAAGGATGGGTCTCGCGCAGGACCACCAGCGTTTTGCCACCCTTTTCCTCGAACGTCACCGTGGTGAGCGGCCCGCCCTCGCCACCTTCTTCATTGCTCCACGCGAGGCGCGAATGCGGTTTCACTTCGACATACGTGCCGAAAAACGCGACCGGCTCGGGACTGTGGTCGAATACCAATCGGTACTTGCCTCCCACCCGAGCATCCACCTCGCAGGACAGCAGGGTCATGCCCAGCGACTTGGGCACCCACCAACGCTGGAACAACTCGGCTTTGGTAAATGCCTCGAACACGATGCGCGCCGGGCCGTTGATGGTCCGCGTGACCACCACCTCGCGGTCCGACGTCCGTTCCACCGTGGTGCGGTTCTTCACGGGGCCGGGCTTACTTTCGATTTTTGCGCTCATTGCTCCTCTCCTTTTGTGTCAGTTCCTCGACCACCTTGTCCAACTCGTCGAACCGTTCGTCCCAGAGCTGGCGATACCGCTCGAGCCACGCCATCGCTTCGTCCAATCGCTGCGAGCCCAGGCGGCACGTCCGCACGCGCCCGATCTTCTTGGTCGCGACGAGCCCCGCCTGCTCCAGAACGCCGACGTGTTTTTTCATGCCCGTCAGCGTCATCTGGAACTGCTCGGCCAGCTCCGTGATCGAAGCGTCGCGTCGTCCGAGCTGCTCCAGCACGCCACGCCGCGTGGCGTCCGAGAGCGCGGCGAAGGAGGTGTCCAGGTGGGTCGGCAAATACTGAACCATATGGTACAGTATTCTACAGCGAGCGTTCGCGGCGTGCAAGGGGGTGGCCGCCGGTCGCGGTTCGAGTCCTTAATCCGCTAGGTCTTTCGGCTCAGCGAATCGAGCCACTGATCGAGCACCGGCTCGAGCGTCGCACCGTAGTAGGGGCGCGCCAAACCCGGTGTGGAGTCGCGTAAACTGGCCTGCTGTGATGCTTCGCGTGACAGGTAATGATCAAGGTCGGCTATCTCGGCGTACATAGCGCTCCCAGGGTGCATGGCGTTGATATCGTCGGTCAGCATCACATGCTCGGAACGACTCGTGATAAAGTCGGACGACCCGTACATGACCAGTGCGGGCGCGTGCACGCCTCGCCATACCCTGGCCGGAGGGTACTCGATCACCGATTGCATGTAGGCATCGGAGGCCGGATACGCGAGGTAGGGAGCACAGGCTGGCTCGCGTGCAACAATTGACGCGCGACTCTGCTTTTCTTCGAGCAGATCGAAGGTACATATCGTTTTGAGCCGCATCGCTTGCTCGACTGAATCCGGGCTCAGGTCCTGCAAGCGCAGCTGTCGCCGAAGGTTCGCCAGCTCGTACTCGTACCAAGCGACACCGGTGGTCGAGAGCACCGCGACACCGGCCACGTGGTCGTCGGCGCGCTCGCCGGCGAGGAGCGGCGCTTCGATGCCACCGATACTGTGCCCGAAGAGGAAGACATGGGCGGTGTCGACCGCCGAGTATTGATGCAAGGCGACGAGCGCCCGACGGTAGCCGTCCAACTCGGTGCCGAAGTCGGTCTCGAGGCATGACCCGCCCTCGCTATCGCCGACACCGAGCTTCTCCACTCGGACCACCGTGTATCCATGCCGGGTCAGGTGATAGGCGAGATCGCGATAGGCGTTCTGACCCGAGGCTTGATCGATCGAGTAGCAACCGATTCCGCCAATGATCAACACCGTCGGGTGACGAGCATCGTCGGATGGGTGCGTCAGGAGCACGCGGTGGATGCCGCCGCGCGCGGCAACCGCACGGTACTCGAGCGCGAAGTCCTGGCTCGTCTCGCGCGGCCGCTCCTGCCCGCGAAATCGCAGCGTGATCGGATGGGCGCCGCGGATCATCGTCACGGCGATAGTTTGTCCAACCGCGAGCGGCCGCAAGGCGTGAAGGGCATTGGCCACGCTTTCGATGGTGTCGGCGGCGATCCGGACGATGACGTCTCCTGGGCGCACGCCCGCTGTGGCCGCCGATGAGCCCTCAATGACGCTGGCGACGAACGCACCCGCCGGCATGCCGCTCCGGCGAAGCGAGTCGGGGACCTCGAACAAGGTCGCCCCGAATTGAATCCGGCGCGCGAGCGCTGGATCGGCCGAGCTACCACGCTGCGCACCCGCCCTGGCGTCGCAGAACACGACGGCACCCATCGCGAACAGCATCAGTCGCGTCAATCGATTCATGCCGCGCAACCTATAGCGGCGCTGGCTCGTGCGCTTGGTGCGTCTCAAACACGCAATCCACCACCGCCAGCAGACACTCTGTCACCGTACGGTTGCGTTTCGCCCCGATAACGGTCACCGTGCGGCATGCTGACCGACCTCCGATACGCACTGCGGATGATGCGCCGGTCGCCGTTGTTCACGGCGGCGGTGGTGCTGACCGTCGCGCTCACGATCGCGGCGAATACCACGATCTTCAGCATCGTCAATGCCGTGATCCTCCGGCCGCTGCCGTATGCGAGTCCGAGCCGGATCATCCAGATCGCAGAGAAGAAAGAGAAGGCTGGCATACCAGCCTTCGGCGCCTCGGTGCTGAACTTCGCATCGTGGCGCGAACAGACCCACGATTTCAGTGTGCTGGGCGCATTCGGCGGTGGGCCGTACACGCTCACGGGAGGCGGAGAACCCGAGCAACTCGTCGGCGCGACCATCAGTCCTTCGTTGACGCGAGTGCTCGGCGTCTCGCCCATCGCCGGCCACGCTTTCGTGGACAATGACGAGAAGCCAGGGGCCGCGGCCGTCGTAATGATTGGTGAGGCGCTGTGGAAGCGGCGTTTCAACGCGGATCCGAGCCTGGTCGGACGCACGATCATCTTGAATGACACGCCGACGACCGTCGTCGGGATCGCGCCGGCGTCGCTCAATCTGTTGACGGGCGGAGATCTCTACACGCCGCTTACGATCGATCCGTCGAAAGAACGGCGCTTGAATCACCAGATCCTGGTGTTGGGTCGCCTCGCTCCCGGTGTCACACTCGATCAAGCGCGGGCGGAAATGAACACGGTCTCCGCGCGCATGGATCTGCAGTACCCGGAGCTCAAGGATTGGGGGATCACGCTCATCACCCTGTACGACACGGTCGTGAGCAAGCCGCTCGAGACGGGGTTGCTGGTGCTCCTCGCCGCGGTCGGCTTCGTCCTCCTCATCGCGTGCGCCAATGTGGCGAACCTGCTGCTCGCTCGCGCGGCGACGCGAGCCGGTGAGTTGGCGGTGCGCACCGCGCTCGGGGCCAGCCGCGATCGGTTGATCCGGCAGCTCTTGGGGGAGAGTATCGTGCTCTCGGCGCTCGGCGGCGTGATCGGGCTCGCGGGTGCGGTGGGCGGGGTGTTCGTGATCAATCACGCGCTGCCGCAGGGTACGCTGCCGGTGGCGGACGTGCCGATCGATGCCAGTGTGCTCGTGTTCACCGTCGGCATTACGCTGGTCACCGGGTTGCTGTTCGGCGTGGCGCCGGCGTGGCGTCTGACCCGATCAGACCTTACGGACGTCCTGAAGCAAGTCGGGCGCGGCGCGGCTGGTGGGCAAGTGCGCCTTCGCAATGCGCTCGCGGCCGCCGAGCTCGCGCTCGCGACTGTTTTATTGATAGGCGCGGGGCTGCTCATTGAAAGTCTCGGGAATCTGGAACACGTTCGCGTGGGGTTCGACGCGGACGGGTTGATGACGTTTCAGCTCGCGCCCCCGCTCGGCAAGTATCCGCTCGCGACAAAGGCCGCGCCGTTGTACCGGTCGGTGCTCGAGGCGCTTCAATCAACTCCCGGCGTGCGTGGCGCGGGCATATCGAGCGGGATTCCATTCGGAGCGGGGAGTTACACCCAGCACCCGATGCTCACGCGAGGGCAATCGGTGTTGGCGCCGGATGCAGAAGTCCCGATTGATTGGCGCATCGCCAGTCCAGGGTACTTCAAGGCGATGGGCATACCGTTGCTCAAAGGACGCGATTTTACCGAGCAAGACACGCCGACATCGCAACTGGTGACGATCGTGAGCGCGGCCACGGCCAAGAAGTTCTGGGGCGACGCCGATCCGATCGGGCGCACCCTGTATCGCGCCGCGGATCCAAATACGGGCTTCACGGTCGTCGGCGTCGTCGGCGACGTTCGGAACACGACGCTCAGCACCGCATCGTTGACGCTCTACTATCCGACGGGCTGGCGTCTCATGCCCCTGATGGACGTCGTCGTCCGAACGAACGGGCAGCCCGACGCGATCATGCCAGCGGTGCGTGACAAAATTCGGCAGATCGACCCGAGTCTCGCGCTCGCCAACGTGAAGTCGATGGACGAGTGGCTGTCGGCGAGCGCCGGTCAGCCGCGCTTGAACGCGGTGCTCCTCGCCGTGTTCGCCGCGTTGGCGCTGATCATCGCGGCGATCGGGATTTACGGCGTGCTCGCGTATTCCGTCAATCAGCGCCGCCGCGAGATCGGCCTCCGTATCGCGCTCGGCGCCCAGCCCGATCGCGTTTTGCTGCTCGTCGTCAGCGAGGGCATGCGGGTCGGCACATTCGGCATCGTCGTGGGTTTGCTCGGCGGCCTAGCGCTCGGGCGCGTGGTCTCGAGTCTCGTCTACGGCGTTGAGGTGTACGACCCGTCGACATTCGCTGCCGTCGCGGTGGTCCTCGGCCTCGTAGCGCTCGTCGCGTGTGTCGTTCCGGCGCGCCGAGCGGCGCGAGTCGATCCGATCGTCGCACTGCGGACCGACTAGCGCCGCCATCGCGGCTCAGTCGGTCAGCTCATTTCTTCGTGCCGGTGCTGTCGAGCCACTGCGCCACGCCACCGTGACGGGAGCATGCGCCCGTGTGATGCGCGCTATGCGAGTAGAGGCCATCTTTGCATTTCGCGATGGCACCGGTTGGGTCGTTGTTCTCCGACTTGCTCGTCTTACCAGCGCTGGACGACATCTTCGTCGTTGGAGTGGTCGCCGCCGGTTGCGCGGCAGGAGCGGGCGAGGTCGCCGGAGCGGGCGCGACGGCGCCGGTCGAGGTCGTCTTGGTCTTATCCACGCCACCGTGATGCGAGCACGCGCCTCGTCCCGTCGTCGTCGACGTCGTACCGTCCTTGCAAATCGGCTTCGCCGTGCTATCCTGCGCGTGAGCTGTAGCCGTAAACATAGTCAGCGCAAACAGAGCACCCGACAGCGAGACCAGCGTCCTGGCGTGCAGCATTGTAACCTCCAGGCAATGAGACAGAATCGAAACCGTCCACCAATCTGTCTCGAGACTGGTGATCACGCGAGAGGAGGGGACCATGGGGTTACTCGATCAGATCGGCGGCATCCTGAAGCAGTATGAGACGACCGGGACCACGCCGTCCGCGCAGGATATCGCGACGCACTTCGAGCAGGTGGCGAACGCCGTTCCGTCGTCAACGCTGGCCGACGGCATCGCGCACGCGATTCGGTCCGATCAGACGCCGGCCTTCGGCCAAATCGTGGGCAATCTGTTCAATCAGGCCAATGGCACCCAGCGCGCGGGCATGCTCAACCAGTTGATTGCGGCGGCCGGCCCACAGGCGACCGCTGTGCTCGGCGGTTCCAACGCCGCGACGCCCGAGCTGGCGCAGCAGGTTCAGCCGCAAGTTGTGCAGCAGTTGGCTGACTTGGCCAAACAAGCGGACCCATCGGTTGTCGACAAGCTGAGCGGCTTTTACGCACAGCATCCAGCGCTCGTAAAGAGCCTGGGAGCCGCCGCGTTGGCCATCGTCATGTCACACGTCTCGCAGCGCACTCCGGCATCGCACTGATTCACCCATCGCGCGCATCGCCCAGCGCGATGCGCCGAATGAACGCATCCGGGTCATCGACGAATCGCGCGGCCGCCGACGTATCGACGGCCGACGTCAACGCCTCGTTGGTGGCGGGAACGAACAAGCCGTCGTATCGCAGGAACGCCGCGCTGCTGTGCAGCGCCAAGCCCACGATCTCCCGCAGCGACTGAAGATCGATCTGGCGCGCGTCGATCCGAATTCTGATCGAGTCAATTCGGTTCGCGTCGCGCCAGACGTCGATCCGCGTCCCATCTTCGACGCCCCACGTTCGAAGGTCCGGCGACCAGGATTCGCCTTCCGGGAGAAAGCTGGCCACACGCGACTCGAAGTCCGCGGGCGGCTCGGACTCCGCCCACCAGTCGATCGCCAACAAGTCCTCTGGCGAGGTAGCGGCCGGCGCGTGCGTCAGCGCGCTCACCGGCACGAGAGCAAAGTCACATTGCCAAGCAGCCATGGGTTGAGTATCAAAATAGTCAGGGATCCGCCCATGCGTCGACGGAGTTTTCCCGAGCCCTGCGCCGACCGCGCCCGTCCGCCTCACGGAGTTCGTCGACTACGAATGTCCCGCCTGTCGACAATTCAACGGCGTCCTCTCCGAGTTCATGCAGCGACACCCGCATGACGTGTCCGAGGTGTTCGTCCACTATCCGCTGCCCATTCATCGATTCTCGCACCAAGCCGCGCAAGCCGTCGAGTGCGCGACTCGACAGGGGCGTTTCGCGGAGATGCGAGACCGACTGTTCGCGCAACAAGACTCGTTTGGCCTCAAACCATGGGCGGCATACGCCGCGGCGGCCGGCGTCCCGGACACGGTTCGCTTTGCGAGTTGTCTCAAGGATTCCACGGCTGCCGCGAGAATCGTTCGCGGGTCGAAATTGGCGGAGCAACTCGCGTTGAGCGGCACGCCGACGATAATGGTCAATGGCTGGCTGTACCCCTTGCATCCGACGTTGTCGGAGTTAGAGGCGGATGCCAAACGCATTGCCAGCGGCAAGGAAGCGAGCGCGGCCCAATGAGCATCGGTCTGTCCAGCGACCTCCTACATCTGCAATCAATGCCCGACGAACAAACAGGCCGCCTGCGATGAGCAGTGCCACTCAGCCGGTGGTCCGACGTGCTTCGGAACGCCGGTTCGCTGTACTATTACCGGGCTGGGCGGCTGCTCGCCGACGACGCGGTCACTGATGTGCGCGTGCGCTCCGGGAGGAGCGAACTAGGTTGATGTGGGTAAGAGCGCCGTACATTTGATTTCGACGAACAGTCCCGGCATCGCCAATGCGGTCGTCCCGATGGCGGTCCATGTCGGCAGTCGGTCGAGGTCCGTGAAATAGCGATCCTTCACCGTCATGAAGAGTGGAAGGTCGCGCAGGTCAGTATAGTACGTGACCATCTCCACGACATCGGAAAACGTGAGGCCAGCCTCCGTCAGGACCGCCTTCACGTTTTCAAACGCACGAATAAATTGCGCTTCTTTTCCCTCGACCACATTCAGACCCGCGTCTCGGCCGACCTGACCCGCCATAAAGAGGAAAGGGCCGGCTTTCACGCCGGGTGAATACCGAAATCGCGTATGGAGATGTTCCATCTCCTTCGGAACGACTGATGCTCGTTTTGGCATAGTGGCCAACTCTAACGACCCCCGTCAGCATGACGATAGAACAATCCTCGGCGATGCTTGCCCAATCCATTGCGCACGCGTTGCCGCGCGATGGGAGTAATCAGCCACAGACCGGGCTCCATCTCTACCGACGGTCTACGCCGGGCGAACGGGTGCACCACTTGTTGGAGCCGGCATTGTGCGTGATCGCCCAAGGCAGCAAGCGCATCGTGCTGGGCGAGCACCTGTTCCGATGCGATCCCGCGCATTACCTGATCACGACGATGGAACTACCGCTGATCGGTGAGATCCTGGAGGCATCACCGACGCGTCCATATCTGAGCGTCAAGCTGGCCCTCGACCCCGCGGTCGTCACGTCAGTGATGTTGGAGACGGATCTTCCGGCGGCAAACGATAACGGCGACATGCTGGCGATCGACGTCAGTCCGCTCGACCCGCATCTCTCCGATGCGATCCTGAGGCGCGTCCAGCTGATCGAGCGTCCGAGCGAGGAGCGCGTGCTCGCGCCACTCGTCATGCGCGAGATCATCTATCGGCTATTAGTTGGCGCGCAGAGTCTTCGTCTACGCCATCTCGTTACCGGTCACCGCCGCACGTCCCGTATCGCGCGCGCGGTCGCGGCCATTCGCGAGCGTTTTGACCAACCACTCCGCATCGACGCCATCGCGCGCCAACTCGGCATGAGCGTCTCGGCGTTTCATGCCCACTTCAAGGCCGTGACCGCGATGAGCCCCTTGCAATTTCAAAAGCAGCTCCGACTCCAAGAAGCCCGGCGGCTTCTCTTGAGGGAGCAGGTCGATGCGGCCGAGGTGGGTTATCGCGTGGGATATGATAGCCCGTCGCATTTCAGCCGCGAGTACAAGCGGCATTTCGGCCAGCCGCCGATCCGCGACGCGGAGCAACTGCGCGCGACGCGCTGAGTGGCACAGCGGTTGCCTTCTAAGGGGATTGCCAGACGCGACAATTCTCAAGAAGGAGCGATGATGCGAAGCAGGGCAGTCTTATGCATAGCGGCGGCGATGGGATTAGCGGCGTGCGGTAGCTCGACCGCGCCAGGTGGGATCAGTATTGGCGGCCACTGGGCCGTCACCGTGACGAACCTCTCCGGCGGCGGTCATGTCTGCAACGGAGGGTTCGACGTCAACTTCGCTCAGAGCTTTAATAGCTTCAACGGGCAATACGCGAACAATGCCATCGTGTGCACCACGAGCAGTGGCAATGTGCCGCTCTATCAGGGCTCGGGAATGGTCACCGATGGGAAAGTCGACGGACAGTCCATTTCCTATCAGCTCGACAACGCCTCGACGATCAACTTCAACGGCAATGTGAACGTCTCGACGATCAGCGGCGGCGTGACGTGGGTGAAAGACTTCGGGGACGGCAGTGGGCCGGTGACGTTGAGCGGCTCCTGGACCGCGCAAAAGCAGTAAGCGCTACGATGTCCTGAATTTCTGGCTGCGGCACACTCCAATCCGGAATGTGCCGCACGCTCTGCTGGGGAAACTGCATCCCTGGCATCCGGCTTCGGCATCGACACGGCCTCCTGGGGCGCTACCTTATCAGCGTCGATAACCCACCGGAAGGGGCCCCCATGCACACTCGCGTCATCGCTCGCTGCTCGGTGTTCGTTGCCTCCCTCCTTGCTGCCGCGGCGGTCGGCGCCCAGCGCACGACCACACCCCGCGCGGCGCCGGCCGCCGACAGCTCGACGCTCGTGCTGCCGCACGGCATCGAGGCCCGCGGCATCGGGCCCGCCATCATGGGCGGACGCGTCTCGAGCATCGCCTTCGACCCGAAGCGGCCGAGCCGCTACTATGTCGGGTTCGGGATGGGCGGGATCATGAAGACCTCGGATAACGGGATCACCTTCCGACCGGTCTTCGCCCACGAGAAGGTCGCAACGATCGGCGACATCGCCGTCGCGCCGTCAGACCCCACGACGATCTGGGTCGGCTCGGGCGAGGCGAACGATCGCAACTCCGAAACGCCCGGTGACGGTGTCTACCTCTCGACCGACACCGGCACGACGTGGACGAACGTCGGCCTCAAAAACAGCCGGGCCATCGCCCGGATCGCCGTCCATCCCACGGATCCCAAGACGGCGTACGTCGCCGTCATCGGCGATCTCTGGATGCCGGGCACTGAACGTGGGCTGTACAAGACGACGGATGCCGGCGCGACGTGGAAGAAAGTCCTCGGTGCGCAAGCGCCATACGACGACCGCGTCGGCGCCGGCGACGTCGCGATCGACCCCTCGAGCCCCAACACCATCTACGCCGCGCTCTACGCGCGACGCCGGCGGCCATGGTCGTTCACCTTTGGTCCGACCGCGACCGACGGCAAAGACTTGGGCGGCATCTTCAAGAGCACCGACGCCGGCGCGACCTGGCACAAGCTCGAGGGCGGCCTGCCGACACAGACCGGCCGCATCGGCCTGTCGCTCGATACCCGCGACCCGCACATCATCTTCGCCGTCGTCCAGAGCAACTCCGGCGGCACCGGCGGCCTCAACTCCAACGAGAGCAAAGCGGGCGGCGTGTTCCGCTCCGGCGACTCCGGCGAGCACTGGACCCGCGTCTCCAACCTGGACCCGCGACCTTTCTACTTCAGCCAGGTCCGCGTCGACCCGGCCGACTCCCAGCGCGTATACCTGCTGGGCTTCGTGTTGGTCGTCTCCGAGGACGGCGGGACGACATGGCGCGAAGACTTGGGCAAACGCATCCATCCGGACAACCATGCCCTCGCCATCGACCCGGTGGATCATGAGCACGTGTTGATCGGGAATGATGGAGGTGTCTACCAGTCGTTCAACAAAGGCGTCGCTTGGGATCACCTCGAGAAATTCGGCGTCGGCGAGTTCTACCGCGTCAACGTGGATCGCTCGACGCCGTTTCGCATCTGCGGCGGCCTGCAGGATAACAACAGTTGGGTCGGACCGAGCCTCATCGCGAGCAAGGAAGGGATCCGGAGCGCCGACTGGCAATCGCTCGGCGGCGGCGACGGGGCGTACTGCGCGTTCGATCCCGCCGACTCGAACATCGTGTATCTGGAGTCGCAAGGCGGCGACATGGTGCGGCTCGATCTCAGGAGCGGCCAGCAAAAGAGCCTGCGCCCGCAGCCGGGCGAGGGCGAACCGGCCTTCCGCTTCCATTGGCTCGCTCCACTCATCATGAGCAAGTTCGAGCCGGGCACGCTCTACCTCGGCGGCAACATGGTCTTCAAGATCACGGATCGCGGCGAGCACTGGCAAACCATCTCGCCAGATCTTTCGTCGAAAGATCTGGCGAAGATGCAGTCGGTCGGGAGTGGCGCCGAGACCTATGGCGTGCTGTACACGCTGGCCGAGTCGCCGGTGAAGGGTGGTGGGCTGTGGGCCGGCACCGATGACGGGAAACTCTGGCGGACGGTCGACGATGGCGCCAACTGGAAAGATCTGACCACGACCGTGCCGGCGGCGGCGCGGGGGCACAAGGTGAGCCGCGTCGAGCCTGGCCATTCCGACCCGAACGTCGCGTATGTGTCGTGGGACGCGCAGCACGACGGCGACTTCGCGCCGATCGTCTATCGCACCGGTGACGGCGGAGCGACGTGGCAGAACGTCGCCGGAAACCTGCCATCGACGGAACCCGTGCGAGTTATTCGTGAAGATCCCGACAATGGCAATGTCCTGTACGCCGGCACGGAGCACGGCTTCTGGCTATCGCTCGATCGTGGCAAGTCCTGGTCGGCGTTCGGCGACCTGCCGACAGTCGCCGTCGACGACATTCTGATCGAGCCCAGGACCCACTCGATCGTGATCGCGACCCAGGGCCGCAGTCTCTATATCATCGATCGCGCGCGACCGCTGACCCAGATGACCAAAGAGGTCCTCGCGGAGCCGCTCCATCTCTTCCAGCCCGATTCGGCGGTCGAGTCGGATCTGTTGCCGAGCTACGACGAATGGACCGGGGCCGGTCATTTCCGCGGCGCGAACCCGCCGAGCGGGGTGATCCTCACGTACTCGCTGAAAGCCGCGACCGGTGATACCGTCGGTATTGCGATCACCAACAAGGACGGGCGGCCCGTCGCGCACTTGAGCGGCGCCGGCTTGGCGGGCCTCAACCGCGTCGTGTGGGATTTGCGGCCGACGAAAGATTTGCTCGCGTCGTACGGCAGCAACGGGGAGTCGAAGCCCGTGCATCCGGGGACGTACACGGCGACGATCACGTACGGCAAGGC
>DASRDS010000026.1:0-25273 GCA_035652495.1 Gemmatimonadaceae bacterium
CATCGTCGCGCGCAACAACGACGATGGGTACGTGGTGAAGCAGGTCACCGCGAACGATGGGTTCGACATCGTTTTGGGGTCACTCAACCCCGCGTATGCGCCGATGCGCATCACATCTTCGAGCAATGTAGTACTGGGGCGGGTCGTGCTGCGCTGGTGCGAGCACTAAGAATTTCTCTCAGTACTTCGCGAAACTCCTGCAAACCCTGGCACCAATCGCGGCATCTCATCGTACGAACTAGAGCAACTCACACAGGGAGATGCGATGCGGACGTGGTATGCGGGCGCGACCCTCGCGGTGGCGCTCATGGGAGCGGTCGCGTTTACGAACGACTCGCGCGTGAATGGACCCGAGACTGCGCCCATCGAAGGGCGTGTGATGGACTTGGAAGGGCTCGTCATCCAGCAGGCGCACGTGCGGGTCACGGATGAGACGACGGGGGCATCGATGGAAACCCTCTCGATGATGAACGGCCGGTTCATCATCGCGAACCTCGCGCCGTCGCATACGTACGCGGTCGATGTGCGCTGCATCGGCTTCGTGCCGTTTCACGTGACCGGTATTCACCCGACGACGGCCGGCGCGGCCATGGCCGATGTCGAGATGCAGCCGATCAAGCCGATGTTGCCACTGCACGTCGCGATACGCTGACTATCGCTTGCTTGGCGTATGGGAGGATGATAGCGACGCACCAGTCGCGTGCGATGTTGCGCGCCTATGGCGCGTCGCTATGTCTTCGCCGACGAATGTGGGAATTTTGATTTCTCGGGCAAGACGGGCGCCTCCAAGTATTTCATCCTGACGACCGTCTGTGTGGACGACTGCGCGGCTGGCGACGCGTTGCTGCGTCTGCGGCGAGAGCTGGCGTGGGAGGGTATTGGCCTAGGCACCGAGTTCCACGCCACTGAGGACGGGCAGGTCGTGCGAGATCGCGTATTCGCTGTGCTCATGACCCATGACCTTCGCATTGACACCACGATCTTGGAAAAGACAAAAGTCCTCCCATCAATGCGCCTTACTGACGAGGGCTTTTATCAGGCAGTCTGGTATCTGCACATGAGGTACGTCGCACCCAAGATCGCTCAACCCTCTGATAGGCTACTCGTTGTCAGCGCGTCTCTCGGACCAGAAAAAAAGCGCGGACACTTTCACCGGGCTGTCGAGGATGTGATCCGACGTGTATCGCCAACGCTCACGTTCCGTGTGGCCTGCTGGCAAGCCACCAGCGATCCTTGTCTGCAGATGGCCGATTACTGCGCCTGGGCCATCCAACGCAAGTGGGAGAAGTCGGACGATCGGTCGTACAAATTGATCGCCGACAAGGTCATGAGCGAATTCACTCCGATCTCATTCCTACAAAAAAACACGGCCGACTAGCCAAGTTCTGGCAGAGGCCAGGGCCTCTTATCGTCAGCCGTCTACCTACGCGCAACCAACATACAACGACCAAACGTTCAAAGTCAACACGATCACACGAGCGGCATCACTTGCTCAGCGAACCGTTCCATCTCTTCGCGCTGAGGCGACGACTGCAGCAACAACAAATCGACACCAGCGTTAGAAAATGCACGGATACGCTCGGCGACAATCTCTGGTGTGCCGACAAGCTCCGCGCGCAAACCGCGGTTCGAGACGGAGTAGTCCTCGAGACTGACCGCCTGCTCGAGCTTCGTGTTCGCAAGCCAGTCCTGGTAATTGCCATAGCCAGGCGATCCGGGTGACACGTTCGTGATGCGAGCTTTCTCACGCTCGGCCTCTTCCACCGTGTCACGAACGATGGCGTACGCAGCCATGCCGTACGTCATCGGGCTCTTACCCGTCGCCTCGCGACGCGCGCGCATGTCGGCGATCTTCGGCGCGACACGCTCGGGCGGGTCGCCGTGCATGACGTAGGCGTCGCAGCGCGACGAAATCAACGTCTTCGCGGCCTCGGACTCGCCGCCGGCGTAAATCACCGGCGAGCGCACGGGCTTTGGCGCTAGCACGGTCTCGTCGACCGAGTAGTACTTGCCCTTGTGCGTGAACGTCTCATTGCACCACGCGCCTTGAATAACCGCGAGCCACTCGTCGGTCCGTGCGTAGCGGTCGTCGTGCTGCTCGAAATGCACACCGTAGCGCCGCGCCTCGTCGGCCCACCAGCTCGAGACGACATTGAGCGCCAATCGCCCATTCGAGATGCGATCGATGTTGGCGGCCTGCTTCGCCAAAATCGCGGGATTATGGAACGTCGGCCGCACCGCGACCATGAGCTCCAGCTTCTCGGTGACGGCCGCGAGCGCCGCGGCCGTCGACCACGCGTCAAGCGCCGGCGCGTAGATACCCTTGATGTCGTTGAGAAAAAGCTCGGCGATCAGCGTCAGATCGTAGCCGATCTGCTCGCTGCGCCGCGCCAGGTCGCGCGCGTACTCCCACGTGGCCGCCATCTTTTCGTCGGGGACATTGCGCAGCCATCCCCCGAACACGGGCATCCAATAGCCGTAGCGCATCAGTCGAGGCGAGTGAGGAGATAGTCGACGAGCCGCTCATGCGGATCAAACCCGACGACATTCCGCGCGTCGGCCACGAAATTCGACAACGCGTTCACGTCGTAGAAGTAGTACTCGCCATCCCGATCATCGACGAGCACCTCGATACCCCCGACGTCGAGATCCACATGCCGCGCGATGTTCTCCACCGCGCGAATGATCTCGGCCGGCGGATTCGCCTTCTCGACACGCATGCCATTCTTCGGCGCATCGAGCGCGCACGCGGAGCGGGACAGGGCCTTCCCGTCCGTCGTCTGACAGACATCAGCCGGACACAGATTGTACGAGTCGTCCGCCGGAAACACGTTGATCGCGTACAAGAACTCGCCGCCGAGCGTCTCGAGCCGCGTAATGTGGCCGTTTCTCAACGGCGCCAACTCCTGCACGAGCGCGACGCCATCGACGCCAAAGTCGAGCGACCCCTGCTCGGCCGCGGTGATCAACCCGGTTTCGTCATCGAACCGGGTGATCCCGGCGCCACTCCCACCAACGTTCGCTTTGACCAGAATCGGATAGCGAAGCCCCTGGGCAGCCTCGACCGCCGTGGCGCCCGAATTCGCGATCCCCGTACGCGGAAACGGCAAGCCAAGCGCCGCTAAAGCGTCGAGCTGGATAGCCTTAGACGTATCCATCGCATAGGCCGACGCCCCGTTCACGACGGGAACTCCGATGCGCGCCAGGTGCCTTAGCCACTGGAGCGTATAGAAAGTCGACTGGCCATGCCCGCGCAGGTACGCCGATGGCGATGCCCGGTTGAACACGAGGCTGTACGGCACCTCGGTCTCCGACGGATTGTAACGATGCGCGGCGGCATCGAGGCGGACATATGGAACACGGCGCCGATCCAGTTCCGTGAACAGCGGGCGAAACCAGTCCGGGTGCTCGTGGTAGATCGCGATAGGTTTCATGTACTATAATCTACACGTGCGAACAAGTTTGATATGACGAATCCAGCCGGCCGACAGGAACCACAACCCGATATTCACCCGCAAGCCGCCCCGCCGGAACCCCCGAAAAACCCGATCCGTACGTGGGTTACGCGGGGCGTGATCGCGGTGCTGGTGATTATAGGACTCATCTGGGGGGTGAATAAGTTCATCTACTCCCAGTCGCACGAAACGACCGACGATGCCCAACTCGCCGGCCACGTCGTGCCGGTCATTCCAAAGGTCTCGGGCTACATCGAGCGGGTCTACGTCACGGACAACCAGCCCATCAAAGTCGGCGATACCCTCCTCGTCCTCGACCCGCGCGACTATACGGTCGCCTTGGATCAGGCGCAGGCGAATCTCCGCGCCGCGCTCGCATCCGGCCGCGGAGGCTCGGCGGCCCAGGCGATCAAGGCCGCGCAAGCGCAGCATGCGGCGCTGACGGCGGACATCGCCGTCGCCCAGGCGAACTTCGATCGCGCCGAGCGCGATGTGGCGCGGTACCGCGAGCTCGCGGCCAAGAACATTGTCTCCGAACAGCAACTCGATCAGGCGATCGCGGCCGACAAGGCGGCGGCCGCGCAACTGGCGGCGGCGCAGGCCCAGGCCGCGAGCGGCGGCGCGAATGTGGCGGGCGCCAACTTCGAGGAGGCCAACGCCGACTATCGCGTGTCCGGTCTCAAGGCCGCCGTCGCGAACGCCCAGCTGCAGCTCAACTACACGATCCTGACGGCGCCCGTCAAAGGGTACATCTCGAAGAAGTCGGCCGAGATCGGCCAGTACGTGCAGGCGGGGCAGCAGGTGATGGCGATCGTCGAGAGCGACACCGCGTGGGTGATCGCGAACATGAAAGAGACGCAGATGAAGAACGTGCGCGTCGGACAGGCGGTCGAGGTGTCGGTCGACGCATTCCATGGCAAGCCGCTCACCGGGCACGTGCAGTCGATCCAGGACGCCACCGGCGCCACGTTCGCGTTGCTGCCACCCGACAACGCGACCGGCAACTTCACGAAGATCGTGCAGCGCGTGCCGGTGAAGATCGCGCTCGACTCGACTCACTGGAACGGGCGCCCGCTTTCGCCGGGACTCTCCGTCGAAGTGTCGATCGACACGAAATCAGATACGAAGTCGCGCTAGTCAGTCAGCGCCGCTCCATTCGTGCGGGCAATCTCGGCGTAGCGTCGTGCGCTCGCCTTGAGCGTACGCGCTTGGGTCGCATAATCAACATGCACGAGGCCAAAGCGCTTCGAGTATCCGTGGGCCCATTCGAAGTTGTCGAACAACGACCACGCGAAGTACCCGCGCACATCGACGCCGTCGTCGATCGCGCGTCGCACCGCCTCGACGTGTGCTCGTAGATACTGGACGCGAAGCGTATCGTCGACGAGTGAGACCGCCGAAGGCGGATCATAAAACGCGGCGCCGTTCTCGGTCACATACAATGGAATCGCGCCGTACCGACCGGTCACCCATCGAAGGGTGTCGTACAACCCGTCGGCATACACCTCCCAGCCAGTCTCAGTGTACGCACTCTGAGTCTGCCGCACGGTGACCGCTCGCAATGGATACTCACGGGCCGAGTATCGCGTGACGCCTCGCGTGTAGTAATTGACGCCGAGAAAGTCGATCGATGGAAGGCCATCGATGGGGAGATCATGCCATGCGTCGCCGAAAATCTCGGCCATAGCCTTCGGATACTCCCCCCGAAACACGGGATCCAAATATTGCCGATTCATGTACGCACTCGCGCGGCGCGTGGCGGCGAGATCCCGAGGCCGGTCGGAGGCCGGATACTTGGGCTCGAGATTGACGACGAGCCCAATCTGATGGCGCCCGGACGCGCGATACGCCGCTACAGCGGCACCGTGAGCCCGCAGTAAGTTGTGCGTAACGCGCGGCGCCTCGTAGCGGCTCCGGTGCCCGGGCGCGAGCTTCCCATGGAGGTATCCGCCATCCATCACGACCCATGGCTCATTAATCGTGACCCACAGGCGCACGCGATCATCGAGCGCGCGAAACACGATGTCGGCATACTCGCCGAACCACGCGGCGATGTCGGGATTGACCCACCCGCCGCGCCGGTCGAGCGCGGTCGGCAGATCCCAGTGGTAGAGCGTCACCATCGGCTGTATGTTGGCGGCCAACAGCGCATCGACCAGGCGCTCGTAAAACGCGAGCCCCGCGGGACAGACGCGCCCCGTGCCGTCGGGCAGGACGCGGCCCCACGCCATGCTGAACCGATACGCGGTGAGCCCGAGATCACGCATCAGCCTCACATCATCAGCCCAACGGCGATAATGATCGCACGCGATATCACCCGTGTCGCCGTTCGCGACCAGGCCCGGGGTATGCGAGAACTCGTGCCAGATACTCGGGCCGGCGCCGTCGGCCAGCGGTGAGCCCTCGATCTGATAGGCCGATGTCGCGGCGCCCCAGAGGAAACCAGGCGGAAAAGTCATGGCGAGCGTGACGCTGGAGAACGTCCGAAAAGCTTACGACAGCGCACCGAACACTCTAGTCGTGCGCGACGTGAGCCTGCGGGTCGACGACGGCGAGTTCGTCGTGCTCGTGGGGCCGTCAGGATGCGGCAAAACGACGACGCTGCGCATGATCGCCGGGCTCGAGTCGGTCACCGCCGGGCGGTTGCTCATCGATGATCGGGTCGTGAATGACGTGCCACCGAAGGACCGCGACATCGCGATGGTGTTTCAGAACTACGCGCTCTACCCGCATATGACGGTGCGCGAGAATATGGCCTTCGCCTTGGTGCTCCGCAAGCTGGCCAAATCCGACATCGCGACCCGCGTCACGCAGGCCGCCGACGTGCTCGGCCTCACCGACGTGCTCGAGCGCACGCCCAAAGAACTCTCCGGCGGCCAACGCCAGCGCGTCGCCATCGGCCGCGCCATCGTGCGACAACCCCGCGTCTTTCTCTTCGACGAGCCCTTGTCGAACCTCGACGCCAAACTGCGCCTCGAGATGCGGCGCGAAATCGCGCGCCTCCACCGCGAGTTGGGCGCGACGATGATCTACGTCACGCACGACCAGGTCGAAGCGATGACACTCGGCGACCGCATCGCCGTCATGAACCGCGGCGCCGTCCAACAAATCGACGCGCCCCGCGCACTCTACGACCGCCCCGCCAACCGCTTCGTCGCCACATTCATCGGCAGCCCGGCGATGAACATGATCGACGGCACCGTCGACCATGGTGTATTTCGCACGGCATCGGGCGCGCTCACCTTCGACGCTCCGCGCTCCCTCCCCGACGGCCGCCTCACACTCGGCCTTCGCCCCGAGCACCTGGTCCCAATCACGAACGCCTCCGCACCCGTGACCCTCCGCGCACGCGTCGAGCTCATCGAACCACTCGGCAGCGAGGTACTGCTCCACGTCCGCTCCGCCGACGGCGAGCTCACCGCCCGCGTCGCGCCCGACGCGACGCCGCCCGCCGACGCCGAGATCACGCTCGCGGTCGATCTGGCGAAAGCGCATTTCTTCGACCCCGCGATGGATTCGCGGCTGTGAGACCACCGGTCGTCAGACGCGCGATGCGGGCTGCACTCGTCGCGGGCCTGGGCTGCGTGATCTACGCGAAGGCGCCGGCGCTCGCGAGTTGGTGGGGGCCCTCGCGCGCGCCTGGACAGTCGGAGGGCGTGGAGTACTGGCACATCTTCGCGTTACTGTGTCTATTCGGCGCGTCGCGGATGGCCGTCAGCGCGTGGCGACTGAACCAGCGACTCAGCCGGGAAGAACGAGAGAGTCCTGACGAACACCGTTCAGAAACGCCGTCACCACCTCGATAAAGTCATCGGGACACTCGTCGTGCGGCAGATCGCCCGCGGCTTCGATGACGGCGGCGTCGGTCGAAGGACGCGCGGCGCGGAAGGCGCGCAGGTCTCCGAGTGTGGTCAGATGTGGGTGGGCGCCCCAGATCAAGAGCGTCGGATGCAGGAGCGTCGGCCAGATGCGCTTCAGGTCCAACGAGAGTTGCGACGCGAGGAAGGCTGAGACGGCGTGACGCGCGCCGGGCTGGTGGGCGCCGCGGTATAAGTGCTCGATGGTGTCGTCGCTGATGCGCGTCGCGTACGCGTACGAGAGGGCCAGGTCGCGACGAAGGGCGGCGCGTGAGGTGACGATCCGATAGGTCGCCGCGAAGGGGATGCGGAGGAAGACGCCCCAGCTTCCCGAGTTGCGGGCGCAGCGACCGTAGCCCATCGGCTCGACGAGCGCCAGCGCGGCCACACGGTCGGGGTGGCGAGCGGCGACCGCGACGGCGTAGGCGGCGGACAAGGCGTTCGCGATGATCGTGCACGGCGCGGCGACATCACGCAGGAAGTCCGAGAGCAGGTCGACGTACAGCTCAGGCGAGTACCGCGCGGCCGGGCGGTCGGATCGGCCGAATCCGAGCAGGTCGATCGTGTAGACCGTGTGCCGCGCGGCCAGCGCGTCGACGACGCGGCGCCATTCATACGCCGAGGCGGCCGCATAGACGCCGTGGACCAGCAGCAGGGCCGGACCGCTCCCGCGAACGGTGTACGAGACCCGGTGGCCGCGCCACGGATACCACCGTTCGGACCCACCGACGAGGTTCCCTAGCGGCGTCGTCCGCTTCGTGCGCAGCCAGCGCGAAACTGCCCAAGTCATAACCACCGTACGTTACCCGATTCGCGTGCCGTTCGCGACCGGTTGATCCACCGCGAGCAGCACGACTTCAGTCGGGCTCGGCATCGCGCCGAGCACGAGTACTTCACTCGCGAATCCCGCGATACGGCGCGGTGGAAAATTCACAACGGCTAGCACTTGCCGGCCGACCAACATCTCCGGCTTATAGTGGACCGTGAGCTGGGCGCTCGACCGGCGGACGCCGATCTCGGGACCAAAGTCGATCACCAGCTTGATCGCCGGCTTGCGCGCCTCCGGAAACGGCGCAGCTTCGAGGACCGTCCCAACTCGAATATCGATTGCTACAAATTCTTCAAAAGTCGCCATGGCAACGTTAAGAGTGAGCCGTGCGTAGCGCCGTCGGGACTTAACCTAAGCGAAAAATCTCCATGACCGATCGTCGGGACTTTCTCAAAACCAGCGCCGCGCTCGCGGTAACCGCAACGGCAGGCCGCACTTCGCGCGCGATCGAAGCCGCCCTTCGCGTGTTCTACGACCCGCCCGAGGTCAAAGGCCTGCTCATGGCGGCCTTGAACTCGGCGAAAATGGCCGGCGCCAGCTACGCGGATGTGCGCGTGGGCCGCTGGCGCACGAACTTCGTGTTCACGCGCGAACATCAGATCCTGAATGTCGTGGACAACGACACGATCGGCGCCGGCGTTCGCGTGCTCGTCGATGGCACGTGGGGATTCGCGGCGACCCGCGACCTGACCCAGGACGGCGTGGCCGCCGCGGCCAAGAAGGCGGTCGCCACGGCCAAGTCGCTCCGGGTCGCGCGCGACCAACCCGTGGAGCTCGCGCCGACACCCGCGTACACGGACGTGACCTGGACGAACGGCGTCGCGCAGGATCCCTTCGATATCCCCGTCGAACAGAAGGTCGACGTCCTGCTGAGAGCGAACGCCGAAGCCCTGAAAGTCCCAGATGTGAAGTTCGTGAACTCCGGCCTCCAGTTCGTGAAGGAAGAACGCCACTTCGCGTCGACCGAAGGCTCGGTCATCACGCAGACGGTCATTCGGACCGGCCCGACAATGAACATCACAGCCGTCTCGAGCGACCACTCCGACTTCCAAACTCGCACGAACATCGCCCCGCCGATGGGCAAAGGCTGGGAGTACGTCCTCTCGACCGATCTCCCCGGCCACGCGCAGAAATGGGCGGAGGAAGCGGCCGAGAAGCTCAAGGCAAAGCCGGTCGAAGTGGGACGCTACGACCTCGTACTGCACCCGTCCACGCTCTGGCTACCGATCCACGAGTCGATCGGCCACCCGACCGAGCTCGACCGAGCGGACGGCTACGAGGCCGACTTCGCGGGAACGAGCTTCGTGTCTCCACCTGCGAAGGTCCTCGGCCAACTCAAATACGGCTCTGAGCTCATGAACATTCAGGGCGACCGCTCTCAGGTCGGCGGCCTCTCCACGATCGGCTACGACGACGAAGGCGTGAAGCCCGACACGTTCATGATCATCAAGAAGGGCATTTTCTCTGACTATCAGACCACACGTGAGCAAGCCAATTGGCTCAAGTGGTGGTATGACAAGACCGGTAAGCCCACACGGTCACACGGCTGCTCGTACGCTCAGGGCTGGCAGAACGTGCAGTTCCAACGCATGCCGAACGTCTCGCTCCTCCCCGGCGAAGCCGATCACAAGTGGGAGGATCTCATCGCCGCGACCGATCGCGGCATCGCGATCATCGGCGATGGATCATTTTCGATCGACCAACAGCGCTACAACGCGCAGTTCAGCGGCCAGTGCTTCTACGAGATCAAAGGCGGCAAGATCGTCGGCATGCTCAAAGACGTGGCGTACCAGTTCCGCACGCCGGACTTCTGGAACTCCATGAACATGATCGGCGGCAAGAGTAGTTATGAGTTGGGAGGTGCGTTTACCGATGGCAAAGGTCAACCGCCGCAAGCCAACGCGGTCAGTCATGGCTGTGTCCCAGCGAGATTCTCGCAAGTCAATGTCATCAACACCGGGAGGAAGTCGTAATGAGCGACGCATTCGCGGTCCTCTCGCGTGATGAGATGCAGTCGGTCGTCGAAAAGTCGATCAGCGCCTCGAAAGCCGACTCGATCAGCGTGATCGTCACGTCGAGCGTCACCGGCAACACTCGCTTCGCGGCCAACCAACTCTCGACCTCCGGCGAGATCAGCGACACGACCGTCGCGATTGAAAGCCACTTCGGCCCGAAGCACGCCGTCGTGTCGACGAACGACCTGAGCGACGACGGCCTCCGCGCCGCCGTCGCGAAATCCGAAGTCATCGCGAAGCTCGCGCCGGACGATCCAGAGAGCATGCCCGAGCTCGGCGCGCAGCAGTTCACGGAAGTGCCGGCGTACCTCGATGACACGGCGGCCCTCACGGCCGCCGATCGCGCCAAGGCCGCGCTGACCGCGCTCGAGATGACGCGGAAAGACAAAGGCATCACGAGCGCGGGATTCATCAACACCGGCTCGCACGCACGCCTCCACGCGAACAAAGCCGGTCTCTCCGCCTATCACCGCAACACGACGGCAAACTACACACTGACCGTCCGCACCACGGACGGCACGGGCTCCGGCTGGGCGGGCGCCGACAACGACGACTGGAGCAAGATCGACTTTGCCGCGGTCGCCCAGCGCGCCAGCGACAAAGCACGTCAGAGCCGGAATCCCGTCGCGATCGAGCCCGGCCGTTATACCGTGATCCTCGAGCCGCAGGCCGTCGGCGACCTTGTCCAGCTGACGGCGTTCGGCCTGCAGGCTCGCACGGCCGACGAAGGCCGGAGCCCATTCTCAAAATCGGGCGGCGGAAACAAGATCGGCGACAAGGTGGCGGCCGAGAGCATTACGCTCTTTTCGGACCCCGCCGATCCCCAGCTGCTCTCGCAACCATTTGACGGCGACGGCTTTCCACTCAACCGACAAGCGTGGATCGAGAACGGCGTGCTGAAGGAGCTGTCCTACACGCGCTTCTGGGCCCAGAAACAGGGGAAGCCGTTCCGCGGTAACCCGTTCCCCGGCGGGTTCGGCGGCGGCGCGCCGATCAAGCTCGCCGGCGGCACGACCTCGATCGAGGACATGATCAAGGGCACGGAGCGCGGCGTGCTCGTCACGCGGTTCTGGTACCTGCGGATGGTCGATCCGCGAGTCCTGCTCATCACGGGCCTCACCCGCGACGGGACGTTCTTGATCGAGCAGGGCAAGATCTCAAAGGCCGTCAAGAACTTCCGGTTCAACGACTCGCCGCTGTTCTTAATGGCGAACGCCGAGGCACTCGGCCCTGCGGTCCGGCTCGCTGGCACCGAAATCGGCGGAGACGTTGTAATGCCAGCAGTTAAAGCGCACGATTTCAACTTTACGTCGCTCTCCGACGCGGTTTAAACCTATCCGAATAGGCAATACCAAGGCGCTGTAGTAAAGCTAAGACTCCCTCAGGCATCGCACGGGGCTGATCGACTCTGGCAGGGCGGCCTTTGCCCTGCCAGGAACTATGCGGGATTTCTGGCGCCTTCTTCTATTCAGTTAGGTTTATACCGTGGCAAAACCCATTCTTCTATCGGTTGACGACGATCCGGAAGTTTCCCGGGCCGTCGAACGCGACCTCCGCCGGAAATTCGGTGGCGACTATCGTGTGATGCGCGCCGAGTCGGGTCCAGCAGCCCTGGACGCACTCGAAAAGTTGACGCTGCGCGGAGATCAGGTCGCCCTGATGCTCGTAGACCAACGCATGCCGGTCATGACCGGCGTGGAGTTCTTGGAGCGGGCGCTCAAGATCTACCCAAAGGCCAAGCGGGTCCTCCTGACCGCCTACGCCGACACGGACGCGGCGATCAAGGCGATCAACGCCGTCCGCATCGACTATTACCTCATCAAGCCTTGGGACCCGCCTGAGCAGAATCTGTATCCGTTTCTCATGGATCTGCTCGAGGACTGGAAGGGCGCGAACCGCCCGCCGTTCGACGGCATCCGCGTCGTCGGCCACCGCTGGTCGCCCCAGTCCCACGCGCTCCGCGAGTTCCTCGGCCGCAACCTGATCCCCTACCAGTGGGTCGACCTCGACGCCTCGCCCGAGGGTCCCTCCCTCGTGGAACGCGCGGCCCAGGCCGCGAACGGCGAACGTCCAAAGCTGCCACTGGTGCTATTCTCCGACGGAACGCAACTCGGCGATCCAGAGCCAACAGCCGTCGCCGAACGCGTTGGCCTCAAAACGCGCGCCGAGCGTCCGTTCTACGATCTCGCGGTTGTCGGCGCGGGCCCCGCTGGCCTGGCGGCCGCCGTGTACGGCGCGTCCGAAGGCCTCAAGACCATCATCGTGGAGCGCGAAGCGCCCGGCGGCCAGGCCGGCACGTCCTCGCGCATCGAGAACTATCTCGGCTTCCCCGCCGGTCTCTCAGGCGCAGATCTGACGAGACGTGGCGTCGCGCAAGCGAGAAAGTTCGGCGCGGAGATTTTAAATCCGCAGGAAGTCCGCAAGGTCCGCATCGACGGCCAGTATCGCGTCCTGACGCTGGGCGACGGCAGCGAAATCAGCGCCCGATGTCTAGTCGTCGCGACCGGCGTGTCCTATCGCATGCTCGATATCCCTGGCGCTGAGTCACTCACGGGCGCGGGGATGTACTACGGCGCGTCGACCGCCGAGGCGATCAACTGCAAGGACGAAGACGTCTACATCGTCGGCGGCGGCAACTCCGCCGGCCAAGCCGCCGTCCACTTCTCCCAGTTCGCGCGCCAGGTCACGATCCTCGTGCGCGGCAACGGACTCGGCGCGACGATGTCCCAATATCTGATCGACCAGATCGCGGCCACGCCGAACATTCGCGTGGAGCCGCGCACCCAGGTCACGTCCGTTACCGGCAACGACCATCTCGAGTGCATCACGGTCGAATGCGCCGACGGCCAGAAGCAGACCCGCAACACCAATTCGCTCTTTGTGTTCATAGGCGCGGCCCCACGCACCGACTTTCTCAGTGACACCGTGGTCCGCGACAAGAATGGATTCATCCTGACCGGCGGCGATCTCATCGTGAACGGCAAGCGCCCGGCCGGATGGCCGCTCGATCGCGATCCATTCTTACTCGAAGCGAGCGTCCCCGGCATCTTCTGCGCCGGCGACGTGCGGCACCAATCGATCAAGCGCGTGGCATCAGCGGTCGGAGAGGGATCCATCGCCGTCCAGTTCACGCACCAGTACCTAGCGCAGGCCTAATGGAAAACAGCACCGAACCAGTGCTCACGGAAGCCGTCCTCCGCCGATCGCCCCTGCTCGCATCCTGCAGCAAGGCCGAAATCGACGCCGTCCTCGCGACCGGATCAGAAGAACGGCTGGAAGCGGACCAGGTGTTGTTCGAAGAACAAGACGTGCTGAACGCCGTCTACATCATTGCCGACGGCGAAGTCGAAGCCGTCAAGAAGTTCGCGGATGAGGATATTCTGGCTCGCGAAGGCGCGGGCGCGTTTTTCGGAGAGATCCCGGTCCTGACGCGCGAAAAGGCGTTCGTAAAGATCCGCGCGATCGCGCCGACACGCCTCATTCGCATCCCCGAAACCACCTTCCGCGGCCTGATGGCGTCGTGCCCGACCGTCGCCGCCGCCGTGATGCGGGCGCTCGTCGATCGCGTCCGACGCTACACGATCCTCCTGCAGGAACGCGAAAAGCTCGCCGGCCTGGGCACGCTCGCCGCCGGCCTCGCGCACGAGCTCAACAACCCCGCCTCGGCCGCGTCCCGCGCCGTCACACAGGCGGAAGAAATCATGGACACGTACCGGGACCTGGGCCGCCGCCTCGTGCAACGCACATGGAGCGAGCCAGGCTTGAACCTCGTCCAAGCACTCGACGACGACGGAGCGTTGCACGCGCTCGAGATGCACGAGGAGGTCGCGGCCCTGGATCCGGTCGCGCGCAGCGACCGCGAAGATGCGCTGGCGAACTGGCTGTCTGAACACGGCATCGACGATGCGTGGGAGTGCTCGCCGTCACTCGTCGAGGCGGGATTCACGCCCGACCGTCTGAGCGAGCTGTCAGAGGGCGTCAGTCCCTCCGAGCTCCAAGCCGCCCTGGAATGGGCCGAGGCGAACGCCCGACTCCGCCAGCTGTTCGGCGAGATTCGCCAGAGCACGGGCCGCATCTCCGAGCTCGTGGCCGCGGTCAAGGGCTACTCGCACGCCGATCGCGTCACACCAAAGAACGCCGACGTGCACATGGCCATCGAGAACACGCTGACCATGCTCGGTTACAAGATGCGCTCGGCCAACATTACCGTCCATCGCGAGTATGACCGGACACTGCCAAAGATCAAGACATTCGGGGCCGAGCTCCACCAGGTGTGGACGAATCTGATCGATAACGCGATCGATGCGATCACGACAGATTCATCCAAGCCGAAACCCAGCGGCACGATTACCGTACGGACGTCACGGAGCGGCAATTGCGCCCAAGTCGATGTGATCGACGACGGCCCCGGGATTCCCCCGGAAGCGCTGCCCCGGTTGTTCGAGGCCTTCTTTACGACCAAGGAAGTCGGCAAAGGGACCGGCCTCGGCCTCGAGATCGTACGGCGCATCGTGACACGACACGAGGGCACCGTCGCCGTCTCGCCTGAGCCGGGTGCCACGACATTCACCGTTCGACTCCCGCTTGCCGACGAGGCGAAAAAATGAGCGCAGCCGTCTGCCACCATCTCGACCAGATCAAGGACGTCGCGCCCCGCACGCCTAAGGGTTGCGAGGAGTGTCTCAAAACGGGCGATTCGTGGGTACACCTGCGACTCTGCCGGACGTGCGGCCATGTGGGCTGCTGCGACTCGTCCAAAAACAAGCACGCCACGAAACATTTCCATGCCTCCCATCACCCCATCATGAAATCGTTCGAGCGCGGTGAAGACTGGGGGTGGTGTTACATCGACAACATGGAAGTCAACGCGTGATTACCGCGGAAGATCTCCGAGTCATCGAAATTCTGGCCGATCTGCCGGACGATGACCGCCAGTGGATCGCCGAGCGCTGCGAAGAGCAGACGGCGAAAGCCGGCGAAATCGTATTCGTGCCGGGCACGCCCGCCGAGTACATGTACTTCCTCCTCGCGGGCGCCCTGGAGTGGCGGCGCGTCGACCGTCAGGCCGACGCACCGAACTTCGTCGCCCGCGCCGGCGCCACGACGGGACGCATCCCATTCTCCCGCATGAAGACCATCGCGGGCCAGGGACGGGCGCTCACGGATGCGCGCGCGGCACTATTTCCCGCATCGCAGTTCGCCGAGCTGCTCCAGCGCATCCCGGCCCTCGAGCCACGGCTCGTGTCGCTCCTCACGGACCGCGTGCGCGAGACGGAGCGTCGCGAGCACGAGTACGAGCGCTTCCGCCTTCTCGGCCGCATCTCGGCCGGCATGGCGCACGAGCTCAACAACCCCGTCGCCGCCGCCCGTCAGGCCTCGACGGAGCTGCGCGATCGCATTGACGCGATCCACCGGTTCACGATCGAGATGGTCCAAGTCGGCGTCGATGCGGCCGCGCTCGAGGGGCTGAACCGGGAGCGGCTCGAGGTCGCCAGTCGCCGCCCCGTCGTGCTCGACCCCGTCGAGCGGAGCGAGCGCGAAGAGGCCATGACGAATCGGCTCGCCGAGGCGGGCGTGCCTGAGCCATGGGTGAGCGCCGCGACATTCGTCGGCGCGGGTATCACCTGCGACGAGCTGCGCGACGCCAGCGACTGCATCCCGGAACCGGCGCTCAAGCCCGTGCTTTGCTGGATGGCCGCGGCGGTCGCCACGGACACGCTCGTGCGCGAGGTCTCGCAGGCGACGGCACGCGTGTCGGATCTCGTCAACGCGGTCAAAGCGTACACGCAGATGGACCGGCCGAGCGCCAAGGAATTCGTCGATGTGCGGAAGGGCATTGAGGCGAGTCTCGCCATCTTCCAGCAGCGGCTCGAGGAGAAGCACATCACGATCTCGCGGCAGTTCGCCGAGCTGCCGCAGGTGTCGGTCTATGCCGGTGAGCTGAATCAGGTCTGGGCCAACCTGATCTCCAACGCGATCGACGCCGTGGATATGGGTGGGCACATTACCCTCATGGGCTGCCGCGACGGCGCGAGTCACGTGCGCATCGACGTTATGGATGACGGCGTGGGGATCCCCGAGGATCTGCAGGAGCGCGTCTGGGAGCCGTTCTTCACGACGAAGGAAGTCGGGCAGGGCACGGGACTGGGCCTGGACATCGTGCGACGCATTGTCGTGCGGCGGCACGAGGGAACGGTCACGCTCCAGTCGTCGCCGGGATCGACGGTGTTCACCGTCATTCTGCCAGTCAACTGATGCGAAGGCGACGCGGGCGAAGAGCGGTGACGACGGTCGAGATCGTCTTGATCGTCGCCATCGTCTGCCTGCTCGTCGCCATCGCGTTCCCCTGGTTCACGCGACAGGGGCATCAACAGGCGGCCTACGACGCGCGGCACGCGTTGGAGCTGCTGCGTGACGCCGAGGATGCGCATTTCGCGAAGCATCACAATTACGCCACGATCGGCGATACGACGCTCGAGTACCATGTGCCGCCGGAAATGCACATTACCGTCGGCGGCGGTGGCTTGGCTGACGGCCGTGGCTGGAACGCGACGGCCAACGCGGGCGCGGCGACGTGCTATGTCGGCGTGGGCGTCGACACGGTCATCGGGACCGTGAAGGTGAGCGACGGGCACGTCCTCTGCCCGTAGTCACCACCCGCTCCGTTACCGCTAGCACCCCATCGACCGCGAGCGCCAGCAGCGCGGCCGGGATCGCGCCCGAGAGGATCATGCGCGTGTCGGACAGCGCGAGGCCTGACACGATCGGGTCGCCGAGTCCACCAGCCCCTATGAATGCCGCCAGTGTCGCCGTGCCGACGTCGATCACGGCGGCCGTGCGTATGCCTGCCATGATCACCGGCGCCGCTAGCGGCAGGCGCACGTAGATCAAGACCTGGCGGCCGGTCATGCCGAGCGCCTTCGCGGCATCGGCGGCACCTGGGTCGGCATCGCGTATTCCGGTGTACGTGTTGCGTACGATCGGGTACAGCGAATAGAGCCACAGCGCCACGAGCGCCGGAAATACGCCGATGCCGAATAGCGGGATCATGAACGCGACGAGCGCGATCCCCGGGATCGTCTGCAGCACACCCACCGCCCGGATCACCGTCTCGGCTCGTTTCGGCGCAGCCGTCAGCAGTAACGCCAACGGAATCGCGAACACAATGGCGGCCACCATCGAGATCGCGACGAGCTCCAGATGACGACCGGTGAGCGCCGCGAGATGGCCATAGTCGATTTCACTCTCGCGCTGGGCCTTGGGCCTGATCGCCATAGCAGAATCACTTAAGAGGTGCAGCGAGCCCAACGCTTGATGAGCGATCGTGGCGACGGGTACTCGTTCAACTTCAAGTTGCCGATTCCAAGCGCGCATGCGAGCCACATCGATCCGGTCCGACAATTCAGAAAGTGTGAGCACCGCCCCTGGCAGATCGCGCTGCAGCATGGGACTGACCACGGCGACCGCTTCATACGGCGGAAACGCGTGCCGATCATCAGTGAGCACGACAACGTGATACCGCTCGATCGACCCGTCCGTCTCGTACCCATCGATGACATCAACCGCGCCCTGCGCCAGCGCCTGATACTTCACCGCCGGCAGCAACGCCTTCACCTCGGCCAGATGCAGCCCATACACCGCGCCCAGCTTCGGCAACCCATCCGGCCGCCCGATAAAATCCGCGGTCAGTCCGCCGCGCAGCCCCGACCCAACGCGCGCGAGATCGCTGATCGTCGTCAGATGCAGCGAATCCGCGGTCGCCTTTCGCACCGCTATGGCGTACGTGTTTTCGAAGCCGAGCGGCGCCAGCCAGCGCACGCCGTCTCGTTTCTCGAGCTCGGTCGATACTCGCGCGTAGACGGCTTTGGGGTCAGTGCTCGACGTACTATCGCCGAGAATCGCCAGGAGGCCGGTGCCGGTGTACTCGGGGTACACGTCTATCGCGCCTTTTGCTAAGGCCGGATACGCGATGAGCGTGGCACCCAACCCCAACCGACGTTCGACCCGGAATCCCCGAGCTTCCAGGAGTTGGGCAAACATCTCGGCCAAGATGTACGATTCGCCGAACGGCTTCGACCCAACTATGACGGGTCGAGACTCACTCGGTGTCGTTGCGGGAGCGATGAGCGCTAGAATGGCGATGAGATGTCGCTTCATCGCACGTGAGCCCGCTCGAAAAGCGTCTTCACGTATTCTGTCGCAGGCGAAGCGAGCAAGTCCTGAGGCGGAGCGTACTGTTCCAGTCGTCCTTGGTGCAACACAGCCACGCGATCAGCGAGCTCAATTGCCTCGCGCAGATCGTGCGTCACTAAGATGGCCGTTGTCCCAAGCCGCCGGCGCAAATCACGAAACGCGTCCTGCAACTCGGCACGCGTAATCGCGTCCAGCGCCCCAAACGGCTCGTCGAGCAGCAAAACCTTGGGATCGGCAGCAAGCGCGCGAGCGATGGCGACTCGCTGCCGTTGCCCGCCGGACAAATCACTCGGCCATCGCGTCGCGAATGTCGCTGGATCGAGCCCGACGAGACTCAACGCACGATCCGCGACCTCGCCGCCGTTCTTGCCGGTGAGCCACGGCACGAGCCCCACGTTGCGTCGCACGCGCCAGTGCGGCAACAGCCCGCCGTCCTGCGGCACATATCCCATCTGCCGCCGCAACTCGACGGGATCGAGGTCCGAGGTTCGCCGGTCGTTGAACCAGATGACACCGGCGTCGGGTTCGACCATGCGGTTCACCGTGCGCAGCAGCGTCGTCTTCCCGGAGCCGCTCTCGCCAATGAGCGCGACGCACTCCCCGGACGCGATGTCGAGGGACACGCCATCCAACGCCGTGATCGTCGATGACCAGCGCTTCGTGATGCCTTCGATGCGAAGCGCGGCCGTCACGCGTCCGTCCGGTGCTCAGCCCGGACTGAACTCCGACAGCTTCTCGGCGTCCGCCGGATCCAAGAAAGCCGACCCGAGCCGCCGGCACCCGGCGAGCGCGATGTCGAGCAGCTCGCGCGAGGGCTCCTCGCGACTCGCGGCCGCGAGACGTGACGCGTCGGGCGGGCCGAGCAGCTCGAGCGCGGCCCCGCGCGCTTCGGGGTCGTACGCGATCCCGCCGAGCAGCGCGAGCGGCACGATGTAGTGCTCGGCGGGCACCGCGTCAGCCGACCGCACCTCGAAGGTCCCACGCGCGCGTACCTCCGGGAAGAGGGTCGTCAGATGAACCGCCCAATCGTGCTCGTTCACGCGACCGGCCGCAAGCAACTCGCCGAACGACCGATAGGTCCCGTCGTCATCCGGATGCATCATGGCGGGCGCGCCGAGCGCGAACGCCTCGTACTCGGCGACCGGATCGTCGCCACCAGGGAGGATACCGGTTCGCTTGGAATCCAGCATCCGCCACGTATGCGCGCGGTAGCTTCGGTGCCCGGTGGCCTTTCCCTCATAGATCGCCGAGTTGGCGAACAAACTAATGACCGTCGGCGCCGCCGCATTGAGCACGCGCCACAGCGTCTTCGGATCGTCGCTCGTATCGAGGCTCACCTGGAACGATGCGGTCTGCCGCATCATGCGCGGACCATAGAGCCCGATCGTGCGAAAGTACTTGTCCATGAGCGGATACCGCGCGCCGCCGATCTGGAGTTGCGTATTCTCGACGGCGTTGCACGGGTCGATCCCGAGCGCGAGGAGCTCGACGCCCTCGATCTCCGCGCCTTCTTGGAAAATTGCCTCGGCCTCGCGCAGTCTGGCCGCGAGCGTGGACGCCGAGTGAAACGGCGGCGCGCTGTACTCGATCTGGCCGCCGGGTTCGAACGTGATCGAGCCCCCATCCTGGTCCGAGAAGTTTGGAATACAGTACGGTCCGCCGAACTCTTCGAGCCCGAGCCGCACCGCGGCCCGGCGCGCGATCCGCAGGGACACGCCGATCGGCTCCGGCCGACGCGTGACGCGATCGACCGGGATGAACTCGATCTCGGCTCCGATGAGCCGACTCGAGTTTGGCGCGAACAGACTACTCAGCGACGACCAGGGCATACCCGTGCCGCTCATCGACATTCCACATGGTCACCCGCATCCCGGCCGAGCCGAGGATGGCGGTCAGCCGCCGGCGATCGTACTTGTTGCTGATCTCCGTGCGGATCGACTCGCCGTGGCGAATGTAGACCGATCCATGCTCGGGGATGTTGACACACAAGTCGCGCGTCGCCATGAGGTGCATTTCGATCCGCCCCGCCTCGGCGTTGAAGAACGCCAGGTGCTCGAATGCCTCGGGGTGGAAATCGACACCGAGCTCGCGTCCGACGACGTAGAGAATGTTGCGATTGAACTCGGCCGTCACACCGCGCGTATCGTTGTACGCCGCGTCGAGCAGAGCGTGATCCTTCACCAGGTCGGCGCCGAGCAAGAGCCGGTCGCCGGGCTTCATGCGACATCGAATCTTGGACAGCAGCGACACCGCCTCGTCGTCATAGAAATTCCCGATGGTGCTACCGAGGAACGCGTAGAGCGCGGGCCGGGCCGGCGCGGCGGGCGCGCCGTCGGTGATGTCGGCGACGATCGGCTGCACGCGCAGCCGCGGATACTCCTCGCGCAGCCGCGCCGCCGTCTCTTCGAGGAACGCGGCGCTGACATCCACGGGGACGTAAGCCTTGAGCTCGCTCATGGCGTCGAGCAGAATGCGCGTCTTCTCCGCGCTGCCGGCGCCGAGCTCCACGAGTGTCGACGCCACGAGCGTCGGTGCCACCGCGTGCAGCAGACCGCGCTCGGCCCGGTTCAGGTAGTACTCGGGCAGCTTCGTGATCTCCTCGAACAGGAGCGAGCCGCGCTGGTCATAGAAGAACTTGGGCGACAGTTCCTTCTGGTCGCGCGAGAGTCCCTCATAGATCTCGGCCGCGATGGCGGACGTGCCGTTCATGGTTTCAGTCATTGGCCGCGCACCGGAAGCCTGAAAAGATTTGACGACGAATGGGGTAGTCCCAATTGCGGAACGTCGAACGCGCGACCGTGGGACGGGTCGCCCATGATCCGCCGCGCAAGACTTTGTACTCGCTACCGAAAAAGACCTCCGAGTACTCGGCATACGGAAACGTCTCGTAGCCGGGATAGGGTCCGAAGTCGCTCGAGGTCCATTCCCACGTGTCCCCAATCATCCCATAACACCCTAGCGGTGAGATATTGCGAGGATAGGCGCCGACCGGTGCGGTACCAAAGCCGAGCTGATCGAGATTGGCGAGCGCCGTCGTCGGTGCTTCATCGCCCCACGGATATGCGATCGCTGCGCCACGAGAAGGATCCCATGTGGCCGCCACTTCCCACTCCGCTTCGGTGGGCAGCCGCTTCCCCGCCCACTTGGCGAACGCCTCAGCCTCGTAGTACGACACATGACACACCGGCCGCGTCGGATCCACGTGCTCGGCGCGATCCATCGACCGGGAGAACCAGCCATTGTCCGTCAGTGACCAATAGAGCGGCGCGACCGCGCCCGACTGATCGAGCCACTGCAACCCTTTCGCGGACCACAGCTCGGGGCGCGTGTATCCACCGTCCGCGATGAACGCCAAGTACTGACCGTTCGTCACCGGCGTACGGTCGATTTTGAACGCGTCGAGCGTGATGCGATGACGCGGCCGCTCATTGTCATACGCGGCGCTTCTATCATGCGTCCCGATCGTGTAGACGCCGGCCGGGATTTCGACCATCCCTTCGGCGATCTCCGTCGCGGCGGGCAGTTCACGTCTCTTCGCGGGATGATACGGACCACCCAATTTCAGCTGCAGCGTCTGCAGCATCGTCTCGTTGTGCTGATGCTCGTGCTGCGCCACCATCCGATACACATAGCCATCGCGCAGCAGCGGCGAAGCATCGAAATCGACGGTCTCCAAGCGCTTCAACACTTCTTCACGCACGCGTTCGAGCGCAGCGAGTACATCGCTTCGGCGAGGGAGTGGGAGAGAACCACGCTCACGCCTTGGATGCTCGAACGGATTGTACAGCCCCGGCATCTCGCCGAACTCGACGGGCGCGTCGAGTTGCTTGAGCAGCCACAGTTCCTCGAAGCTCGCGATATGCCCGAGGTCCCAAATAATCGGACTCATGAGCATATCATGCTGCTCCTCGAGATCCCTATCTGAGAGGGTGCTCACGAGCAGGAGCGTTCGTGCGCGAGCGTCTTGGAGTTCAGCCTCTAATTCGGCTGCCAACGGACGCGTGAGGGTGGTTGACACGTATACGTTCTCCTGCTTTCGAGACTAGACAGACCTGAAAGATCGTTCCCAGCCCGCCCGAGGTCGCACGAACCATGCTCGTGAAGCGACGATGACGGCATTTTGGTTCCGCGGGCCAACGTACCCGCATGGAGGATCAGCCGTTTGGTGAGTTCCTGTCTGCGCGCCGGTGTTGGGCGTGTTGCTCGGACGATCTGACCGAAATGACGTGGGTCATCGTTAGTGGGAGGCTTATTTGCGGCGAATGCATACGGGGACGCGACATCCCCCGTACCGTCGCGGAGTACCGCGGGCGTCGCGGTGCGCTACGACCATCCCTCCGTGCCGCATATGCGGCGGTCGTGGACTTCAAAGAAGGTCGGCCGCGCGGTGATTCTCTCCGCCCGGTCCTGGCGGGAGTCCTTGCCTCGGCTGTTATGAAAATAACCGCTGTTCACGGCCTTCCAAATAACGCGATCTTGGTTCCGGTTCCCTCGTATCAGAACCGCCGCCCACACGTCGCTCGCCTATGCTCGTCGATATCGGTTCCCGGTGTTCACGTAGTCGCCGCGCTCGAAAAAGTTCGCGATTTTAGGCAGTCGAGACTGGGTGGTGTGGCCGCACGAAGAGCGGCAAGCGCTGACGCGTATAGCGTTATTCGTCGTCATACTCGCCGCGTAAAAAATCGCTCCGTCATTGTCGCTGACGACATCATGACAAGCGGCGCGACACTGGCGGCATGCGCCAACGCGCTCTACGAAAAAGGAGCCGCTGAAGTGTTCGGAGCAGCCATTGTCCGGACGGTGAGACGTCCGAGAGAAGGCTTAGTCGTGCTCGGAACTAAACAAGTCCGCGTTCATTGGACAGAATTAGATCATCATAGAAAAACGGGAATCTCGCCGGGAAAATCTATGATTTGGGTGCGTTTTGCTTGCGGGAAACGTTGCCCGAGCATTCTTATAGCAGGCCCTCTGTGCGTCCCCCCCATAGGTACGGAGTCGTTACACGATTGGATCTGCGATTGTCGCACCAAGCACGCGATCACGCTTCGCCGCGATTGGTGTGGTCCTCATGAGGAGACCGTAACAATAGCCGTAGGCGATCGCCAGCCTTCCGAGCTTCTGGTCGCTTCGCGACATTACCGCGCATGACGCCAACGCTCCTAGCCCTTCTCGCGCTACTCGGCCATGCCCATAGCCACTGGGGCGAGGTAGGCCACCGCCTCATTGGCCTGACAGCCGCCACCGCGCTCCCAGCCGAGATGCCGGCATTCTTCCGAGATGCGGCAGACCAGCTCTCGTATCTAAACCCGGAGCCGGACCGCTGGCGCGATCGGGCCGAGCGCACGCTGGACGCAGCGGAAGACAATGCGTTCGCGCCGGATCACTATATCGATCTCGAGCGCGTCCCCACCGGCGCACGAGAGGAATTCCGCTTATGGCGCGCCGCCCACGATCCCAAAACGAAGCAATGGATCGAAGCCCGCATTATCAACGACGGCGGAATTCTCGGTCACTACGTAGCCGACGGCTCGAACCCGCATCACACGACGATCCATTTCGACGGCTGGGTGGGCGACAATCCCAACGGCTATACGGCCGCGCACGGTTTTCATGCACGGTTCGCATCGATATTCGTCCAGACGCATTTCGCCCCAGGCGATCTGCACGTGGACGAGGCCCCGCGCATATTTCCCTCGCTGCGCCAAGCCGTGCTCGAATACGTGCACGAATCGGTGTGGGTGACGAGCGGCCAGACCGTGGAGACGGTCGAATCCGTCATTCAGCACGATATCGCCGCGCGGGGCGGCGAGGACAAGATTCACGCACTGCACACGGTGCGTCAGACCGGACTGCTGATCAACGGCAAAGACACGTCGCGCCTGGTGATCGAGAGCAAGCTCCCCGATGCCATGCGCATGGAGATCACGTCCGGCGGCAAGACCCTCGTCCGCGGGTACGATGGCCGCACGGGTTGGCAAAAGGCCCCGGGCCAACCCGTGAACCTCATGACCCCGGCCGAGCAAAAGAACATCTCGCATGAGGCCGACTTGCTGAGCGGCCTCGTCGACTACGCCGCGAAGGGCAACAAAGTGACGCTCGCCGGCACGGAGCAGGTCGAAGGCCGCGATGCCTACAAGGTGCAGGTTATGCTGCGCGACAGCACCACCTTCACGTACTTCATCGACCGCCAAACCTGGCTTCCGGTGAAATGGCAGGGCGGCCCGTGGGAGACGATGTACCGGTCCTTTATCGACGTAGGCGGCGTCAAAATCCCATCGCGCTTCGAGACCACCCAGCGCGGATCCACGGTCGCGCCGCCAACGGTGTTGGCGATCACGTCGGCGGTGGCCAACCCTAAACTCGCGGACTCTCGCTTCTCACCGCCCGCGGATGCGAAGTGACTCGCCGCCGACGGGCCGCTGCGCTATTCCGGTGGTAACGTGTGGGCTCGAGTCCGAATGGATCGATCTATGCTCAATTCCGAGTAGCCGCTCAGCAAGTCCGGCTTTGTAAAGAAGTCGTTGGACTTACTTCTCTTTGCGCCACCCTCAGACGCGAAATCGTGGCTGTCAGTAGTTATCAAACGACTTCTTTAAGGCTGCATGATTAGCGAAACAGCTATTCGGAGATGAGCTCTCACACAGGACTCCATGCGAGAATGCTCCTTCCAAGGCGTCAATAGCGATCCGGCACCGCCAGAACGTGCTGGCGGCGCAGCTTATTTACTTGTTGATGCGGCGATATTGCGGCGTGCCGTCCGCCGCCGATCGCGTTTCGACGTACCCCTTCCGAGCCAGCGTCTCCAAGTACAGATACGCCCATTCCGCCATCCGATCGACGTCAGCCAGCTTCGACAGATTGGGCGCCGCCTGATTCGGCGTGGTCCAATCGGTCAACGGCACACTTCGTAAGATCCACGCCTCG
>DASRDS010000027.1:0-30467 GCA_035652495.1 Gemmatimonadaceae bacterium
AAGCGGGAGACGGGACTTGAACCCGCGACCCCAACCTTGGCAAGGTTGTGCTCTACCAACTGAGCTACTCCCGCATTTCGTAACGAAAAGTACAGCAGGGGCTCAAGGGCGCAAGCCGAGGGCGTGGATCGCGTACCAGACGGTGTACGCGAGCAGTCCCGCGAGGGTGGCGTCGCCACCGTTGGCCACGGCGGCGCCGGTGTCGTCGAGTTGCTCCGCGGCTAAGCCATTGTCGAGTGGTGCGGTGCGGAGCCAGGCGAGGACGCCGGAGGCGTCGGGGCCGACTAGGCGGGCGAGTTGGCGGATCAGTGACGTGCGGTCCGAGGGGATGAGTCTGACGGTGCGGCGAAAGACCGACTCGGAGCGATCGAAGGCCTCGTAGAGCGGGAGCCAGAGTGCTGAGGCGACCGGGTCGTCGGTGGTGGAGACTCCGCCGTTCAAGTCGATCGCCGAGGCGAGCATCGCTTTGCCGTCGCGATCGACGGAGAACTGGCGAAGCATGGCGGCGCGCACGGCGTTGGCATCTTCGACGCCTTTGGCCGTCTCGGCGTCCAACGTCCGTTGGAACACATCGAGTGCCAGCGCGGCGATCGCGTTCGCGTGGAGCGTGTAGGCAAACGCGACTCGCTCGCCGGACGGCGACACCTCGGTGGCGTACAAGGGCGTCGACTTGTTGCGGCGGGCCGCGAGCTCATCGGAGCTCGAGTAGAGCGTGTCGGCGATCACGGGCTCTTCGACGATCTGATCGTCGCCCGTCTCGCGAATGTAGCGCTCCGTGGCGAGCGCGTAGGACGCGACGCCTTCGAGCGAGAAACCTGGCTCGAACAAGGTGCCGTCCATGTAGTTCACGCCGCGGCCGGCGGCGTAGCCATGCAGCTCGCAGGCGCGCAGCAGGATTTCGCGCGCGAGCGGCGCATCCGCGAGTTGGATCGCGGGCAGCGCGAGGGCGAGGGCGTCCCAGTCGCGCACCGTGAGGCCGCGGCCATTCCACGGGGCGCGCGTGCGGATCAGATAGTAGTGCGCGTCGTCGAGCGCACGGCCGATCGCGTAGAAGTACGCGAAGAGCAGGTTGCGATTGACGACCGCATCGAGCTCCGGGGTCCCGGTCGATTGCTCGAGCGAACGCAGTGCGGTGCGCGTGGCGTCGAGCAGCTCGCGCCAGCCGCGACGCCGCATCGCGTTGCCGGTCGCGACCGCGCCGTCGCGTTCCGGGCCCGCCGCGATATAGAACGCCGCGTCGGCGGAATCGCCCGGCGGCACGCTTAGCGAGCGACGAAAAGCGAATCCTGGTGCGCGACCCGTTTCGCAGTTGATCTCCGGCGCGCCATCAGCGAGAATCGCCAGTGCCGCCGCCCCTGGAAGCGCGGTGCCTTCTAATATGACCGCGTCTTCGCTTCGCTCCACGCGATGCGCATCGTCGAATTGGCGCGCGGTGCGCACCCGATGTTGACGGAGACCCAGGGTGCCTTCGAGCACCACGTCCAACGTGACCGCGGACTGACCGCGGTTTTCGACCGACAGTGAATAGACACATCCCGGCACGTCGACATCACGCCCATACGGCGCGAAAATCACGCCCCGGATCGTGAGGTCGCCCGCCGTCCGCACCCAGGTCGGAATCCACTCCTGCGCACGCTCCCAGCGCAATGGGCCGGGCAACAAGCCGGCTGTCACGCCGTGCACCGAGACCGAGAAGAGCGCGGGCCCCTGCCCCTCGACGAACCCGGGATCGCCGGCGAACTCGACGCCAGAGCGCGTGGCGCGATTGAGGAGGCCGAGTCCGTGGATCGCCCCGGTCTCGCCGTGAATACAGGGCAGCGAAATCCAGTGATTTCCGGTCACCTGCCACCGTATGGGAGGGATCGGCCGGAGACTCACGGGGTAGCCAGTCGTGTTGACATGCCCGGTAACATAAATCGTAGATTTACCGCCGTGCCGGCTCGCGTTCTTCTCCTCGTTGCACTCGGAGCAGCGGCGTCGACACTCGGCGCGCAAGCCGTGCGCACGCCCGATGACGAAGCGCGGACGCTGCCCGCGGGCGTCATCCGTCTCGGAATCGGTGACGACAATAGTCGCATCGACGAATTCTGGGCGCCCGGCGGCACGCTCACGAATCGCGGCGCACCCCTCACATTCGACACGCTCGGCGTCGCCCAGGTGCCGGTGTTCGCGCCGGCGCAGACCGGCATCCGGAACCTGCTCAGCGATCAGTCATTCAAGCTCGACTTTGGCAAGGTCAACACGAGCGCGAGCCTGCGCACGGAAACGTACCCGATCTCGCTCGAAGCCGGGATCTTCAAGCGTCTCACGTTCCGTGCCCGCCTGCCGATCGTCCATACGCGCCAGACGATCGCGACGAACGTCAATCCGACGCGATTCGAGGGCAACGTCGCCTTCAATCCCGCGCTCGCCGGCGGGGGGGCACTGGCGGCGGACGCCGGCGTGTACGCGCAATTCATCGCCGCCTCACGCACGCTCTCGCAAATCCTGACCAACTGCGCCAACAATCCCTCGGCTCCCCATTGCGCGAGCATCAATAGCGATCGCGCCACGTTGCAAGGCCTGGTCACCGCGGGCAACCAGTTCGCATCCGGCGTGGCTCAGGTGTACGGCGGCCCAAACGGCGCCGGCGCCCTCGTCGTCCCCGTCGCCGGATCCAACACGCAAGCGCGCATCAACTCGCGCGACTCGAGCTTGACCGCGCAGTTCAACTCGGCGTTCGCGACCGTGGGACTGCCCGCGTTGAATACCGTGCAACCGATCGCCGCGCCGGCACGCGCGGGACTCGGTGCGCTCGACACCCTGTTCACCGATACCACATACGGACTGGCCGTGGACTCGCTCAAGGATGTCGACAAATACGGCATCGGCGACGCGGAGCTCAGCGCGACCCTGTTGCTGCTCGATACATTCGGGAGCCGAGATTCGACCCGCATGCATCCGCGTGGGTTCAACTTTCGAACCAGCGTCACCGGGTTGTTCCGCCTCGGCACCGGAACGCCGCCGGCCGAGAATCAGTTGCTGGATCCCGGGACCGGGACCGGAGAGAACGCGGTCGAGATCCACTCGGCCACGGACATCTTGCTCGGGCAACGGCTCTGGATCTCAGGGATCGTGCGAGCGACGTACCAGCTATCGGATAACGTCGTGTCGCGCATCCCCGGCACCGCCGGCGAAGTGCTCGATCCGCTCTACTCGCGGACGACCATCACGCGGCAGCTCGGCGACAAGATCGAGATGCAGATCGATCCGCACTACGCGATCAACGACTACTTCGCGCTCAACGGAACGTATCTGTTCCGGCATCACCTCGCCGACAAGTACTCCGGCGTGTTTAATCTCGACTCGGCCCAAACCGGCATCGGCCCCGTCCACCTCAACGCGTCGATCCTCGGCGCGAATACCGAGTACACCTCGCACACCTTCGGCTTCGGCCTCACATTCTCGACCCTGGCCGCCGCCGCACTACGCAAGCACATCGTCCTGCCCCTCGACATCACATACGAGCATGACGAAGTGCTCTCGGCCACCGGCGGGTACGCGAATAAGGTGATTTTCGATACGATCCGCATGCGGTTGTACATGCGGCCCTTCGGCGGACATGGGTACGCCTTCTAATGCGGCGTCGAATCCCGACGCGTTGAGTCGCGGATCGCTGCCGAATCCGGCTTCGGCGCCGGTTTCTTCTTCGGCTTCCCGCGAAAGAGATTCTTGACGTCGGTGCCGACCTTATAGGCGCCGTTATCGACCTGGTCGTTCGCCTGCTTCACACCCTCACCGGCGTTGTTCACGGTGTGGTTGGCTTTACGATTGACGGCGGACGAATCGTGATGCGTCGTGTCTTTGTGCGTCGTGTCCTGCGCGTGCAGCACGAGCGGAGCCGCCGCGAGCGCGACAACAAAAGCGAGATAGCGCATAAACGAAAATTAGCGGCGCTTGGCCTTCGCCGTCTGGGACGGCGCCGGCTTGACGGAGGACAAGAGCTCACGCGCGTGCGCACGGCTGACGTCGCTCTCGGGGTCACCGCCGAGCATCCGAGCGATCTCATCGACACGCGTGTCGGTGTCGAGGACCGTAATGTCGGCGGTCGTGACACCGCCCCTGGCGCCCTTGCTGACGACGATATGATGGTGCGCGCGAGCGGCGATCTGCGGCAAATGCGTGATCGCGAACACCTGATGATGCTCGGCCACCCGCCGCATCGTGTCGCCGACCTGGAGACCGACACGCCCACCAATGCCGGCGTCGACTTCGTCGAAGACCAGCGTGGGCACGCGGTCCGACCGCGCCAGAATCGTCTTGAGCGCGAGCATGACGCGGGAGAGCTCACCGCCCGAAGCGACGCGCGCCAACGAGCGCATATCGTGCCCCACGTTCAGCTGCACCCGAAACTCCACCGACTCGGCGCCCGTGGCGGTCGCCTCGGGACGCGACAGCAGCTCGACCTGAAACCGGCCACCCGACATCCCGAGATCGGGCAGCACCTTCCGCACGGCCTCGGAAAGGCGCTCAGCGGCCTCACGCCGCGCCGCCGTGAGGCGACCCGCCGCCGCGGAAAGCTCGGCGACGGCCGTGGCCTCATCGCGGTCCAGGCGCGCCAGGTCGAACGCGGCCGAATCGACGAGATCGAGCTCGGCGCGCGAGGTGCGGCCGGTCTCAATGACGTCATCGAGGGACGGGCCGTATTTCTTGATCAGACGAAACACCAGATCCCGACGGCGCGTCGCCTCGGCCAGACGCTCAGGATCCAGATCGACGCCCTCTTCGTACTCTTCGAGAGCGCGCGCGAGCTCCTCGATGGCGTAATAGCCGGTGTCGTAGAGCTCCTGGAGACGGTCCAGCGTCGGATCGATGCGGCGCAGCGACGCGAGGGTCCGCTGTAAGGACCCTAGTTGGGAGAGTACCTCCCCATCCAACGTCGACGCCGCCCCGCTGGCGAGCTGCTTCAACTCATCCGCATGCGTCAGTCGCCGAACCTCTTCATCGAGCCGCGTGTCCTCGCCCGCCACGAGCTTGACCGCGTCAATCTCCGACACCACATGGCGGAGATAATCCGCGCGACGTTCGGCTTCCGTGCGACGCGACGACAACTCCGCGCGCTCGCGACGCACCGATTGCAGCGCATCATGCATGGCGGCCACATGCGTGACTAACTCGGCGGCCCCAGCATACGTATCTAGAATTTCACGCTGCGCATCATTGTCGAGCAGCAGGTCAGCTTCGTGTTGGCCGTGCAGGTTGACGAGCGATCGACCGACATCGGCCAACACAGCGGCGGTAACGGTCGTGCCATTGACCCAGGCACGCCCACGGCCATTCGACGCGACTTCCCGTTTGAGGACGACCCGAAACTCATCGACGTCTATGCCGCGAGCATCGAGCATGGCCGCGATCTCCGGGCGGTCGGCGATGTCGAACACGCCTTCGACCGTCGCCCGATCCGCGCCAGTGCGAACGAGGTCGGCGCTGGCACGCTCACCCAAGAGCAGACTGATCGCGCCGACAATGATCGACTTTCCGGCACCCGTCTCGCCTGACAGCACATTGAAGCCCGGAGCCAGTGGGAGCGCCAGGGTTTCGATGATCGCGAAATTTTTGATGCGAAGCTCTGTCAGCATTTATGCATGAGGGACGGATCCCCAGCCCAACTTCCGTCGCAGACGAGCGAAATATGTCGTGCCGGGGAACCGCACGATCACCACCGACCGCTCAGCCCGACGAATGTGCAACGTATCGCCGGTCGCGAACGTCGTACCCACCTGCCCGTCGACGGTGACGAGCAGCTCCTCCGGCCCATCCTCGACATAGATCGCGATCTCAGCCGTCGGCGGCAGCACCAGCGGACGCACGGCGAGCGAATGCGGCGACACGGGCGTCACAACCATCGACGCCACGTCGGGATGCACGATCGGACCGCCAGCCGAGAGGCTGTAGGCGGTAGACCCAGTCGGGGTCGAGACGATGATCCCATCAGCGGTATACGCCCCGACCTCTTCGCCATTCGAGAACACCTCGAGCCGCACGACACGCGCGAACCCGCCCTTGTGCAACACAACGTCGTTCAGCGCATACCACTTGCGCCGCATCGCGTCGTCGAGATCATGCGCCCGCGCCTCGAGCGACATGCGCGGCTCGGCGTGATACTCGCCGCGCGCGAACCGGCGGAGCCCCTCCTCGATCTCATCGAGCCCGATGCTCGTGAGGAACCCGAGCCGTCCGAGGTTGATGCCGAGGATGGGAACGGGGAGCCCGGCCAGGAAGCGGGCGCCGCGCAGCAAGGTGCCGTCGCCACCCAGGGTGGCGAGGCCCCCGAGGTTCTCAGGGCCCGTGAGCAGCTCGCCCGCCCGCGCAACTTCATGCAGGTCAGGCTCGAAGAACAACCGTACATCCAATTCGGGCGCCAGACGCAGCAGCGTGCGGAGAACGTCGGGCAGCCGCGCATACCCGCGGTGCCCGACGACGCCCAGGTTGATCACCCGGCGATAGCCTCGGACTCGTGCAACGCCCGCACGCGCTCGGCGATGCCAGCCGCGTCCAGGCCGCACAACGCCAGCTGCTTCACCCGGGAGGCTTGCTCGATGAACCGGTCGGGCACGCCGTGCGTGTGCACGCGGACCGCCGCATCGCGCTGCGCGATAACGGCCGCCATCATCGCGCCGAAGCCGTTCACGACCGTGCCCTCTTCAACGACCAGGAACTGCTTATGGTCGCCGAGCAGCGCCGCCAACGTCAGCTCGTCGTACGGCTTCAGGTAGCGGCAGTTGACCACCGTGACGTTGAGCCCCTCGGCGGCCAACGTCGTGGCCGCCGCGAGCGACGGCAGCACCATCGTGCCGACTGCGAGAATCGCGACATCGGCTCCACGACGCAGCACTTCCCAGGTTCCGTACGGCACGGCTGGAATCTGCGCCATCGGCGGCGGTACATCGGGCGAGGCATCGCGCGGATAGCGGAAACAGAACGGACCCGTCGTGTGCTCCACCCCGGCACGGAGGAGCCCGAGCATCTCCGAACCGTTCTTGGGCGCGGTCACCGTCATGCCTGGCACGGCCAGCATGTACGCGATGTCGTACAGTCCGTGATGCGTCGGGCCGTCGTCGCCGACGAGACCCGCGCGATCCATCGCGAAGACCACCGGCAGATGCTGAATGGCCGAATCGTGGATCAGGTTGTCATACGCGCGCTGCAGAAACGTCGAATAGATCGTGCACACGGGCCGGACACCGCGCGTCGCGAGCCCCGCCGCGAAGGTCACCGCGTGACCTTCGGCGATGCCGACATCGAAGAAGCGGTCGGGATGCTTCTTGCCAAAGATGCCCGCGCCGGTGCCGGTCGGCATCGCCGCGGTGATGACCGCCATCGCCGGGTGTTCATCCCCTAACGCGGCCAAGCCATTCCCAATCACCGTCGTATAGTTCGCGTTCGCCGTCGACGTTTTGAGCTGCTTGCCGGTCGCCGGATCATGACCCGGCGGCAGGGCGTGCCACTTTTCACCATGCTCACCAGCCGGGAACCCCTTCCCCTTCTGCGTGACGACATGGATCAACCGCGGCGTCTTGAGATCCTTCACCGCGGCCAGCGTGTCGACCAGCTCATTGATATTGTGGCCATCGATCGGACCGAAGTACCGGAATCCGAGCGCCTCGAACAGCGCGCCCGGGGTCAAGAAGACCTTGGCGCTCTCTTCCCACTTACGCACCAGCGTTGAAACCGCATGCAACGGCCCCGGTGCATGATCAACCGCGGAGCCGACGATCTGACGCGCGCGGTTATAGAGTGGGTGGCGCTGAACAAAATTCAAGTATTTCGATATCGCGCCAACGTTCGGCGCGATGGACATCTCATTGTCATTGAGCACGACAATGATGTCTCGGTCCGACGCGCCAGCGTTGTTGAGTCCCTCGTACGAGAGACCCGATGTCAGCGCACCATCGCCCAGGATAGCGACGACTTTGAAGGACTCTTTCTGCAGATCCCGGCCGACCGCCATGCCAAACGCGGCCGAAATCGCGGTCGCGGCATGACCGGCGCCGAACGTATCGTATTCGCTCTCCGTCCGCTTCAGGAAGCCGGAGATCCCGTTCTCCTGCCGCAGCGTCTCCATCTGGCCATCACGACCCGTGAGGAGCTTATGCGGGTAGCCCTGGTGGCCGACATCCCACACGAGCTGATCGCGTGGCGTGTCGAACACGTAGTGGAGCGCGGTCGTCAGCTCGACGACGCCGAGTCCGGCGCCGATGTGGCCGCCAGTCCGGGAGCAGACGTCGATCAGCCGCGCCCGCTCCTCGGCGCAGAGCGTCTTCAGCTCATCGCGCGAGAGGCGTTTCAGGTCGGTCGGAGAATGAATACGATCCAGAAGCCCTGTCATAGATGAATGGCTAAAGTTTGCCTCAGGACGGTCTCGAGACCGAGAACCGCGCGAGGGCCGCGAGCGCGGGCGTGAGCAGCCGCTCACGATCGAGCGTCTCGCAGGCTTCGTCGACCAGCGCGGTCGCTCGCGCGAGCGCGCCTTCGACGCCCAACAGCGCCGGATAGGTACTCTTTTGCAACTCCAGGTCCCGTCCGGCGGTCTTGCCCAACTGGTCGGTCGTGGCGGTGACGCCGAGCACGTCATCGGCGATCTGGAAGGCGAGGCCGACGGCGGCGCCGTAGCGATCGAGCGCGTCGATGACCCGGGCGGTCCCGAGCGCCGCGATGCCGCCGATTTTCACCGAGGCGGTAAGGAGCGCACCCGTCTTCGCCCGGTGAATTCGCTCGAGCTCAACGAGCGACAGCGCCTTGGTCTCGCCCTCGAGATCGAGCAACTGACCACCGATCATACCGCCGCCTCCCGCCGCGCGCATCAACTCACGAAGAATGGTGCCACACACCGTGTCGGGCAACTCCAGCCCGACCGCGGCCTCCATGGCGCAACGCGCCGCGAGTGGCACCATCGCGAGACCGGCGGCCGTCGCGGGACCGACGCCATACACGCGATGCACCGTCGGGCGGCCGCGGCGGAGATCGTCGTCGTCCATGCACGGCAGGTCGTCATGCACGAGCGAGTAGGCGTGAACGACCTCCACGGATGCGGCGAGCGCGCTGGCATCGCCCCGACCGCCGGCCGCGCGATAGGCGGCGAGCAGGAGGATCGCGCGGATGCGTTTGCCTTCGCCCATGAGCGAGTAGCGAATCGCCTCGGCGGCGACCGGCGCGATGGTCTCGAGATGCGTCGCACACACGTTCGCGAGCGCCGCCTGCACCGCGCGGCGGTCGTCGACAAACGAGACGGCGTCGAGCGCACTCACGGCGTTACTCATTGCGAAACGGCTTCAGGGTGAACGTCCCATCGATCTGCTCGACGAGCTGCGTCACGCGAGACTCGGCGCGAGTGAGCTCGGCCGACGCGCGCCGGAGACACGCGACGCCCTCCTCAAAGAGCTCCAGCGCCCGGTCGAGCGTGACGCTGGCACCCGCATCCAACTCGGCGGCGATCGCCTCGAGACGAGCAACATCGGTTTCAAAGCTCAATGGGCCCCCTCGACACGCGACCGCACGACACCATCGGCCAGAATGAGGTCGAACGGCGCCCCTGGCGCGAATTGGGCCACAGTGGTCATTGCCGGGCCACCATCGATCTCACGTGCGACGGCGTAACCGCGCGCGAGCGTCCCAAGGGGACTCAGCGCCTGCACGCGAGCGGCGGCGGCCGCGAGGCGCGCCGCGCGGCGCTCGACGGCGACCGAGGCCGAGCGATGGACGTGGCGAGCCGTGCGACTGAGCGACGTGTGGGCTTCGCGGACCCGTCGTACCGCTGCAGCGGTCAGATCGGCCCCCGCGGCCTCGAGCCGGGCCCTGAGGTCCAACTCGGCCGGCACCGCCGCCTCGGCGGCTGCCGACGGCGTCGGAGACCGATGGTCGGCGACGAGATCGCAAACGGTGAGATCGATCTCATGACCGACGGCGGAAATCGTCGGGATCGGGCAGGCAGCCAGCGCCCGTGCGACACGCTCATCGTCGAACGCGGAGAGGTCGTCCTTGGCTCCGCCACCACGCCCGATGATCACGGTATCGGCGCCCGCCCAGCGCGAGACGGAAGCGAGAGCCACACACAAGGCGTCCGGAGCGCCCGCGCCCTGAACGCGCGCCGCGACGACCACGACCTCGACCGACGGGGCGCGACGGGCGACGACCGCGATGACGTCCCGAATGGCCGCGCCGTCAGGACTGGTCACTACCGCTATGCGTCGGGGACACGACGGGAGGGCACGCTTCCGCTCATCCGCCAGGAGCCCGTCCTTTTCCAGTGCACGCAGCGTGCGCTCGACCGCGGCTCGGCGAGCACCGGCGCCCAGGAGCTCCACATCGGTGACCGCGAACTGCATCTCGCCGCGCGCCGGATACACGGTGAGCTGCCCACGCACAACCACCTGGCGCCCCTCGGCCGGCGGCGTCTTGATGCGTACCGCCTCGCGTGACCACACGACGCAACGAAGCTGAGTGGAGTCGTCTCGCAGCGTGAAGTACCAGTGGCCGTTCCGGCTCGACTTGAAATCGGATACCTCTCCGCGAACCCACAACGGGAGAACGGTCCCCTCCAGCACGTCGCGGACGAGATACGTCAGCGCCGTGACGGTCGTGGCCGACGCCGGCGTCGCGCCCGGTACGGGGGCGGAGAGTGCGGCCGCCGCGGCCGATGAGGCGTTGAACGCGGCACTGTCGAGCGGGAAGAGATCGGCCTGAGCCTGACGTGGTCGCATGGCCAGAAATTTACTGCCGGTGACCCGCCCGGGCCGTCATCCCCGCCGCACGCACCGTGTTTTTCAGTAGCATCGCGATCGTCATGGGGCCGACCCCACCAGGCACCGGGGTAATCAGTGACGCCACCTCCGAGGTGCTCGGAAAATCGACATCGCCGACTAGGACGTAGCCCTGTTTTGCCCGACTGTCGTTGACGCGGTTGATGCCGACGTCGATGACGACAGCGCCGGGGCGGACCATGTCGGCGGTGATAAAGCGCGGCTTACCAATGGCGGCAACCAGGATATCGGCCCGTCGCGTGTGCGACGGCAGGTCTCGCGTCTTGCTATGGCAGACCGTCACCGTGGCGTCGTCCTGGATCATCAGCGCGGCCATGGGACGCCCGACGATCGTGCTGCGGCCGACGATCACGCACTCGGCGCCTTTGACCTCGACATTCTTGCGTCGCAGCATCTCCATCACGCCCGCTGGCGTACACGGCGCGAATCCGGTGCGGTTCCCGATCAACAATTTGCCCGCGTTAATGGGATGAAACCCGTCGACATCTTTCGCGGGATTCATCCGCGCAATGATCGACTGATAGTCGATGTGTTTGGGCAGCGGCGACTGAACCAGAATGCCATGAATCTTTTCATCAGCATTCAGGCGGTCCACGAGTGACAACAACTCATCCTGGGTGGTCTCGGCCGGCAAACGAATCGTCTCGCCATGCATGCCGGCTTCTTCAGTCGCCTTCCCCTTGGCGCGCACATAGACCGCGCTCGCCGGATCGTCACCGACGAGTACCACAGCAAGTCCCGGACGGACACCCCGAGCGATGAGACCAGACACTTCGCGCGCGACATCCTCGCGGACGTCCCGCGCGATGGCGACGCCGTCGATCAGCTCGGCGGTCATAACTCAGCGGGCAAAGTCGACGGCCCTTGTCTCGCGGATGACCACGACTTTGATCTGACCAGGATACTGGAGCTCGGCCTCAATACGCCGCGCGATTTCCTCCGACAGCGTCGTCATGCGCGCATCATCGACATCTTCGGGCGTGACAACCACGCGCACTTCGCGACCCGCTTGAATAGCGAAGACTTTGTCGACACCGCGATACGACGAGGCAATGCGTTCGATGCCCTCGAGGCGCTTCACATACGTTTCGAAGGCCTCGCGCCGGGCGCCCGGGCGTGAGCCCGAGATCGCGTCCGCGGCCTGCACGAGGACCGATACTTCCGTCTCGTGCGGGACGTCATCGTGGTGGGCCGCGATGCAGTTCACGACGAGCGGGCTTTCGCCGTACTTGGTCGCGACCTCGACGCCCAGCTGCACGTGCGTTCCCTCGTGCTCATGCGTCAGCACTTTGCCCACGTCATGCAGGAGCGCGCCGCGCTTTGCCAGCGCGACATCGAGACCCAGCTCACCCGCCATGATCCCGGCGAGCCACGCGACTTCTTTCGAGTGCTGCAGGATGTTCTGCCCATAGCTCGTCCGCCAACGCATACGCCCGATCAGCTTGATCAGTTCCGGATGCAGCCCGCGAACGCCCGTCTCGTAGGCGGCCTGCTCGCCGGTCTCGACGATGGCCGCGTCCACCTCGGTGCGCGCTTTATTGACGACCTCTTCGATACGGCCCGGATGAATGCGACCGTCAGCCACCAGCTTTTCCAAAGCAAGTCTCGCCACCTCACGTCGCACTGGATCAAAGCACGATACGACGACCGTGTCGGGCGTGTCATCGATGATCACATCGACACCGGTGGCGAGCTCGAAAGCGCGAATGTTTCGACCCTCGCGACCGATAATCCGCCCTTTCATCTCATCGTTCGGCAAAGCGACCGCCGATGCCGTCGACTCGGCCGTGTGCTCGGCAGCGATGCGCTGCACCGCCAGCGCCACGATTTTCTTTGCTTCGCGATCGGCGGTCCGTTTCGCGGACTCGCGGATCTCCCGCAAACGATTGGCGGCGGCGGCCTGGGCTTCTTCCTCCATCCGCTGCATCAAGAGCGTCTTGGCATCCTGCTGCGACATGCCGGCCAGCTGTTCCAGCCGACGCCGCTCATCGGTGATCATACGTTCGAGCTCAGACTCCCGTTCTTCCAGGAGCTTTGAGCGACGGCCCAGGTCGCTGGACTTGGAGCCGATCTCACGCTCACGCTGATCCAAGACGTCGAACTTGCGATCGAGCACGGTGTCCCGTTCCTGGACCCGTTTCTCCTCGCGCTCGACCTCTTCGCGGCGGCGGCGTGCCTCGACCTCCCACGCCTCGCGCTGCTTGATCACCTCTTCTTTGCCGCTCACGAGGGCGCTCTTGCGGAGGTTTTCCGCCTCGCGCTCCGCTTCCTCGATCGTGCGACGGCGCACATCCTCGGCGCCCGCTTTGGCCGCGGCCAAACGCTCGGCCTCCGCCTCCTGTCCCTTTCGGCGGCCGACCAAGAACGCGACGAAACAGCCTGCAATGAGCACGGCCGATAGAACGGCCAGGACAATGACCTCTACACCCATACGGATCTATCACTCCAGCGCGGCCCAGGTGGCGGCCGCGGCGTTATGTGCGCTTCGCCGGTGGTAACCAGTGACGGACTTCAGCTCCCAACGACTCGATGTCGGCCGCGAGCGTCTCCGCCGCCCGATTGGCCTCGAACAGCTCGTTCGTGATCTGGAGCGCCGCCAGAATCGCGGCCTTCTGCACCTCGACCATCGAGCCCTGCATCACCGACCGAATCGCCTTGTCGACATACTCGGCCACGCGACGCGTGTGCTCGGGGTCCGCCTCACTCCGGATCGAATATTCATCACCAACAATCGTGACGCGCACGACGGTTTTCGTCATCGTGAATTCCCTTCCTGTTGTTGGCGCAGGAAGCGCACGCGTTCTAACATATGTCGCGCCCGACCGCGGGCTGCGTCCAACCGGTTATGCAACTCGGTATTTTCCGCCTCGAGCTGCGCTACCCGTTCCGCCAATCCCTCGACGTCCGTCGACCCGGCGGCTTCCATCGCCTTCACCCGCGCCTCGGCGCCGAGCGCGCGTTTGCGGAAGCTCGCCAGCTCGTCGCCTAAGTGGCGGACCAGCGTGCTTAGCTCCCGAAACGCGAGGATCTCAGACCGCTCGTTGTCGGACACCAAGCTCCGTCTCTAACGTTCGCAACAGCTTACGTTGTCGCTCATCAACCTCTTTCTCGGTAAGAGTGCGCGTTGGGTGACGGAACGTCAACCGCCATGTAACGCTGCGCTCTCCCGCGCTCAAACGGTACTCGCTCACGAGCCGAACGCCTTCCAAAACCCCGCCTTCGACGTTGCGCAGAACTGCCTCCACGGCCCCCGCGCCGCCATTCAGGCTGTCGGGCACCAAGAGGCTCACATCGCGCTCCATCGCCGGGAAGGTCGGCGCCGGCGTGTACCGCGGGATGTGGCGCGTCTTCGTCGCGTTTACGGCCCCGTAAGCATTCGATCCCGGAGGGGCGACGGGATCGGTTTCTGTCGTCTCCAGAAGAAACTCGATACCGTATGCTGGCTTGGCCCACGCTGGCGCGTCGAGGCGCAAGCGCGAAATCGTTCCCACCAAGCGGCTGTTGATCCCTATCATCCACAGGCTCTCGCCGGTGGGAGACGGACGTAGCTCAACCGACGCCTGAGGGAACGCGAGCGAAGCGAGACGTTCCCCGAGACCCTTGGCGTCCCATTCGTCGAACGAAGGTGGATCCGGCTCCGTGAAGTGTGGCGGACGCCGAGCGCCCATCATCAAAGCGGCGACCCGGACCTCCTCAATTGGGCGGGTCGCAGGCCCGCGACGAAACACCGTTCCGATTTCGAACAAGCGCAAATCGCCTTGCTTGCGTCCCAAGTTGTATTCGGCTCGGCGAGACAGTGGGCCGAGGAGGTCCGAACGCAAGTACGACTCACTGTCGGCGAGTGGATTCAACAAGCGCACCCCTTCGGGGCCCGCGTCCGCGACAAATGAAAGCGGACGGGCTTCCAGGAACCCGAGGCCGACGAGCGTGTCCGTCAGGCGACGCGTCGTATCGAGGAGCGCTGGATCAGGAACCGCGCTCGGACGATACGGGCGTAGGTCGCTCGGGAACGTCTCGTAGCCGCGCAGACGCGCGACCTCCTCGATCAGGTCGATCTCGCGCGCGATGTCCGTGCGGAACCACGGAGCAATCACGGACAGATCCTCGCCGACCGCCGCCACTTGGAACCCCACGGCACTGAGCAAGCGTGCCGACTCAGCCGAAGGTATGTCAACGCCGAGTATCGTTCGAACACGCGTGGTACGAAGCGTCAGGCGCTGGCGCTCGACCTCGGGTGCCGCGACGACTGCTGGCGAGCCCGCAATGGTGCCGCCGCAGAGCGACAAAATCAGCTGCAGTGTGGTCCCGTAGACGTCCTCGGCGAGCTCTCGTGGCACGCCACGCTCATACCGATAACTCGCGTCCGTGGAGAGACCGAGTGCGCGAGACGTGCGGCGCGTGCGGCGCGGATCGAACGTCGCGATCTCCAGAAAAACGTTCGTCGTGGTGTCGCTGACCTCGCTCGTCCGACCGCCCATGATGCCCGCCAGACCCTGCGCACGTTCGGCGTCGGCGATCACGACCATCTCGGCATCAAGCGAGCGCTCCACCCCATCAAGTGTGACGAGCTTCTCGTTGGGGCGAGCGCGACGAACCTGGACCAGACCGCCGGCGAGCTTGTCGAGATCGAACGCGTGCATCGGCTGGCCGTAGCCGTGCAGCATGTAGTTCGTCGCGTCGACCAGGTTATTGATCGCCCGCACGCCGACCGCGGCGAGACGATCTACCAGCCATTGCGGGCTCGGGCCGATCTTCACGCCCTTGATGATGGCTCCCATGTAGGTCGGCGAGTCCGTTGCGTGCTCGACGGCTATCCGAACAGTGGCTGCCGGCCCCGTGGAGAATGTCGGGGCCGGGTCGGTCTGTAAGGGCTTACCCGTAGCCGCCGCGATTTCACGAGCGAGACCGCGGTGCGACAACAGATCGGGGCGGTTCGCCAAGACATCGACCACGAGGCGAGTATCGGCGTTCGGCAGAACTTGCAAGAAAGGCGTGCCGGGCGCCGCGTCGGTCGAGAGCGCCAGGATGCCCTCATGATCTGTTCCGAGTCCGAGCTCGCGGGACGAGCACAGCATGCCGTTCGACGTCTTCCCGCGAATCTTCCGCTTCTCGATCTTGAGCCCACCGGGCAGCGTCGCGCCGACCGGTGCGAACGGATACTTCGCGCCGACCGTGACATTCGGTGCGCCGCAGATGACCTCGAGCGCCTCCGCCCCGCCGGCGTCGACGGTCGTGAGCCAGAGGTGATCGCTATCGGGATGGCGTTCGGCCGTGACCACGCGGCCGACAATGATCGTCGACAAGTCCGAGCGCAGCGGCTCGACGGCATCGACCGTCGCCACGCGACTCGTGATCAAATCCGCGAGCTGCTGCGGCGTAAGGCCGGTGTCGACGAAGGTGGCGAGCCAACTCGTGGAGGCGTTCATTCGCTCAAGGCTCCCAGCACGCGGACGTCCGTGTCGTACAAGGCACGGATATCCGGAATACCATAGCGCTGCAGCGCCACGCGCCCCGGGCCCATGCCGAAGGCCCAGCCGCTATAGCGCTCACTGTCGACGCCCGAGGCTTCGAGGACCGCGGGATGCACCATGCCCGAGCCGAGGATCTCCATCCAGCCCGTGCCTTTGCAGGCCGAGCAGCCGGCGCCCTTGCACAGGCGGCATTGGACGTCCATCTCGGCCGAGGGCTCCGTGAACGGAAAGAAGCTCGGGCGAAATCTGGTAATCGCGGTACCGAAGAACTCTCGGGCGAAATGCGTAAGCGTCGCCTTGAGATCGACGAAACTCACACCCTCGTCGATGGAAAGCCCCTCGATCTGAGCGAACCCGGGAGCGTGAGATGCATCAAAAGGGTCCCTTCGGTACACGTTCCCCGGCACCAGGACACGAATCGGCGGAGCCCAGCGCTGGAGTGTTCTGATCTGTACGGGTGATGTGTGTGTGCGAAGCAGCACATCGTCCGACAGATAGATCGTGTCGTGCGCATCCATCGCGGGGTGATTCGGCGGGAAATTCAGCGCGCCGAAATTGTACCACTCCGTCTCGGCTTCCGGCCCAAGCGCGATGGTGAAGCCGATCTGCCGAAAGATCTGCTCGATTTCCTCGATGACGAGCGTCACAGGATGCCGGCCGCCGCGCCACGTCTCGCGACCAGGCATGCTGAGATCGAGCGCGGGCGCCTCGCGCACCGAGGCGGCCTCGAGCTCCGATGCGCGGTCCGCTATCGCTTCCGTGATATGCTCTTTGACGTCATTGAGCATCTTGCCGGCGGGCCGACGCTCCTCTGGGGAGAGCTTCGGGAGCTTGGCCATGAAGCCATTCAGCTCACCATGCGCGCGTCCCAAAAACTGCACCCGCACCTCCTCGACCTGCTGCGGCGTGGCGGCGTTGGCGAGGGCGCGAAGCGCGCGAGTCTCTAAGTCTTGAAGTTCGTCGAGCATAAGCTCAGAAAAGTAAAAGGGCGGCGGCGCTGTCTCGCGCCGCCGCCCTCGGTGCCACCGGAAAGAGATTTACGCGGCGGTCAAGGCGCTGCGGGCGCGCTCGGCGAGCGCGGTAAAGGCCTGCGGATCGCGCACGGCTAGATCGGCCAGGATCTTCCGGTCGACCTCAATGCCGGCCTTTTTGAGGCCGTTCATGAAGACCGAATAGCTCATGTCGTTCTGGTGCGCGGCCGCGTTGATGCGCGTGATCCAGAGGCGCCGGAAGTCGCGCTTCTTGTTCTTGCGATCGCGATAGGCGTAGCGCCAACCACGCTCCACGGTCTCCTTCGCGGCTTTCCAGAGCTTGGACCGCCCGCCGAAGGCGCCGCGCGCGGCCTTCATGATCTGCTTTTTGCGCTTCAGTCGCGTGACGTTCGATTTGACGCGAGGCATGAGGGCTCCTTACGCCTGAATGAGACGCTTGATGCGCAGCACGTCGCCGTTCGGCTCGACGATCGCCGGGCGACGGAGATTGCGCTTCCGCTTGGCTGACTTCTTGGTCAGGATGTGGCTCTTATAAGCCTTCAGGCGGCGCACCTTCCCCGTTCCTGTCACGGAGAAGCGCTTTTTCGCGCCCTTGTGCGTTTTCATCTTCGGCATGGTCGGTCCTATTTCGGCGTCAAAATCATGATCATCGACTTCCCTTCGAGTTTGGCATCGCTCTCGACTTTCGCGATGTCGTTGAGCGCCGCCGCCACTCGATCCACCACTTCCTTCCCCAACTCCGGATGCGCGATCTGCCGGCCCCGGAACATCATGGTGACCTTCACCTTGTTGCCTTCCTGCAAAAACTCGCGAGCGTGCCGCGTCTTCGTCTCGAAATCGTGGTCCTCGATGCCCGGCCGGTACTTCACCTCTTTCAGGTGAATCACGTGCTGCTTCTTCTTGGCCTGCCGAGCCATCTTCGCCTGCTCGAACTTGAACTTCCCGTAGTCCATGATGCGGGCGACGGGTGGCCGCGCCGTGGGGGCGACCTCGACGAGATCGAGTCCTTGCTCCTGTGCCGCCGACAGCGCGGCATCAACGTCCATGATTCCCAACTGGCTGCCGTCCGCCGCGATCACGCGGATCGGACTGATGCGAATCTGCCGGTTGACGCGAACCCGCTTCGTGTTGTCCTGAATAACTCCGTTCCTCGAGTGAGAAAAGCAAAAAACACAAACGCGAACCCCATGGAGTTCGCGTAGAGAAGCGGCTCCGCCGACTCACGGGGCCGTTGTCTGACCTGAACTCCTACAGCACCAATAGGGCCGGAGGGTGAGCCCCGCACCGCGCGGAGCTACTTAGCGTGTTGTTGGAGCAGAAGTTATGCCGTCCCGGCGGGAGAGTCAAGCGTATAGGTGTTTCCCTCGCGGCGGATCCGGCTCCAGGGCGTTGCCGCGTCGTGCGGAAACGCGAGGAGCCACCCTTCCTCGGCCGCCCGCGGCAGGATTCGGCGCTTGGTCTCGAGCGTGACCAGGGGCTCGACGTCGTAGCCCATGATCCAGGGCAGCGGGAGGTGGGCGGTCGTGGGGACCAGGTCGGTGATGAAAAAGAGCGCCTCGCCTTGGCTTTCCACCAGCACGCCCTGTAGGTGCGGCGTATGGCCCGGCACGGGCATGACGGTCACGCCAGGAACGATCTCCCGTTCTCCTCTCACCATATCGAACCGGCCGGCCGCCTCGACGGGAACGAAGTTGTCATCGAAGTAGCTGCCGGCGGTGCGCTCGTTCGTGTGCGTGGCGTAGTGATACTCGCCCGCTTGCACGACATAACGGGCATTCGGGAAGGTCAACCGAATCTGGCCGTCGTGATCGCGATACGTGTTGCCGCCGGCGTGGTCGAAGTGCAGGTGCGTATCGATGACCATCGGGACTTTCTCAGTCGCGATCCCGATCGACGCTAAACCGGCCTCGAGGCCGGTGCGACCGTCAGCCGTCCGATTATCGATGCCGTAGATGTCGTAGAACTTTTCGCTCTCTTTGTTGCCGGCGCCGGTCTCGATGATGATGGGACCGATGTCGTGCTCGATCACGAGCGTCCGCATGCACATGGGAATGCGATTGCGATCGTCGGCTTTCAGTTTCTTTTCCCAGAGAGGCTTTGGGATGACGCCGAACATCGCGCCGCCATCCAGCCACATGCCACCGGTGCGGATCGAATGGACGCGCCAAGCTCCCAATTGGCGATGCATAATGCTCACGCGCTTTCCTCGTGCTGAACTTGAGTCGGAAGCGCCGAACGCCTGCGGCGCTTGGGTCCTGGCGGCACCGGTACCGCCAGCATCGCCTGCACGTCGCTCCAGGTCGTGATACCTTGCCGGTCGGCATCGCGCAGCAACCGAATCAAGCAGCGCGCCGTCGCGACCGCATCGCCGCCAGCGCGATGTCGCGCCGTGATCTCAACGTCGTAGTGATGCGCGACGTGGTCGAGCGTCCGACGCCGCAAGAACGGCAGTAAACGCCGCGCCAGTCGCACCGTGCAAAGACGCGGCGCCTGCAGCCGCCCGGCGCCAGACCGCGCGAGCTCGGCCGAGACGAAGCGCCAGTCGAACTTCATGTTGTGCGCGACGAACACATGCCCGTCGAGACGTCGCGCCACATCGTTCGCCACCTGAGCGAAGAACGGCGCATCTCGAACGGTCTCGGCCCAGATCCCGGTCAGCCGTGACACGAACGGCGGAATCGGACGCTCGGGATTGACGAGCGTCTCGAACACATCCTGGATCGCGCCCTCGCGCACGGTCACGATCGCGACCTCGATCACCCGGTCAGGCCCGTAGCGCCCGCGCTCCGGCCGGCCGCCGGTGGCCTCAACGTCGACGACGGCATAAGACAGGTCGAACAGCGACGATGTCGGATCGAGCGCCACCGTGGAGCGGACTTCCACACGCTTCCACATACCGGTGACCGCATCCCGCGCGAACTCCGCGTGCCCGGCGAACAGCGCTGCCGCCATGTGTTCGGCCACGACACTCGGAAGCCCCGGCATCCCGCAAGCGTGGGCCAACAATGCCGCGGCCGGCGCGGGCCCCGCGGCGAGGTATGCCGCTGCCTTAGCTCGCGTTAGCTCCACGCACGCCTCACGGGTGCAAGATAACGCGCAGGCTCATAACTTGTGAATTAATTCACATGGCACGAGCCGCGAACCGACGCATCGCTGATTCCACTGTCCGGCGACTCTCGCTCTACCTCCGCTACCTCGAGGAGGTAGGCGGGCGCGGCCTCGCCACGATCTCCAGCGAGACGCTGGCGAAGCTCGGCGGCACCACCTCCGCCCAGGTTCGAAAAGACCTCTCCTTCTTCGGCTCGTTCGGCAAACGAGGCCTAGGCTACCCCGTCCCCGAATTAGTCTCCCGCCTCCGCGAGATCTTGGGCCTAGGCCGCGAATGGCAGGTGGTTATAGTCGGCGCCGGCAAAATCGGCTCAGCCCTAGCCCAATACTCGGGCTTCCGCCACCGCGGCTTCCGCGTCGTCGCCGTCTACGACAACAACCCCGCCAAAATCGGCACCCCCTACGACGGCCACTCCGTCCGCGACATCGCCCAACTCGCCGCCGACACCACCACTCTGCACCCCGACATCGCCGTCCTCGCCGTCCCCGGCCCAGCCGCCCAAGAAACCGCCGACGTCATCGTACGCGCCGGCATCCACGGCATCTTAAACTTCGCGCCCATTCAGCTACACGTGCCGAACGACGTCATCGTGCGCGCGGTGAACATGGCAGCAGAGCTTGAAGTCCTATCTTACGCTCTAGCGCATCGCGCCGAGCGCTGAGAACAGCGAGACGAAGGACTGGGGGGACAGCGTCTCCGGACGCGACTCGGCGTCGATTCCAGCCTCATTGAGTATCTGATCCGCGGTTTCTGGCGACAGCTCGGCCAGCGTCCGCACAACGCGACGCATTTGCTTGCGGCGAAGGCCGAAGGCGGCGATCACCGTCTTGGAGAACTTTGCCTGCTCGGCCGGCGTGATGAGTGGATCTGGGCGCGGCTCCAGCAATAGGATCGCGGAGTCGACCTTTGGCGGCGGAGAGAATGCGGCGGGTGGAACACGCGCGATGAAGGTGGCGGTTGCGACGGCTTGGACGTTCACGGATAGGGCGCCGTAGATCTTTGAGCCTGGTTCGGCGACGACGCGGTCGGCCACTTCTTTCTGCACGAGAAAGACCGAGCGTCGCGGCATCGGAGGTTCGAGGGCGTGAAAAAGAATTGGCGTCGTGATGTAGTACGGGATGTTGCCCGCCAGCACATACGGCCCGCCGCCCGCGGCGTCGGCCAGCACGACGTCACGTACGTCTGCCTGGATCAGTTCGAGATTCGGGAACCGAATGCGCAGTTGGTCGGCGAGCGAGGCGTCCAGCTCTATCGCGACGACTCGTGCGGCGCGAGCTAGCAGGAGTTCCGTGAGCGCGCCGCGACCGGGGCCGATTTCGACGACGGTTTCAGTGCCCGTGAGGGCTAGGGTGTCGGCGATGCGCGCTAGGGCGCGGCGGTCGGTGAGGAAATGCTGACCGAGGCGGCGGCTCAACTGCGCAGGACGACCAGCGTCAGGTCGTCGCGCAGGGGGACATCGCCGCGGTGGATCGAGACGCGCTCATGGATCCGGTCGACGATCTCGGCCGGCGAGCGCGTGCGGTGTTCGAGGACGGTGTCGAGGACGGCTTGCTCGCCGAGCCGGGCGTCGGCGCGGTTGCGGGCGTCGCTGACGCCGTCGGTGAAGAGGACCAGCAGGTCTTCCTGGCGGTGCCACGGACGTGTGGCGCCAGACGGGGCGCCGGTGCCCATGCCGAGTGGCGGGTCGAGCGCGTGAAGGCGTTCGACGGCGCCGTCACCGCGGACTATGAATGCGTGGGGGTGGCCCGTGTTCGCGTAACGCAGCTCCCCTCTCACACGGTCTACGACGCCATAAAAGACCGTGATGAACATCTCGGTGCTCGTGAGCTCATCCTGCAAAGAGAGCAACAGCGACCGCAGCGCTTCGCTCGGCTCTAGCGTCGTCTGCGCATGGATGGCCGAGGCGCTCATTGCCAACGCCATGATCAACGCCGCCCGATACCCATGACTCGACACGTCGCCGATCATGGCGCCGGTACACCCCGCGCCGAGTCGGAACAGGTTGTAGAAGTCACCGCCGACGCTCTCGGCCGGCGAAACCCGCGCGGCCACGTCGGCCTCGGGGGCCACGGCGTTCACTGAAGGCAACAACCGCATCTGCAGGTCATGCGCGAGCTGCATTTCCTGCACGAGCTTCTGCTGATTCAAGGAAGCGCGGACCAGGCGCGTGTTCTGAATCGCGGTACCGATCTGCGTCGCGATGGCCGCGACGAGCTTCTGGTCGCCGGCGCTGAAGGGATTGCCGGAGCCGCGGTCCGACAAGTTGACGACGCCGAGCGGCTCGCCGCCGTCGGGCGCCGTCCACATGATCGGGACCGAGAGCATCATGCCGCGGCGATACCCCGCCTCGGCGTCGCACGGCATATCGTCGCCGTCGACGATCAGCGGATGCAGCGTGCGAAAAACGCGAGCCGAGACGCTGCACGGGTCCTCGGCGGCGATCGGCGGCGCGTCCTCTGGACGAACGCCGAGGGCGGCGACGACCTGCAACGTGTCGGTGACGCGGTCATGCACCAGGATCGAGGCCCGGCGTGCACCGACGGTCTCGGAGATCTCCTTGAGGATCGTGGCGGCAGCCTCCTCGAGGCGAACCGTGCGCCCGAGGATCTCGCTGATCGTGTAGAGAAGGTTGATCTCCTCATACCGCTCGGCGAGCTCCACGGCCGCGTGCTCGACCTCGGTCGCGGTCTTGAGGATCTGCGAGACGACCGGAGCGAGAAATCGCAGCAGCTGCTTGAGCGGAAGGTCCGCGGACTTCGCCGGACCAACGACGAGCCATGCCCGTTTGGCCGACGGAACGCGCGCGATCAACTGATCGGGCGATAGCGAGACGGGATCCGCGCCGACCGGCAGTCGATCCAACGACGGCGAGGGCGGGATCGTCGATGCCGGCGATGACGCCAGGAGGACCAAAGGTCGCGACGGATCGGCCTGCGACCAGACCGACGCCGCACACTGGGTACTGTCGGTGAAGGCCGCGAGCACGATCCCCAGATCTTGCTCCCTCACGGTCGCTTCAGCGTGAGGCGCACGACGTTGCCACCGTCGGTGTAGCGCTCCACGCGGTCCATCAGCCGGTGCATGAGATAGAGTCCGCGCCCATCCTCGCGGACGACGTTCTCCGGCGTCGTCGGATCGCGCGTGCACCGATCCAGGTCGAACCCCCCGCCCTCGTCCGTGATCTCGAGCACGAGCGCCGCATGGTCGACCAGCGCGCGCAGATGCACGTGCTTCGAGTGGTCATCACGGTTCCCGCGCAGCATGGCGTTCGACAACGCCTCCGACAGCGCGACCGGAACGTTCAGCGAGCACGCGCGTGCCGGAAAGTCGAGCTCGCGAATCTGGCGACTCACGAGCTCGACGATCCGTTCTATGTTGCGGACATCGTTTGGGACGTCTAATTCGATGACGACACGCATCGAATTGAGCGGATCGCGGGCGCTCACCGCGGGCGGCTAAAAGCTTTGAAGGCCGCGCTCACGCGTGTCCGCGATCTGGAACAGCGTGTCGAGCTTCGTCAGCTCGAACAGTGTCTTGAGATCATCGTTCAAGTTGGCGAGCCGCAGCTCCCCACCCTGCTCGCGGATCTTCTTGGACAGCGACACGAGCACGCCGAGCCCGGAGCTGTCGATGTAGCCGGTGCGCGTGAAGTCGATCAGGAACTTCCGCTCGCCCTTTTCGAGCTCGTCGAGCACCTTCTGTTTCAGCTCCTGACGATTCCCGACGATCAACTGCCCTTCTACGTCGACCACAACAACCTCTCCGTGCTTCGTGATCGAAAAACTCATGTCGGCTCTCCCACCGTCGTGGCTTGCAGCGCGGTAATCGCCGCCACATTGATAATGTCATGCGGACCCGCCCCGCGCGAGAGATCGGAGCAGGGCCGCGCGAGTCCTTGCAAGATTGGCCCCACGGCGACCGCGCCGGCCAGGCGTTCGACCAGCTTGTAAGCAATGTTCCCCGCGTCGAGCGAGGGAAATACTAACACATTGGCGGCACCGCCCACCGGACCGCCGTCCGCGCCGACTTTCCGCCGCGCCACCGCCGGCACCAGCGCGGCGTCGGCCTGGAGCTCGCCGTCGATCGCGAGATCGGGCCGGCGGACGCTCAGCATTTCGACCGCATGGGTGACGCGCTCGACGGACTTGCCGCCCGCGCTGCCCCGCGTGCTATAGGAGAGGAACGCCACCTTTGGCGTGTCACCAACGATCCGCCGACGGTCGTCCGCCGCGGCCTCAGCCGAGTCGGCCAGCTGAACGGTCGTCGGTAACGGAACCACGGCGCAGTCGGTGAACGTCAGAATCCTGCCGTCCGACAGCACCATATAAAAGGCGCTCGAGACCGTCGTGACGTTCGGCGCCGGACCGATCACGCGGAGCGCGGCTCGCACGACATCCGCGGTCGTATGAACCGCGCCGGCGACGCACCCGTGGGCGTCCCCGCTCTGGACCAGAGCGTCCGCGAAATACAACGGCGTGACCGCCAGTTGTTCGATCTCGTCCAGCGACAGTTTCGACGCGCGCGGCGAGGCGGCCAGGATCTCGATCGCACGCTCTCGCCGAGGATCTTTTGTCGGGTCGATCGCCCGGACGCCCCGGATATGAGGCGCGCGCGACCCGGGCTCGAGAATCAGGATCGGCTCGACGATGCGGTCCTCGGCGAGCCCGCGGACCGCTTCCAGGGTGCGCGGATCACCGCTCTCTGGAAAGACGATCGTGCGGGCCGCGCGGGCCGCCCGTGCCCGCACGTCGGCCAGAAACTCGAGGGCGTAGGCGACCGTCACCGGCCGAACTTGCGGCGCATGGCGTCGGCCACGCGGGGGTGCACGAGCGCGGAGACGTCGCCGCCGTAGCGGGCGACCTCGCGGACGATACTGGAGCTGACGTAGGTCATATTCAGCGAAGGAACCAGGAAGACCGTCTCTAAGTGCCCGGATAAGTGCCGGTTCATGAGCGCCATCTGAAACTCGCCCTCGAAGTCGCTCACGGCCCTTAGACCCCGGATCACGATCCGGGCTCCAACCTGCGTCGCGAAGTCCACCAAGAGCCCCGGGAACGAGCGGACCTCGATCCGGGGCTCATCCGCTACCGCTACCCGGATCAGGTCCAGGCGCTCCTCGACCGTGAACAGCGGTTGCTTCGACGAGTTCACGGCCACCGCGACGACCAGCCGGTCGACGAACTCCAGGCTTCGCCGCATCAGGTCTTCGTGGCCCCGGGTGATCGGGTCGAAGCTACCGGCGTATATGGCCGTGACGTTCATCGGCGGAGTCCGTAGAAGGTGATAGCGGTGGTCCCGTATTTTCTTCGCTCCCCACCGGGCGGGAGCTCCTCACGCGTCGAGTGCTCGACTCCTAAGACCTCGGCGAAGCGGACTTCCAGCCACCGCTCAGCGAGCTTTGGCGCTAGTCCCTGTTCGTATGGCGGGTCGCCAAACGCCACCTGATACATACTGGCGGTCAGTCCCAACGCATATCGAAGCGCGTCCACTCGATGCACATGAGAGCGAGATGCGGCGGCGAGTTTGGTGATGTTGGCGCGAAGCGCCACGAGACTCTTCGCGGATGACTCGATGAAGTCACACGACTCGGCGCCACGGGACAAAGCTTCGAGTCCGAGCGCACCCGAGCCCGCGAACAGGTCGAGAACGCGCGCGCCGGGAAGCCATGGCTGCACGATACTCATCCAAGCCTCGCGCACCCGATCCGTCGTCGGCCGTACGGCGTCGCCCGCAGGCGCGGCAATGACACGTCCGCGCCACTCACCGGCGACTATGCGCACGCGGGATCAGCCGCACAGTGGAAGTCCGTGACTTTCGCCTGCAGGCGATCGTAGCCTTGCCACTCGTCGCGCTCGACCCGAAACACGAGATCGATCGGCCGCTCGCCAGAAAGCTCATCGGCGCGATGGGCCGAGTTCCAAGCAATGGCGTCGAGCTCACCGCGCGCCGTCGCCAGGCGAAGCTTGAGCCCGTCCTGCGCGACCGTGCGCGCGGGACCGACGAGGCGCACGCCCCGCGCGAGCAAGGCGGGCGCGGGGTTCCCCATGCCGAACGGCTCGAAATGCCGCAACAACGCCTCGAGATCGCGCGTGATGTCGTCGATCGGGACCTCGAGGTCGACATACACCGTCGACTTGAGATCCTCAGGCGTCAAACGGGCCCTGGCCACCGCGTTGAACCGCTCGGCGAACGCGTCGAGGTTCCGCCTCGCGATCGTCACGCCGGCGGCCGCGCGGTGTCCGCCGAACCGCTCCAGGAGATCCGAGCACTCCGTGAGCGCGCCGTGCAAGTCGAAGCTCGGGATCGATCGTCCGGATCCCTTCCCCGTGTCGCCATCGAGCGCGATCAACACGGTCGGACGACCCGTCTCCTCGACCAAGCGCGAGGCAACGATGCCGATCACGCCCGGATGCCAGCCTTCGTTCGCCAGCACCAGGCCGTACGTCGACTCGAAGTCGAGCGTCTGCAACTTTTCCTGCGCGTGCGCCAGGGTCGCACGATCGATCTCCTGGCGTCGGCGATTCAGCTCTTCCAGCTCACGCGCGATCCGATGCGCATCGGCCTCATGATCGGTCGTCAACAGCTCCACGCCCCTGAGCCCGCGATCCAATCGTCCTACCGCGTTCAGTCTCGGCGCGAGGATAAAGCCTACGCGGCCTGGCGTAATCGGCTTGTCTTTCAGTCCCGCGGATTGAACGAGCGCGCGCAGCCCCGTGTTGGGACTTTCGGCCATCAAGCGAAGACCATAGCGCACGAAGACTCTGTTCTCGCCTCGCAACGGCGCGACGTCAGCGACCGTGGCGAGCGCGACCAGGTCCAAGTGCGCGAACACCGGACCCGGTGATTTGCCCAGCTTCGCGGCAAGCGCCAGCATCAGCTTGAACGCCACACCTGCGGCGGCCAGGTCCTTGTCCGGGTAATTGCACCCGGGCCGACGCGGGTTCAGCACGGCCAAGCACCCTGGTACCGGGCGACTCGGCAAGTGATGATCACTGATGATCACATCAATGTGTGACTCGTGCAGCGCATCAACAGCCGCGTGGGCATTGGTCCCGCAATCCGCCGTGATGACCAACGCCGCTCGGGCGTCGCGCGCGGCCGTCACACCGGCCGGGCCCAGGTCGTAGCCGTCGCGAAGCCGGTGCGGGATGAAGGGCGTGACGCGCGCGCCGAATGAGCGCAAGGTGCGATACAGGAGCGACGTCGAGGTCATCCCATCGACGTCATAGTCTCCATGAAGCACAATCTGCTCTTCGCGATGGATCGCCAGCGCGATGCGATCGACCGCCGCATCGAGATCGAGCATGAGCGACGGCGAATGGAGCTGCTCGAACCTCGGGCGAAGAAAGCGCTTGGCGGCGTCCGGATCCGCGAAGCCGCGCGCCACCAGCAGACGGCAGACCGACAGCGGCAGGTGGAGCTGAGTCGAGAGCGCGAGCGCCGCGGCGTCGTCGGCTCGCTCCGGGAAGATCCAACGGGTCGGACGTATCACTCGCGGAAGCTAGGCGGCTCCTTCTTCAGATGCTACTTCGGCATAGAGGAGCACACCGCACGTCTCGCAGACCTCGATGTTGCCCCGCGCCGCCATGAGGTTCCGCCGCTGCAACGGCACGCTCGTATCGCAGTTCCCGCAGGACGGGCCGCGCAGCGAGAACAGCGCGCCCTGTTTGCGGGCCGAGCGAATACGGTCGTACTTCGCGAGCAGCGTCCGGTTGACGCCGCCGGCCTTGTCGGATCGCATGGCGCGCGCATCGGTTAACGCCGCCTCGATCTCCGCGCGCTGCGTCGCGATCGACTCGCGATCCTCGGCGTGCCGCCGATCGAGATCCTTGAGCGCGGTTTCATGGATATCGCGCGCCGTGGTCAGCTCGGTGATCCGGCGCGAGAGCGTCGCCAACTCGCTCTCCTCGTCGGCCAGGATCCGGCGGGCCTGCTCGACCTGCGACATCGCCGCCGTGGCTTCTTTGACCCGCTTCACGGCATCGAGCTGCGCGACATTGCGCTCGTGCAGCTGCTTGTGCTGCATGATCCGGGTATGCAGGTCGCGGCGACGCTTCTCTTCCTCGTCGACCGCCGATCGCGATCGCTGCGCCGTATCGACTGCCTTACGGCGCGCATCGTCGAGCGCTCTCGCGCGCGGCTCGAGCGCCGCCAACCGCTCCTCGAGCTCCAGGATCGCCGCATCGTCCGCCTGTAGCGCGAGCAGCGCGACCACATCAGGGTGCACCACGCCTCCATAAACGGGTCATTTTCTCTTTGGTCAATTCGGTTTTCTCGGCCTCGCTCGCGAACTTCATCTTCTGATCGATCTCGCGCCGTTGTTCTTTGAGGTCTCGTTCCTCGAGCTTCGCGAGGCAGGCTTCGACCGCGACCGCGGGATTGGCGCCCATCGTCCCTTCTTGCTGCATCTCTTGCACCAGCGCGATCTCATCCGGCGACAGATCCTTCGTCAGCTCAGCCAGCGTCGCATCCGGCCGGCCCGCCCGTAATGCCCGGTAAATGGCCCGGGACGCCGGATCACGGAACATCGAATCATCGAGACGGCTCGCGAACTCCTCGATGAGAGACCTGGCGGCGAGCAGATACTGCACCAACCAGCGTTCCGTCTTCAGTCCGGCGACCTTCGCCAACTGACGGCGAGGACTCGCCTTCGCCTCGCGGCTCGCGGGCCGGGGCGCCGGCGTCACGACAGGTTCAACAGGCGTTCCCCCGATCTCGCGCCACAGCACGTCGGGACTCACGCCCGACGCCTCGGCCAATCGGCCGACATAGAGTTGTTGAGTGATCGGATCGGCCGTCACGCGAATGGTCGGCAACAACTTATCGATAGCGCGGCGCTTCTTGCTTAGGTCGGCGAACCATCCGCCACGTTCCGCAAGTTGCACCTTCCGGTCGAATACGTCGAGGGCCTGTCCGAGTAAGGCCTCGAAATCCGCACGAGAATGCTTGGCGATATAGCTGTCCGGGTCTTCCCCGGCGGGCAATGTCACGACGCGGACCCGAACGCCGTGTTCCAATAAGGCGTCGGCGGAACGAAACGTCGCCCGTAACCCCGGCGGATCGCTGTCATACGCGATCATGACCTGCCTTGTGTAACGCGTCAGCAACTGCGCCTGGGGTTCAGTAAGAGCCGTGCCCATCGACGCGACCGCATAGTCGATCCCGGCGGCCGCCACGCGGATCAGGTCGAAGTACCCTTCGACCAAAATCGCTTTGGCCTCGCGCCGCATGGCGAGCTTCGCGGCATGAAAACCGTAGAGCAGCTTGCTCTTGGAGAAGATCGGCGAATCCGGCGAGTTGAGGTACTTGGGCTTCGCGCTCCCGAGCGTGCGTCCGCCGAATCCGACGATATGGCCGGCCGCATCGTGAATCGGGATCATCAACCGATGCCAGAAGCGCGGGCCGGGCTTCCGCTCGTCATCGCCCGCGGTGCGGAGCCCGACCTCCGTCAGGCGCGCATCGTCGAACCCGAGATTCCGGAGATGCGACAGAACGCGCTCACCGTCGGCGGCGTAGCCCAGCCCGAATTGTTCCGCCGTCGCGCGATCGATCCCGCGCGACGCGAGATAGGCGCGGGCCGACTCCGCGGCCGGGTCCGACCAGAGCACCGACGTGAAATGGGCGGACGCCGTCGCGAGCGTTTCCCACGCGGCCTCTCGTGGATCCGGGGCTGACGCGCCACGTGGGTCCGAGCGCGGGATCTCGATACCCGATTTCTCGGCCACGGACTTGAGGGCGGTCGGGAAATCCATCCCGAGGCGCTTCTGCAAGAAGCTGAAGACATCGCCCTGCTCGTGGCAGACGAAGCACTTGTAATAGCCCGTCTTTGGCCAGATCGTGAAGTTGCGATCCTTCCCGTTATGAAACGGACACGGGCCGCGATATGTGTTGCCCTGACGTTTGAGCGGGACGGATTCGCCAATGATCTGCACGATATCGGCGGCTTCGCGGACGCGCTCTTTGACTTCCTCGCGCGTCACGCGAGCTCCGCGATCGTGACACCGGCGCCGCCTTCGTTCCAGGCGCCCAGGCGGAACCCCTTTACCCGCGAGTCCTTGCGGAGCATCTCGGCCACGCGCTCACGGAGAGCGCCGGT
>DASRDS010000028.1:0-5487 GCA_035652495.1 Gemmatimonadaceae bacterium
GAGAGCTCGCTCAAGATCGCGCCGGAGCGGGCGGTGATCTTTTCGCTGGCCGAGGCCATCTCGCGAATGTCGACCGCGGCCTTGCGGCTGCGCTCGGAGAGGGCGCGAACCTCGGTGGCGACGACGGCGAAGCCGCGGCCATGGTCGCCGGCGCGGGCGGCCTCGATCGAGGCGTTGAGGGCCAGGACGTTCGTCTCGGTCGCGATCTCGTCGATCACGGCGATACGCGCCAAGATGTTGCGCATCATGGCGATCGTCTCGCGAACGGCGCCCGAGCCTTCGTCCATGTTGCGCGTGTCACGCTCGGCCATGGTCTTGAGGTCCGCCCCATGCTGCGCGGTCCGCAACGCCATTTCCGACATCCGCTCGACATGCGCGAGCGTCGACTGCACCGCGGCCGTCTCATCGCGCGTACCACCGGATAGCGTCTGCGCCGACGCCGCCACCTGCGTCGCGGCCGCGGCGATGGCGCCCGCGCTGCCGCGGAGCGATTGAGCCGTGCGCGCCAACGTCTCGGTCATGCCGACGAACGCATGCGCGAACGTATCGGCGTCAGAACGCGGCATGACTGTCACACCGACGTTCCCGTCGGCGATCTCACGCCCAACCTGCGCCATCTCGCGGAGATACGTGGACATCCGCGCGAACGCCCGCCCAAGCTGATCGTCCGCCGACCGCGGCTCGACATGCACGGCCAGGTCGCCGCCCGCCACACGCTCGGCCACCTGCGCCGCATCGCGCAGATACCCACCCATGTTGGCGAACGCATGGCCGAACCGATCGGCCTCTGAACGTGGATTCACCTTGCGCGACAGATCGCCGCGCGAGATTTGGTCGGCCACGCCCGCCATTTCGTGAAGGTAGGCGACCATGGACTGCATGGACTTGAGGAGCTGGCCGATCTCGTCCTCGCGATTGACGCTGATCGAGACGGTCATATCGCCCTGCGCGATCGCTTCGGCCGTGCGCACGGCTTCTTTCATCGGCGCGGTCAACGAGCGCACGGAGAACACCGCCAGACCCGCGAGCACGATCATTGCGACGAAACCGACGACCCAAATGCGCGTGAACATGCTCTTTTGGAGCCGCTCCGTCTGGGCGAACGCCGTGTCGACGGCCTTCGTATCCCGCTGCGTCAGATCGCCGAGCGCGCGCTGGATCGATGTATACTGCTCGGATACGGAATCCTGGGCCGCCAGCACCGCGTTGCTATGATCGCCAGCGATCCGCCGCTTCGACGTCTCCATCGCCATCCGCGAGTAGTTCGTGAAATCGCGGCCGATCGTCGTGAGCGCGGCATGGTCGGCGACCGGATTCTGCAGCAACTTGGCCAGCGTCTGTTGGAAGATCCCCGCGAGCTGCTCGGCCTGCCGCAACCGGAGGCCGTTCCCTTCGGCGATCGCGTCCTGGTGGCTCCGCTGCAGCGCCACCAGGTTCTCTTTCAGATCGCGGCTCCCCTGCGCGGACGGATAGTATCCGTCGCGAATCGAGGCCAGCCGCTCGTGGTTGGTGCTATTGAGTTGATAGGTAAACCCGCCGACGGCCACGAGCGCCACGACGGCGATTACAGGGAGCCCGATGATTTTCGTCGCGAAGCTCAGCTTCGCGAACCGACCAACGATCGCGTCCACGGAACCCTTCTTTATTCAGCTGGGGCGAAGCGAAAGTCTTGCTCGACGAGTTGTCTGACCTTATGACCGCCTTCTTCAGCCGGGAAGTACTTCATCTGGGGCAGCACGCGCTTGACCGCCGCCGCGTAGGCTGCCTCGGACGCTTTGACTACCTCGAAGGTCGCCATGTCCACCTTACCAGACGTATCGACCACGAACTGGCACGTGACCTCGCCCCCACGCGCGCGAGCGCGTAAATCGTCTGGATATTGGGCGCGAGGATTCCCGGGTTTCGCCGACACCGGCTTCTCGACCTGGAATTCGAAGTAGGCTTGCCCGTTGGCCGCGTTACCCGTCGAGGCGAGTTGGGCGGCTTGTGCGGACGCCGTGAGCGCCGTAGCGAACGATGCGAGAACTACGGCGCAAATTGAGGAGCGCATGGATCAAGAATCTCCGTATGACATCTGTCGTATCACTCTGCCGTGATAGACGATCCGTATACACAGCGGTCACCTGAGCGGTGGCGTTCCATCGACCGGAGATTGCCGTTACTCATCTCCGGTCTCTTACTCGTAACGGTCGTTGCCTTTTCATGGACGGCGTTCGCGCGAGTTAAGAGGATTCTCATGAACGCCGCCGGCGCGCGTCTCCAGAGCGCATCGACGGTCGTGAGCCTCATGCTATCGACCTCGCAAGCCCATGATCGGCAACAGTTCGAGACCGTCGCGACCGATCCCGCGATTGCCCGGTATTTGTCCGCACATGACAACGCCGCGTCCGCGCGACGGGCTCTGGCCGCGGCCTGGCTCACGCAACCCGGTCCGGGAGCGCGCGTCGAGTTGCGGGACGCGGATGGCCGCGTGGTACTCGACACGGCACGCGGCAATGCTTTGCCGACAACAGCATGGTTCCCAAGAGTCTCACCCGGCGAGGCGGTCCTCGGTCCATTCTTCGCCTCACACGATTCGGTCTATGCGGCGGCCGTGGTCGCGATCGCAGAGGGGAGTCGCGTCATTGGGTACGCGACGGGTTCCACCTTCATTCAGTCGTCCAACGCCCAGGCCGTCCGCGATCTCGTCGGCCGAAACGCGAAGCTGCTCGTCGGCACTCCCACTGAAGGCGTATGGTCGGATTTCGACCACGCCGCGCCCGCGCCGCCGCCGGGCATCGCCCCCGGACGCATCACCATTTATGACAACGGCGTCGGGGCGACGACGCCGATTCCGGGGACACCGTGGCTGCTCTGGGTCGAGCAGCCGCGTGGCGTCGTTCTGGCGCCCATGCAGCAGCTGCTCATCGAGATCGGCGTGCTGGCCGTCGGGTTCATTGTCGCCGGCGCCACCGTGGGGTGGGTCTCGAGCCGCCGGATCACGCGTCCGCTGGTCTCGCTGACCGACACGGCGGAGCGGATCGCGCGGGCCGAGGGCGGTGGCCCGATGCTCCTCTCCGGCGACGAAGTCCAGCGGCTCACGGATGCGTTTGGCCGCATGGTGGAGCGCGTCGAAGAGTCCCGCACGGAGCTCGAGCAGCAGGTCGAACAGGCGCAGTCATTGGCCGAGGAGCTCGTGACCACGAACGACGAGCTGCGCGGCGCGCTGACCGAGGCCGACGAGGCCAGAGAAGCGGCGGAGCACGCGAACCGCGTCAAGAACGACTTCCTCGCGGTCATGTCACATGAGCTGCGCACGCCGCTCAACGCGATCATCGGTTACGCGGAGATCATTCGGCACGAGCTGTGTGGTCCGGTGACGGCCGATCAACACGAGAAGCTGCGCCGGATGCGCAGGAGCGCGGACGAGTTGCTGCGGCTCATCAACCAGGTGCTCGATCTCGAGCGCCTCGGCGCCGGCAAGGAGCAGGTCGTGCTCGAGACCACCGAGATTGGCGATCTGCTGCGGGCCGCCGCCGCTAGTGTCGAGCCGCTCGCCGCCGAGCGTGGGTTGACGTTGACCGTGGTGCCGCCGGATCCGCCGATCATCGTTGTCACGGATGTCGCGAAGCTCAATCAGATCGTACTCAATCTCCTGTCGAATGCCGTGAAGTACACAGAGCAGGGCGAGGTACGCCTGAGCGTCGATCAGATCAACGGCTCACTCCGGATCGTCGTCCGCGATACCGGTATCGGCATCCTGCCGGAACACCGTACGCACATCTTCGAACCGTTCTGGCAGGCGGACCAGCGGCTCACGCGTCGCGTCGGCGGCACGGGGCTGGGCCTCACGATCGTGCAGCGTCTGACGCGGTTGCTGGGCGGCGAGATCAATGTCGAGAGCACGCCCGGCGGGGGCAGCACGTTCACCGTTCGGTTGCCGCTCTCGCCCTCGCGTACGGTGGCGGCTTAGCCGCCCAGCTGCTCGGCGATTCGTTCCACGAGTCGGCGCAACTCCCGTTCACGCGACTCGGCGGTTGTTGTAAAAATCGTCCGAGCCAGCCCGTACGCCGCGCCGATAAACGTCACGGCAATACCCAGGGCCGCACCGCCGGAATGCAGCGCCGCGACGCCGATCGCGACGCCGGCCCCGACTCCGCCGCCGCCCAAGCCGCCCACGATGCCGCCGTACAAGCCACCCGCCAGGGTGCCCAGATGCTCGTCGGCGCGGATGAGGGTCTTCCCGTTTCGCGTGGTGATCGTGATCTCGACCTTCCGGTCGATGCCGCGCGACGTCCAGGTCAGCGTGGCCCCGAATCGATTCACATTGCCCTTGAGGCGGAGCATGTGACGGATGTACTCGGGTACGGCGTCCACCTCGCCGTCCGGCGCTTCGCGCGCGAGCACCGTTTCGATCGAGATCTCGCGCGGCGCGCCGAACCACGAGCGGCGCGGTCGCGTCTCGAAGGACGAGGTCACCGGCGAGCTGGAGGGTTGCACCACGGGACCGGCGACGAACCCGAGCTCCGCCGCCGCGCGCGCCATGTACTCGTCGCCGATCCCCGCCTCGGCCGCGGCGCTCAGCACGTCGCGCATGGCGTATCCGGTCGCGAGCGACTGGCCCCCGGCGTTGACCGGTGGCCGTGTCGCGCGCCCGGTCTGGGCCTGCAGCTCGGCCGCGCGGCGCCATAGAGCCTGCGCATTCGTCTCGGAGAGCGTCGATGGCAATGCCCCGGTATCGTCGACCGGCGCGCGCGCCGCACTTTCGAGCGCATCGGCCAGCTCGGCGCCCGTCCGATAGCGATCGGCCGGCGCCTTCGAGAGGAGCTTGTCGACGATAGCGGCGAGGGCGCTCGGTACGCGCGGCGCGATGGACGACAGGGCAGGCGCGGGTCGCGTCGCATGCGCGACGAGAATCGCCGCCGGGACGTCGCAGTCGAATGGGAAGAGACCGCTCAGTGCCCGGTAGGCTACGACGCCGAGTGCGTACAGGTCAGAGCGGCCGTCGAGCGGGTCGCCCATGACCTGCTCGGGGCTCATGTACCACACGGTGCCGAGGACCTGCCCGGTGGCAGTCATCCCGGCCGCGGCGGCGACGCGCGCGATGCCGAAGTCCGTGAGCATCGCGCGGCCGGTCGCGCGGTCGATCAGGATGTTCTCCGGCTTCACATCGCGGTGAATGACTTTGTGCGTGTGCGCGTAGTCGAGCGCGCGGGCGACGTCGATGAGCAGCGGCACGAGTGCCGGGTGCGGGATCGTTCGGCCGTCGACGAGTCGGGTGCCGAGTGATTCGCCGTCGACGAAGGCCATCGCGAAGAACACGTGGCCGCCGAGCTCGTCGGCCCGATAGACCGGGACGATGTTTGGGTGGAAGAGCGAGCCCGCCGTGCGCGCCTCTCGAAGAAAGCGTTCGCGGATCGACGGGTCCCGTTCCAGGTACGGCGGCAGGACTTTGATCGCGACCGGGCGATCGAGCTTGATGTCGGTCGCGCGGTATACGACGCCCAT
>DASRDS010000029.1:0-6230 GCA_035652495.1 Gemmatimonadaceae bacterium
CTACGGCGAAGGCTCGAAGACCATGGCCTTCGAGATCGCCGAGCAACTCGGCTGGCGCACACCCACGGCCGTCGTCGCGCCAATGGCCGGGGGCTCGCTCGTCACGAAGCTGCGCAAAGGGTTCCGTGAGTTCGCGGCGGCGGGACTGGTCAGTGGTGCCCCACCCCGACTCTACGGAGCGCAGGCCAGCGGCTGCGCGCCGATCGTTCGACTGTTCAAGTCGGGCGGCGACCAGATCGTCCCGGAAGTCCCCAATACGATCGCGCGATCGATCGCGATCGGGAATCCGGCCGACGGTCCATCAGCAGTGCGCGCGATCCGGGAGACTGGCGGCGCCGCGCGCGCGGTCAGTGACGACGCCATCGTGCGCGGCATTCGCGTGCTCGCCGAAACGACGGGGATCTTCACGGAGACCGCGGGCGGAGCCACGGTTGCGGCCGCGTTGGAGCTCGCGGAAGCCGGACACTTCAAGCCCGACGACGAAGTGGTGTTGTGCATTACCGGGAACGGACTCAAGACCATCGAAGCTATTCATGCCTCATTGCCCGCCGCGCCGGTCATCGCGCCGCGGCTGCGCGAGGTGACCGCCCTTGTCGAACACTAGGAGACGATTAATGCCGATCACCATCACTTTGCCCAACGTGCTCGCCAAACTCGCTGACGGTCAGCGTACGATCACGGCATTTGGCACCACGCTGGGCGGCGCCGTCGCGGACGCTTCGCGCCGGTATCCCGCGCTCAAGCCGCGACTCACCGACGATGCGGGAAATCCGTATCCGTTTGTCACCTATTATCTTAATGACGAGGATATTCGATTCTCGGGCGGGTTCGACGCGGCGGTGCGGGATGGAGACGAGGTGACCATCGTTCCGGCCGTGGCGGGAGGGTGACATGACCGCGACTCTTACGGAATTGCCAGAGCTCACACGGGACGAACTCGCGCGTTACAGCCGGCATTTGATCCTGCCGGACGTCGGCATCGAGGGGCAGAAGCGCCTCAAGAACGCGCGAGTGCTGTTGGTTGGCGCGGGCGGATTGGGATCGCCGCTGGCTCTGTACCTGAGCGCGGCCGGCGTGGGTGCGCTTGGCATCGTCGACTTCGACAAAGTCGACGTGACGAACTTGCAGCGGCAGGTCGTGCACGGGACGGCCGACGTGGGTCGCTCGAAGCTCGACTCGGCGGCCGAGCGAATTTACGATATCAATCCGTACGTGAATGTCGAGCGGTTCGAGACGCGGCTGACCTCCGAGAATGCGCTCGAGATCATTCGCGAGTTCGATATCGTGGTCGACGGCACCGATAATTTCGCGACGCGATATCTCGTGAATGACGCGTGTGTCATCCTGGGTAAGCCGAACGTGTACGGCAGCATCTTTCGGTTCGAGGGACAGGCTTCGGTGTTGGCCACACCCGACGGGCCCTGCTACCGGTGCTTGTTCCGCGAGCCGCCGCCTCCGGGCCTCGTGCCGAGTTGCGCCGAGGGCGGGGTGCTCGGTGTTCTGCCGGGACTGGTGGGCACCATCCAGGCTACTGAGGCCATCAAGCTGATATTGGGCATCGGAGAGCCTCTAATTGGCCGACTATTGCTCGTCGACGCTTTGACGGCGCAGTTCCGCACGGTGAGGATTCGCAAGGATCCCACCTGCCCTGCTTGCGGGACTCATGAGATTCAGGAGCTCATCGACTATGACGCGTTTTGTGGCGCCGGTGCCGAGCCTGTGACGGTCAAAGAAATCACTCCGCGCGAGTTGGCGGTTCGATTGGAGCGAAAGGACGATTTTGATTTGATCGATGTGCGTGAGCCGGTTGAATGGGAGATCGCGCACATCGACGGCGCGCGACTCGTGCCGTTGAGCACGTTTCCGGGTGCTATTGGCACACTCGATCCGGAACGAGAGATCGTCGTGCAATGCAAAGTCGGCGGCCGCAGTGCGCGCGCGGCCGATGCGCTGGTCGCGGCAGGGTTCAAAAATGTCTGGAACCTGGCCGGTGGAATTACACGTTGGAGCGACGAGGTCGACTCAACAGTACCGAAGTACTAGAACTGGAAGTAGAGGAACGGGGACGATCCTGATCCAGCCATAATCGCGATACAGGCCCCGAACGCCGCCGCTAACGCGAATGCGTGGCGGCGGCGTGGTTCCCACTTCGCGTCGAGATCAAACGCATTGGGCCCGGCCATACTCCACCACGCCGCGAACAGTAAGAGCCCGACGGCGCCGCCCGTGACGACGCCCGTGGTCCCGGGCACGTAGCTGAACATGCGGCCGAGCACGACCGACGCCATGTGGAAGTCGGTCGAGCGAAAGAACACCCACCCGATCACGGCGAAGAAGAACATGCTCGCGCGCCGCACGAAGGCCGGCGCGGCGTCCCACTGCTTGCTGAACAGCCGGTGGATGCAGAGCAAGAGACCATGGTATCCGCCCCAGAACACGAACGTCCAGTTCGCGCCGTGCCACAGACCGCCGAACAGCATCGTGAGCATCAGGTTGCGATACGTGTTCCAGACACCCTTTCGGTTGCCACCGAGGGGGATGTACAGGTAATCGCGCAGGCAGGTCGAGAGCGAGATGTGCCAGCGCTTCCAGAAGTCGGACGGATCGAGCGACTTATAGGGCGAGTTGAAGTTCTGGGGGATGCGGATCCCGAACAGGAATCCGAGTCCCACCGCCATCGTGCTATAGCCGTCGAAGTCGAACAGCAGCTGGAACGTGTAGCCGAGCATGGCGACCCACGCGTCGCCGGTGGAGAGTGTCTGGTAGTGCGCGAGCGCCGGGTCCACGATCTGCGCCAGACTGTCGGCGACCAGCACTTTCATCACCAGGCCGATGATGAAAAAGCGAATGCCGCGGACGAGCCAGCGCGTTCGGTCCGCGTGGCCCAGGTTATCGAGGTCCTGCTCGATCTGGCGGAAGCGGACAATCGGCCCGGCGATCAGCTGGGAAAAGAGCGAGACGTAGGCCGCGAACTCGAAAAAGTTGCGCGTCGGCTTGATCGTCTTGCGGTAGCTGTCGACGATGTAGCTGATCGTGTGGAACGTGTAGAACGAAATGCCGATCGGCAGCACGATATCGAAATGCGCGACGGGGATCCGGTGGCCGGCCAACGCCGAGAGATCGCCGATCGAGCGCAGGACGAAGTTGCAGTACTTGAAGAACCCGAGGAGCAGGAGGTCGACCGTGATCGGGATAACGAGACAGAGCTTTCGCTTCTTGGCGTCATCCGGGTATTTCAGGAAACCGAGGCCGGCCAGGTAGCTGACAGCCGTCGAGAAGGCCATCAGCAGGCAGAATTTCGGGTTCCAGTAGCCGTAGAAGACGTAGCCGGTGATCGCCAGCCAGACGTAGCGCTGCTGGGCGTTCTTCAGCAGCCAGAACACCGTGTAGGTGACTGGCAGGAACAGGCACAGGAACACGAAACTGTTGAAGAGCATAGCTTGGGGCTACAAAGTTAGCATCCACTCGCGACGAGTTGGGCTAGCCTTGCGCCACATCGAGAACGGGACTCCCGCAGGCGCTTCGCGCTCTGCGCTATTTAGTCGAGGGGTACGGATCTGGTATCGCCGGGTGGGTCGAGACCTCCCATGGCGTCGTACGCGCGATCCGTACCGAATCCTGGTTTCAGAATTGATGTTACAGCAAACCCAGGTCTCCCGCGTGCTGGGCTTCTATGCCGCATTCTTATCCCGCTTTCCAACGTTACAGCACGTCGCCAGGGCGAGAAGAAGAGACGTGATGCGGGCCTGGAAGGGACTCGGCTACTACGCACGCGCGAGGAGCCTTCATGCATTGGCGCGACGTCTCGGTGACGGGCGGCTGCCGGAAGATCCGGCCCAGTTAGTGAAGCTGCCCGGAATCGGCGCCTACACGGCCGGTGCGATCGCCTCATTCGCATACGAACGCCGCGCCTCGCTCGTGGACACGAACGTCGCCCGCGTCCTGCTCCGCGTGTTTGCCCCGCGGCTGGACCCGCGCACCCCCCGGGGCCGCCAGGTCGCATGGCGGCTCGCCGAGACCACGTTGCCCCGCACCGGCCGCGCAACGTGGACGCACAATCAGGCCGTCATGGAGCTCGGCGCGACCGTCTGCACGGCGCGGGTCCGGCACTGTCAACGGTGCCCGGTGCGCGGCCTCTGCCAGACCTATGAGCGGAGCGAGCGCAGCCGAAACAAAATGGCGACCGGCGTTTCCGAAACGACCGGAAACGTCCGCCGCATCTCGTCCTCGAACCCCGGCCGCGCGGCGAGCGCCGTGCGTTCGACGATGAAGTACTCGGCGCCCCGAGCCATGAGCGATCGCACGACCGGCATCGTGTGATCCTGGATGCACGGGGTGAAGCCCTTGTGATCCGTCCAGTACAGGTACCAGGGACTGTTGTAGGCTGACTCGGTCGGGCTCACGCAATAGTTGCCGCTCACGGCGATCGTCACGCCCGGCGGGATCAGCGGCGCGAACTGGCGCGCGGTCGCGTACCAGTCCGTGTACCGGTGCGGATGGATATCGCGATGGTCCTGGCGCGCGGCGAGGATCGGCGCGAACGCCGTCAGCACGACGAGCCCCGCCGTCGCCGCCGCCTCGGGCGCCCGTCGCCATGCCATGATGCCTCCCGCCGCGATGGCCGCGCCGATGATCGGCATGAGTGAGGCGCCAGGATGGATCAGTTGAACGATCGCGATCGCGATAAGGGTCGTGATCAGCACCCCCATCGGCCGCGAGAATGGCGCGGGAGCGCGGAGATGATCAACCGCGACCGCCGCCGCGCCGCCGATCAGCAAGGACGCCGGCGGGATCGAGACGATGTGATAGTAGGTGCCCCAAGGATCGGCGCTCGTGCCGGCGATCACGAGGTAATAAAGAAAGACGGCGGCGTACCAGAGCAAGCCGTATCCGAAGTATTTCCGCCGGGGTCCCATGGCAAGCGCGACCACGACGGCGACGATGCCGGTGCCGACCCAGGCATATGAGACCTCGAGATCCGAGATTCCCGCGATGTAGTGCAGATGCGTGAATGTCGCGAGGCCCGCGACATGATGATGGTTCGATGCGCCGAGGGAGTTGCCGTACGTCAGGTAGAATCGGTGCGCGTGGACGTACCAGAGTGCGGGTGGGATCAGCGCGGCGACCGCGAAGATCCAGAGGCGCGCCCGGCGGAATGCGGGCCAGCCTTGGCGCCAGATGGTCAGGAATACGAACACAAAGCCAAGGTGTACGGCCGGCGCTTTTGCCAGGATCGCCAGCGACGTGAATCCCAGCGCCAGGCCATACGACAGCCAGCCATCGTCATCCAGCCATCGGATGTAGGCATACGCCGCCGCGACATACGCGAACAGCATCAAGGGTTCGGCTTGAATCGCGTTCGATATGCGAACCACGAGTGGATTCAGGGCAAAGTAGAGCGACGCGACAATGGCTCCTGGTGGCGGCAGCACGTATGACGCGAGGCCTATGAACACGAGTAACGTGAGCAGGGACAACGCGTAGCTGATCACGCGCCCGATCTGTTCGTGAAACCCGAACACCCGATAGCCCATCGCGATCATATACGGATAGAGCGGAAACTCCATTTCGACATAGCCGGGCCCATCACCGCGCCAATCGATTTGCGGCGAGAAGAAGTGCATGCCGCCCTGCGCATAGTTACGCGCAATGCCACTTTCGTCGCACTCGCGATACAGCTCGCGCGAGCTGCCATCGATGGGCCGCCACAGATCGATCGCGTCGACGCCCGCGCCGACGAGCATCAGCGCCATGATGACGCCCAGTCGCAAACCACGGATCATTGAGAGAGCTTGAACACCGACCATGGCCCGAAGCTCGCGGCGCGCTGGTAGCGGCGATCGATCAGATCCCGCATGGCCGGCAAGTCCGGCGCGAGACAATAGGTCGTATCGATCGTCATCGACCCGTCCGCGTAGTGCGCGGCGATGTACGCCGGCGGATGAGTCGTGAGCGAGTCGACGAGCTCGCGCAGGAACGCCGTCTGAATGGGCTTATTCCAGTTCGGGCAGTCGGTGAACAGCAGCAAGTGATGGAAGTTCTTCGGATCCGGGCAGAAGAACATGTTCGTGTCGATGAAGCGCGTGGCCGAGCGATGGCCGCTGGCGAAGAGCACGATGGTTTCCGGGCCCCACATCTGAATGCGGTCGCCCGCCTGCATATGCGTGCTCAGATACTCGGCCATCGCCTCCTGGTCCGGACTGTCCGCGACCTCTGGCATCGCATGCCAG
>DASRDS010000030.1:0-2484 GCA_035652495.1 Gemmatimonadaceae bacterium
CTCGCCGGTTACGGACGCCCCATTGACGAGCGGCGTTCCCGTGTGCACGGTCTTACCATCGGAGCCGACGAGCACTTCATCAAATTTCACGGACGCGCCAGCTTCGCCCTCGAAGCTGGGGAGTCTGACCTTCTTCCCCGGTTCGACACGAAACTGCTTCCCGGCCGTCCGAATAATCGCGTAAGTCATAGCCCGTAACAATATAGGAGCATTCAGGCGGTGTCAACTCGTCGCGCGATTCGCTGAGTAGCGGCGTTTGGCGCGCCTGATAAAGGAGTCGTTCCATGACGATCTTAAACCTCGTGACGCTGGGGCTGTTGCTGCAACAGCCGTGCGTCAACGGCCGGATCCTGGAATCCGACAGTGACCGACCCGTGGTCGGCGCGACCGTGTCGGCCGCCTGGACCGAGGTCCGGGCCGATAAGAAGCATGGGGTGGAGCAGATCCGGGTCGCGAAAGATACGACGACCGACGCGGAGGGTCGCTATCACATTTGTGCTATCGCGGGAGCCGAGGCGCTCATCCAGGTCCGGTTCCATCAGTCGAACGCCTACTACCCGGTGGCCGTGCCCGCGACTGATACCGCCGCGAGGGATATCCGGGTGTCACCGAACGACGAGAATGAGCGCGGCAGCATCGCCGGCCGCGTCCTCTCCGAGACCGGCCAGCCGGTGCCAAACGCCACGATCACCATACTGGGCACGGCCAGCACCGTCCGAACGAGCTCCGACGGCACCTATGCGATGCGTGAGCTCCCGGTGGGCAGCCAGGTCCTCATTGCTCGAAGCATCGGCCGAGGCGCGGCCGTGGTCGCGGTCGACCTGTCGGAGCATGAGCCGGCATCGGTGTCCGTGACGATGCAGCAGCTACCCCCGACCCTGGCCGTCGTCGACATCGTCGCGGACCGGCTCCAACTCGGCACCGTCTATCGCGAGGTCGGGTTCACGCGGCGCCAACGGATGGGCAACGGGCATTTTCTGACGTACGATCAGCTACAGTACCGCGCGGCGATGAACACGCCGGAGCTGTTTCGTGGCGTACCCGGGGTGCGCGTCGTGGACGATCACAACGGGACGTTCAGGCTGTTCAGCGATCGGGGGCCGTCCACGATTTACGGCCATGGCGATTGCACGGCCTACGTGATCGATGGCACGCTCATCGGCCAGGGTAAGGCCAACGATCCGATCAACCCGCTGACGAATGAACCGGTCGGAGGACCGGACGAGCTGATGTTGCCGGCGCCGAACGAGATCATCGCCGCCGAGATCTATCAGCCGAGCGAACCCTCGCCGTATGTGAACATGGGGCCGGCGACGCGGTGCATGAAGGTCATTTTGTGGACGAAGGCCCAGTTGGCTGGGAAGTGACGGTCGGCTGAGCAGTGACGTGGAACGGGCATTCGCGCGCGAGCGGCGCGTTGGCCTCTGGCACGAAGTACTGGCGCCATTCCCTATTCTCGGCCGTCGCGTAGTGCGACAGCTCAGGGTACACGCCAACGTCATCGTAGGCGGCAAGCTTCCGGCGGATCAGATCGCGCGCTCGCCTGCCCTGCACCGAGTCGCCCGCGACGACATCGAATCCATCGCGCGATTGAAAGAGCAGCATGAACGAGCGCTCCGTTCGTCTGCTCTTTCGTCTCACATGCGTCGGCGTCTTGAAGTTCACGAAGAGCGGTAGGCCGCCGAAGCAATAGGACCACTTTGGGTCATCTGGATCTTTTGGGATCCGATCTGGCCAAGCGTGTGTGTCCTTCTCATGCAACTGCTGCAACAACGTCCAGCCATACTCGAAGTAGTCTCGTTCGTTGAATCCCTCTCGCGGCGGCATCACCACGGCCAATGGCGTCAACGAGGCGACTACCGGCTCCAATGGACGTAGCAGGTCGGTATAGGCGATCAGTGCGTTTCGGAGATCATCCGGACCGATGAACGCGTACAAGATCTCGCCGCGGCGCTGCGCCACCGTGCCGAAGGTGCATGGGAAGGCGTCGTCGAGAACTTTATCGCGAATCTCCTGGTACGCCGCGGCGGCCCAGGGAGAGAGCGCGGCCGATTCGACCTCGGCGACTCGAAGGAGTTTCACGCCCGGAGAGTTTACGCCACAGCGTACTGTTGGGTCACGTCGCGACCGGCGGACTTCACGACGATCTTGAACTCGTCCGGTCGCAACAACGGGTCATCGCGGAACTCGAGGGAGAAGCCGGCGCCCTTCTCCAGCTTGCGCACGAGATCCTGTTCCGACTCGCGGACGTACATCGCCACGTCGGGGTGCAAGCGCACGACGAGGTTGTCGCGCTTCCCCTCGACGATGATGCGGCGGACGGAACGCTCGACGCGGCGCACGATGGCTTCCGGCGTGAACACGCGACCGGTCCCATGACAGGTAGGACACGGCTCCGTCATGCTCTGCAGATGGCTCTGACGGAGGCGCTGACGCGTCATCTCAATGAGGCCGAGGTCGCTGACGGCAAATGCCTTTGTTCGA
>DASRDS010000031.1:0-20563 GCA_035652495.1 Gemmatimonadaceae bacterium
CCCTATCCGCCGACGCGCAGCTATTTCGTTGGCATCGACTTGGGCTTCTAAATGATGACCATGACTCCGAGACGCACGCTCCTGTTGGGCGCCCTCGTGCTCGCCGCGGTGGGGTGCAACGAAGCGCTGGTGCCCGACTACAACAATCTCACGGCGTACCCGTCTACGCCGGCCTCGTTGCAAAATCAGTTCAGCGGCGTATTCAACGCGCCGCGCAACAGCAACTTCACGGATCTGTTCTGGTTCGAGCTCTCCACCGACGGCATGGCGCGCAGCGTGGCGTACTGGACGCCGTCCGAAGACCGGTTCGTCACGCAGTACACGGGCGGCGTTCCGCTGGACAAGGACAACTTCGGCGCCCGCGTGTGGGACAACGAGTTCAACGGTGTCAAGGCCGCGGATACGGTGCTGGCGCACGTCGCCGGTCTGACGAACGCCACCGGGCAGCACATCAGCGCGCCCGACGCCGCCGGTCTGACCGGCGTGCTGCAGACCGAGCGCGCGTTGTTCTACATGTACCTGGAGCTCACGCACGACACGCTGGGCATCCCGATCGACGGCGTCGGCAAGTCGTTCACGACGCCGGCGCCGATTCTGTGCGCGCCGAGCGCGTGGAAGCGCATTGTGGCGATTCTGGACAGCGCGGACGCCGCGCTCAAGACCGCCGGCGGCGACACGCTCGGCGCGAAAGTCGCGAACTTCACGCTCACGTTGCCGACGACGTACGCCGCGGTCAGTGTCGGTGGTTCGGGGTCGGATTACTCCGGCACATCGTTCGATGCGTTCACGTTGGCGCTCCGCGCCCGCGCGGAGTTGGAGTACGCGTACGCGATCGGTCGTGCGGCGGGCGGCACGTCGCGGCCGACGGCGAACAACGCGGGCTCGCCCGACGTGACGCAGCTGAACGCCGCGATCGCGGACGTCCAAGCCTCGAAATTGTATTCGGCCGCGTTAAGTGCCGGCGAAGCCAATGCGACCAATGACCTCGGCGTCTTCCATGCCTTTAGCGCGGCGCCTGGCGACGTCCAGAACCCGCTCTTCGGGCAGGCCAAGGCCACCTATGTGTTGCAGTCGGCGGCCAACCAGATCGACACGCTCAACGACCAACGATTCCTGGCCAAGTTCGGCGCGACGGGAACGCCCAACAACACGCTCGTGGGCTACCAGTACGCCTCGGACTTCACGTACGCGAAGAACATCTCGGCGAGCACGCCCATGCCGATCGTCCGGAATCTCGAGTTGCAGTTCATTCTGGCTCGTGCCTATCTGGGTCTCGGCAACTACGCGCTGGCGTCTCAGACGGTCGATGCAGTCAGGGTGGCAGTCGGTGGCTTGCCGAGCGGTCTCACGGCCGCCAATCAGTCGCAGTACGTCGCGGCGCGTGATTTCCTGATGAGGGAGATGCTGCCGACGCTCATGCTCGACGGCACCGGCGACCAAATCGTGGCGCTTCGGGATTACGGGATCGCGGCCCAGAACGACTCGACGTGGGGGAGCGCCGATACGCATACGTCGACGCTCAACATTCCTCAAACGGAGTCGGATGGACGCAGCGGCAACATCGCCTGCGTGAATCAGTGATCGAGTCGTCCCGCGTGTGACTCAGTAGGCAATCGCGGCAGGTAGACGGCGCACCGGCTTGGAGATAGCACTCCGAGCCGGTGCGTTGTCACATCGAATGCCACAATGTCAGATTGTCACAATCGTCAAGTGCTGAGATAAATGACCTTCCGCATTCGCCAGAGCGTTCCCATATTGCCCGCCCCCGGAACGTTGGCTCATCACTTGGTAAAGAGGGAGGGCTGCGTGTGAAAAAGCTGAAACTCAATTTGGATGATCTCGAGCTAGAGTCTTTCGATACGGCGCCGGCGGGGACCGTGGGTCGAGGGACGGTGTTCGGGTACATTCAGACGGGTACCGATTGCGGCGCCTCCGTCTCTCCGTGTCCGACCAGCAGTGAGGCGTCAGGCTGTACGTGTTACTGTACCGGCGGCATGCCGACGCACGAGACGCCCACGAACGCGAATACCTGCTGCGGGTCGGGCAAGTGTAACACGAATCACTTCACGTGCGGTGGCGTCTGTGGCGTCACCAGTGGCGGCTGCGGCGACAATACCTTGCCTCCCAGTCCGACCTGCGAGAGCGCGTGCCAGACGTTGAGCAGCACCTGTATGGGCGCGACAAACTGCGCGAATACCTGCTTACTGACCTGCAATCAACCCACCTGTAGCGGCGCTACGTGCTCATCGACGTGCTCCTGCTGATGGCACGTTGAATCAACGGGCGTGCGCGACCGGTGGGACGTCGCGCACGTCCACAGGCCTGTGATCTGACATCGAATGCCATGCTGACTGTAGCTGAACACTGGCTCTTGCGAGCGTCGGGACTACCCTTCTCGTGGTTGGCCGAGTTAACCACTGGTGAGACGGCTCGCGCGGTGACCTGCCTCGACGCGCTCGGGCGGGAAGTGGCCGAGCGTCAGCAGGCCGTGAGTGCGCTGTTGCATGCGGCGATTGGTGGCGTATCGGATAAGAGCATCCGCAACCGACTGCTTGAAATCCGGCGAGGGCTCTTCAATGGACGCGCGGCGTCCGACCGACAGCGCCAGATTGTCAGGGATGCACTGCCATCCGAGGTAGCCGACGCGGTCCTGGCGCTGGATGCGTTGCTCGCGCGGCGTGGGGAATGGATGGATCGGGTCCGTTGCGCGCATGAGGCGGAGCTCGCCCTGACACGGGCGCGCTTTCGCGAAATGGTGCAGGACGACGATTTCCGCACCGGCGTTCTCATGTCCAGTAGCGCGCTGTTCGCGAATCTCCATCGCTATGCCGCGGTGTCACTCGACGCGATGACCTCGCGTGACGAGCAGATCGAACGCGGATTGCTCAAGTATTTCACCCGCGCGACGAGCAAAGCGACGCCGTTCGCGACACTGTGCGCGATCGCGAAGGGACGATTCGTCGCAACGACGGACGAGGCGGCCCGGCCGACATTTTGTGGAAACCCGCGAGCCAAGCGCATCCATGCGCGTCTCAACAAGGATTTGTACGCCGTCCTCTGGATGCGGCTGCGAGAACGTCCGACGTTCCGCGCTTATCTGACCGTGGAGCCCAATCCTACGCTCGCGCGCGAGGGCGACCGGTTCACGTTCCTCGTTGGCATTGAAGTCCGCGAGACATTCCGGCGCATTCCCGCAACCGAGCTGCTCACGCTCGTGCTGAATCACATCGGCCACGGTGCGACGCTCGGATCGGTGGTGACGGCTCTGGTGGCCGATCCGGCGGTCGAGGCGTCGGCTGACGAGGCGACAGCCTTTCTGGATTCGCTGATCGAGATGGGATTGCTGCGCTTCCGCGGCATCGTCTCCGAGCAGGACGCAGACTGGGCTCCTCGGTTTTGCGCCGTATTGGAGCGCACCGACGACCCGGCGGCGCAGGGCGTCGTCCCCCCGCTCCGGACCCTCGATGATTTGGCGCACCGCTATGCCACGGCGACAGTCGAAGCGCGTGATCACATCGTCGAGCAGATGCATCAGTGCGTGCGCGACGCGTTGGGGGCGGTCGACCTTCCGCCGCACAAAGCGTGGGAGATGCCGGTATTCGTGGATGCCTCGACCGACGCGGTCCTCACCATACCGCGAACGCGCTCGGTGTCCCGCGCCCTCGAGGCGATGCAGGAGTTGGTGCGGCTCACGGGGCCGCTGGCGTTTCCGGTCGACGACAACGCCACGATGCGCCGGTTCTTCGACCAGCATTACGGAGATTCGACGAATGCGGTTCCGGTGTTGCGCTTCTACGAGGACTACTACCGCGAGCATTACAAGGCCCATCTGGAGCGAGAGCGGCAGCCACATGTCACTGATGGCTATGACCGGTACAACCCGCTCAGGGTGGAGCGGTTGGAGGCCAGCCGACGCGCTCGGATGGCGATGTTCGAGCTGTTGCGCAGTGAATGGGCCAAGACGCCGATGGCCGAGGAGATCGCCATTGCTCCCGACAGGCTGAGCGCCGTGCTGCGCCAACTTCCGGCTCCGTCCGTGCCCGGCCGGTCAGTGACGGCGTTCGTCCACCTGGTGCCGCCGAACGCCGATGGCGAGCCGACGCGCATCGCGTTTTCACACGGCTCCTATAACGCGGGATTCGGGAAGTTCTTTTCCCGGTTCCTCTATATGATGGACGACGCCTTTCGCGTCGCACTGGTGAACGAGAATACGGCGCTGACGGACGCGTATCTCGCGGAAATCGAAGGCGACGCCCATTTCAACGCCAACTTGCATCCGCCACTCGTCCGGTGGCATATCGCCTATCCCACGGGTGAGCGCACCGAGGGACACGACTATCTGGAAACCGGCGACCTCGAGGTGGCCCCGAATCCGGGGGATCCTGACGCGGTGATGCTCCGACATCGCCCCGATGGACGGCGAGTTATTCCGCTGGACCTCGGATTCCTCGCGATGCGCTTGCGCCCTCCCTTCTTTCAACTGCTCGAGCGCTTCATGCCGCCCACTTCGTATGGCCTGGGAATACCGGAGACCTGGATTCGACCGGCCGGTGCCGGCGAAGTGCCACCGCTCGAGCCCGTGCCGCCCGCGATCGCGTATCGCCCGCGATTCGTGTACGATGAGTGCGTTGTGCTAGCCCGGCGCCTGTGGATCGTCCCGTCCGAGCTGTTCCCGCACCCTGTGCCGGGCGAAGCGCCGGCCGACTACTTCGTGCGTGTGCAACGCTGGCGTCAGGAGGCGGGCATTCCGGAGCGCGTCTATGTGCGGACGCCTCCGAATCTCAAGCCGGGTGCGCCGCCGCTGCCACGGGTCCAAGGCGGCCGTCACTCGAAGGACTTCCACAAACCGCAGTATATCGACTTTTCGAGTCCGCTGCTGGTCAACCTGTTCGGCCGGCTGCCGGGCGCGTTGCAGAGCTTCTCGGCGTATATCGAAGAGGAGCTCCCGACGATGGCGCAGGTGCCGGAGTATGACGGTCTGGCCTACGCCACCGAGCTGATGCTGGTCGTCAACGAGCGGGTGTCGGCATGATGGTGTCCGGCGAGGAGCGTTGGCTGAGCGCGTATCTCTTCTTCAACGCCCCCATCTTCACTATCACGTGCGACCGTGTGGTGCTCGAATTCATCGTGCCGTTTGTGGCTCGATGTCGCGCCGCGGGATGGATTTCTTCCTATTTTTTCGTGCGCTACGGTGAAAACGGAGCCCACGTGCGACTGCGTCTGAAAGGGACTCCTGAGGTCATCTGGGAGTGCGTCCGCCCGGCGTTGCTCGACGCCGTCGCGGATGCCGATCGTGAGCTCGTGTCGGCGATGTGCTTCGATCCGTACATCCCGGAGTATGACCGCTACGGCGGAGAAACCGGAATGCCGATCGCCGAACGTGCCTTCTGTGTGTCGAGCGACACCGCGGTGATGCTGCTGTCCTCAATGGATCGGGAGCGGCGGGCGACCCGACTCGGTCAAGGCGCCGCGCTGCTGGTGGCCCTGCTGCACACCGTTGCCGGGGACCGCGCGCACGCCGCGTCCATGGCCGAGCGCTACGGCAAAGTGTATCTCCGCGCGGTCGTCCCGGAGGACGGCACGTCCGGCGTTTTGAAGGCCTTCTCCGATGCGTACGACCGTCAGGCGGAGCGCCTCACGCGACAATTGAGTGAGGTCTGGGATGCGCTCGCGTCGGGTGACGAGTTGCCCGAGCCACTAGAGACGTATACCCGAGGGATGCGAGCCGCGCGCGCCTTCCGCTCCGGTCCCGCGGTGGAGGCGGTGACCTACAGTCATGCGCACATGATGAACAATCGCCTCGGCATCTCGGTGCCGGAAGAGTCGTACGTCGCCTACGTCGTTCACCGTACTCTCGGTCATGTCGATGCCTGATCTGTTGTTCGATGTCGCCGAGCGAATCGGCGCGCGCCTGGTCGACCAGGCCCAGTGGTCGGACGATCGCTGCACGTGGGTCGTGCGCTCTGAAGATCCGGCCGCGCCCGGCAGCAAACGGCCCGTCACGAGGATGGCGGGTGGAGATGTCTATCAAGGCTCGGCCGGCATCGCGCTCTTCCTCATGGAGCTGGCTGCACTCACCGGCGATCACGCGATCCGGCATACCGTGCGCGGTGCACTGCGCCATGCGCTCGATTGGGCGGCGCAACCGCAGCCGCTGCCGTTTGGTTTTCATGCCGGCCGGATCGGCGTGGCCTATGCGGTCGCGCGCTATGCGAGCCTGACGGGCGACGATGCGTTGCGCGACAGCGCATGTCGGCTCCTCATGCCGCTGGTGGGGCAGGCGTCTTCCGACATGGGGCTCGACCTTCTCTCGGGGGCAGCGGGTGCCATCGGCCCCTTGCTCCGGTTGGGTGACGGGCTGGCATCGGAGCTCCCGACCACGATCGCGAAAGAGTTGGCAGAGCATCTGATCAACGTCGCCGAGCGGAGCGCGGGGGGATGGTCGTGGTCGCCGTGGGGGGTCATCGGCAAGACTCGCGATCTCACCGGGCTGGCGCACGGCGCGGCCGGTGCGGGTACCGGTTTGCTGGAGCTGTACGCGGCGACCGGTGATGGCGCCTATCGATACGCCGCCGAGCAGGCGTTCGCTTATGAGGCGTCCGCCTATGATCCACGGGCGCGGAACTGGTACGACTACCGGGAGATAGAGGTCGCGTACTACATATCTCGCGCGAGGCCCGTCGATGAGTTGCGCTCGCGGATGGCTGCTGGTGATCCCACGCTGCGGGCTGGCCTCAAATCCATGAGTGCGTGGTGCCATGGCGCGCCCGGGATCGGCCTCACACGACTGCGGGCATATCAGGTGCTTGGGTTCGAGCAATACCGCGAGGAGTCGCTTTTGGCGCTCGCGACGACGGCCGAGCCTGAGCATGTCGGTGCCGCGAATTTTTCGCTCTGTCACGGCGTTGGCGGCAACGCCGAGCTGTTGATTCTCGCGTCAGAGGTGCTGGGCGAACCTCGGTGGCGAGACCGAGCCATCGCGTGGGCTCACGAGGGCCGCGCGCGTTGGCTCACCGCCGCGGCCTGGCCGTCCGGCACGATCAACGCGGAGCCCGATCCGAGTCTCATGCTCGGCGAGGCTGGGGTCGGGTATTTTTTCTTGCGATTGGCGGAGCCCCGTGTCCCGTCGGTCCTCTTAGTCCCGGGTACCGGCGGTTCGCGCCGCGAATCTCTCCCCGACGATCGCTATATCGCCCTCATGAATGCCGATGTCGATCGGTTCTATGGGCGTAGCATTTCCATCCTGGAGCGGTTTGGCGCGACGAGTACGGCGCTCCGCCCGAGTGCGGCGACACTCCGGGGCGCGAGCGTTGTCGTGCGAACCGGGCGTGCGGTCGATGCCGCGATCGCGCAGGCCGACGAGACCATGCGTCCGATGCTGGAGGATGCGGCGCTCGCCGACCGGGCCATGGCGGCCCTGAGTCTAGCAGAGGTCGACTCCGCCGACTGGTGGCTCGAGCAATATGACCGGGTGGTCGTCGATGCGGTGGATTGGGACCATGCGCGCTTCACGCTCGTGCCCCGTGCCCGACTCGTGCAGTCCCAGCATCGGTGGCGAGACTGGCTCACTCACGCGACGACGGACCGACCGGAGCCGGAGCCAGAAGTCGCGCTGGTGTATCGTGATGGCAGCGGAGTGCGGACCAAATGGCTCGCCCCGTTTCCCGCGTTGGTGCTCGGGGCGCTTGCCGCGCCCGCGACGGTCGCGGATGTCATCCGCGGCATCGCTGAGGCAACCGGCGCGAGCGCCGAGGATCCGCGATTGCGCGAGGCCGTGCGACAGCAACTGAGCGCCGCGTATGCGGGGGAGCTGATACGAGCGGCCTGACCGACGGTCCGGCGCGTCCCGTGCCGACGATGCGCGAGGCGGCCGTGTACTGCGGCCGTCTCCTGATGATGTTGCGCCCGTATTGGCGTCCGACAATGGCCGGCATGTTGATGGGCTCCCTGATCGGCATCATCGGCATGGTGTCGCCGTACTTCTCGAAGCTGCTGATCGACGACGTCTACCCTGCCCACAACGTCTCGTTGATGCACGTGATCGTGTTCGGCGGTCTCGCGTTGTCGTTAGCAACGGTCGTCATGGGACTGATTCAGGGCTACTACACGCTGACCGTGAACGCGCAGCTCGCGACATCGGCGAGCTTGATGTTCTACAATCACGTTCAGCACCTGACAGTCCCGTTCTGGGACAGGCACCGCACCGGCGAGGTGATGAGCCGATCGCAGGATCTGTACTCGGCCATCGGGTTCGTCACCAGCACCGTGCAGACCTTCGTGACGAGCGGAATCAATCTGGTACTCGTGCCGCCCATACTCCTCTTGATCAACTGGCGACTGGCACTCCTGTCGCTCGTCGCTACGCCGCTCACGAGTGGGATTGGGATCATCGCCAGCCGCCTGTTGCGACGCTACTGGCAAGCGAGCGCCGAGGCCCACGCCGAGCTGAGCGCGTTTCAGTTTGAAGCGCTGTCGCATATTCGGACGGTAAAGGCGATTGCCGGGGAGTCGTTCGTGTGCCGCGAGTCGCGCCGGCAACTCGAGCGCGCACTGCGACTGCAGCTCACCGCCGGAGGACTCGGCAATCTGACGGGCGCCGTCACTGGTACAATCCACACGGTGGCCGCCGCCGCCGTGATGTTCTATGCGTGGACGCTGATTCTCAACGGTGATTTGACCTTGGGCGGTTACATCGCCTTCAGCGCGTACGTGGGATATATGCACAAGCCCATCGGATCGATGGTCGGCCTGTTCAATGGCTTTCAACAGGCCGCCGTCTCGCTCGGCCGGACATTCGAATATCTGGATGCGCCCGTCGAGCAAGACCCCGGCCAGGCCTTCCTTCCGCTGCGTCCCATCGAGCGCGTCATCGATGGAACCATCGAGCTGCGCGGCGTCACCGTGAGATATGCCAATGCCGAGCCGGCCCTCACCGAAATTGATTTGCGCGCCGAGCCCGGCCAACGGTTGGCGATCATCGGTCAAAGCGGCGCCGGCAAGTCGTCGCTGCTGAAGGCGCTATCCCGCATGGTGGATCCCGAAGCTGGGACGATCCTTATAGATGGTGAGCCGATCGCGCGCTACACATTGGCCGATCTCCGCCGTCAGATCGGCGTCGTCTCTCAAGAAGTCGCGCTGTTGCGCGGGTCAATCTGGGAGAACCTCACGTTGGCGCTCGAGGATGTGCCGGAATCCGTGGTCGATGATGCGGTCCGCGTGTGTCGGCTTCGGGAGCTCATCACCGCCCTGCCGGACGGGTACGCGACGCCGGTCTCGGAATGGGGAGCCAGTTTGTCGGGCGGACAACGCCAGCGCATCGCGATTGCCCGGGCGCTTATCCGTGACACGCCCATTCTGCTGCTCGACGAGGCGACGTCGCAGATCGACGTACAGACCGAAGATGAGATCCTCCGGGACCTCTTCGCCCGGACCTCGCACCGGACGGTGATTATGGTGACGCATCGCATCGCGACCGCGATGATGGCGGACCATATCTGCATGCTGGATCGCGGGCGGATCGTCGCCCTGGGTAGCCACGACGAGCTGTTCGCGGCCAATGCCTCATATCGGCGGATGCTGGACATGGCCGCCACGGGGGAAGATCGCCGCCTGAGGCTTCTCCAACCATCCGGATCGTGACCCGGGGCAGCGCGGCACGCAAGGAGAAGCCCGCAACGGTGACACCGCTGCGGCTGCCCGAGCTCGATCCGGCCGCCGTGCCCGTTCGCGGCGTCGTCACGCGCAGCGTCACGTTGTTGTTCTCGCTCGGGTTCGTGCTCGTGGCGGGGCTAGGCGTCGCGGCCTTTCGGGTCGCGGTCGACCGCACGGTCGACGGTTCAGGCTCACTCGAGCCGGTGACCGTGTGGCCGGTGCGCGCCCGAGAGACGGGGGTGGTCGCCCAGGTCTTCGTTGGTCCCGGCGACACCGTCTCTCGTGGGCAGGTGTTGATCCGCATGGACACGGCCACCACCGATGCGGCGTTGGCTGAGCTCAAGGCGGCGCGCAATGCCGCGCGCGTCGACAGCGAGGCGGCGGAGCGGCAGCGTCCGGTCGTGGAAGAGGAGCGAACGGAGCGGTTGGCCGAGGCAGATGCGGGCATCGCACACGCGCGGGCCACGCTGCGCGAGCGAATGGTGACCTACGGGATGGGGACGAACGCCGATTCGATGATGCACGCGTACGTTCCGGGCCGCTTCGTGATTATCGACGAGGCGCTCGCCGATGTGCACACGGCCGAAGCGCAACGCGCCTACGCTGCGACCCAGCTCGCGCGCGCCGGAGCCGAAGCCCTCGATGCGCGCAAACGCGGATTCGATATCCAGCGTCTCGAGGAGCAGATGCGGAACGCGGAGACGCAGCGGGCCCATTTGGCGCTCGCGGCGCCGGCCGATGGCGTCATTCTCACGGAGCAAGTCGAGCGACTCACCGGTGCCGCCGTGCGGCAAGGGGATCCGCTGCTGGAAATCGCCGACCTCTCACACTGGCGCGCCCGGTTGATCTTGACTGAGCGCGCCGTGCACGATGTGCGGATCGGTGACGCCGTGAGCCTGGCGATTCCGGCGTTGAAAGTGCTCGAAGGCGATCGGCTGCGAGGTCGCGTCGCCGCGGTGTCGGACCAACCCATCGATACGTCGGCGGTGACGGCGAAAAGCGGCTACCGCGTACTCGTCGTGCTCGACCGGGCGCAACTCGCGCGACTCGGCGTCGATCAATTCCGGCGTGGGTACCAGGTGCAAGCCCGTATCGTGACGCGGACCGGGACCATCGCCGAGCTCATTCGCGCGTACCTGGCCGAACGGGTGCGAGGTTCGTCGTGACCGTGCGGGTCGCCGTCATTGACAGCGGGTGGGACCGCTCGCTGAGCGATCGGCGTGTCCTTCCCGGCATCGGGTTCGCCCCTCCTGACGACACGGACACCGACCGCATCGGCCATGGCACCGGATGCATTGACCTCATCCTCGGGAGCGCCCCGACCGTCGAGATCCTTCCCGTCCGCGTATTCGGCGATCGTCTGGAGACGTCTCCGGATATGCTCGCGAGGGCGCTGGATTGGGCTGTGACGCATGGAGCGTGCGTCATCAACGTGAGTCTCGGTACGCTGGTGGATACTTCGGCGCCGCTGCTGTATCGCGCCTGTGAGCGGGCGCGCCGCGCCGGCGTGATGATCGTTGCCGCCGCGGGGGTCGCGGAGCGCGCGGCGTACCCCGCCGCATTCGACAACGTAGTGAGTGTTGGATTCGACCCGCAGGTCGTGGGCGATGCGTTTGTCTATCGCCTGGGTTGCGCCGTAGAGTGCATCGCGCCGAACACGAGGCGTGTGGTCCGGTGGCTGGGCGGCCGACTGCAGTCAGTGCAAGGCACGAGCTTCGGCGCACCCATCGTGACGGCGGAGGTCGCGCGGTTGTTGATCGATCAGCCGTCCGCGAGCCTCGCCGACGTGCGGTGCTATCTCCAGCGGCGCTGGGGCGACGCCGAGGCTCAGTCGGGAATCGCGCCCGGGAGCACGTAGGTCAACGGGTCGACCACTTTGCCGTTGACGTGGACTTCATAGTGCAGATGCGGCCCGGTTGAGAGCCCACTGTTGCCGATCGCCGCGATCGCCTCACCGCGCGTGACGCGCTGGCCGGCGTGCACGAGCACGCGCGACAGGTGCGCGTACTTGGTCTCGACGCCGTTGCCGTGATCGATCTCGAGCACCAGTCCGTAGCCGGTTTGCTGCGTCACGCGCTCGATGATGCCCGACGCGGGTGCGACGACCGGCGTGCCGTAGGGCGCGGCGAGGTCGATGCCCTCGTGCGGCCGCGCCTTGTGCAGGATCGGGTGGAACCGGCTGCGCGAGAACTCACTGGAGAGCCAGCCGGTCGTCGGCATGATCGACGGCGTCGACGCCAGGCGCTCGACATTCTTTGACAGGCGGTCGGACACCTCGGCAAAGCTCGCCGAGAGATCGTTCGCGCGGCGGATCAGCGTGTCCATATCGACGGGCGCGACGAGCGATGCGGGCGTCGTGCCCATGGAGTCCGAGACGGGCAGGCCGGCCAGCAGCCGCATCTGATCCCCGCGCTTGGCGAGGGACGCCACGGTATCCTGGAGCAGCGCGATGCGATGCCGCATGACGAGCATCTCGTGATCGCGCGAGTCGAGGCCGAGCATGCCCAGCACGCTGCCGCGCGCGATCGAGAGACCAATGATGCCGGCCGCGATTACGACAAGCGCGCCGGCGATCCCCGCACTCCATTTCGCGAGGCGGACCGTCCGCTCCGACACATTGAGGTGCCGGGGGGAGTCACTCCCGTTCGGAACGATGACGACGGTCCAGGTGCGCTGACTCATGTCCGTTAACAGTAAGCCCGACTCTAAAGGTCGTCGTCATATCCCCGGCGACCTAACGATCGCTGTGACGATAGTGTCCAGATCTGTGACAGTCCATGATCGCCCATGACATGCCCAATTTGCGTTGTCACCTTGCCGTCTTGCAATTGTCAGTGATCTGACACACGTCGCACCCCTCAAATCCTTTAAGTCTCCCACTGGCAAATGATTGCGAGTAGAGACGCGTCATAGATCATTAACTGTCATAAGACCTTTCCTTGACATATGCTGAACCAGACTATAGGATCACGACCGCTTCGAAAATCTACTACATCTATAGTAGGAGGGGACCGTTCGCTCTCGTCTGTCCGCGTTCCACCCGCCCCACCCCCACAACAATTCGTAGGAGGCAGGAGTGAGAATACGCTCGTCAGTCCTGACGGCCGTAGGGCTCGCGCTCGCGGTCGTCCACCCCTTGTCCGCACAAGATCAAGGTCGGCGCATCACGGGCCAGATCATTGATAAGGACGACAAGGCACCGGTCCCCTCGGTCCTCGTGACCGTGACCGGATACACGATCAGCGCGATCACGAACGACGCCGGCAAGTTCACGCTGCGCAACGTTCCCGCCGGCGCCACCGGTATCACCACCCGTCGCATCGGCTACGTGTCCGCGGCGGTCAAGCTCGTGGCGGATCAGGAGGACTACACCATCAGCCTCGCGCACGACGTGCTGCACCTGGAGCAACAGGTCATCACGGGTATCGCGACGACGACGTCCTCGAAGAACTCGACGACGGATGACAAGGTCCTCTCCAGCGACCAGCTGAACGGCGCTCCGACGGCGACCGTCGAGGAAGCGCTGCAAGGGAAAGTGCCGGGCGCCGTCATTGAGGCCAACTCCGGCGCACCGGGCGGTGGTCTGCAGCTGCAGCTCCGCGGCATCACGTCGATCTATGGGACGAATGCCGTGCCGCTCTATGTCGTGGACGGCGTCATCACCACGAACCTCGCCATCAACTCCGGGTTGAACGCGTTGACGTCCGCCGGGAGCGGCGGCAACGGCGGTCCCACGCCTGGCATGCAGGACCAGAGCGTGAACCGTATCGCGGACCTCAACCCCGCGGACATCGAGTCCGTCGAGGTCATGGAGAGCGCCGCCGCCTCGGCGATCTACGGCGACAAGGCCGCCGCCGGCGTCGTGTTGATCACGACCAAGCACGGCCAGGCCGGCAAGCCGCAGATCAACGCGAGTCAGAAATTCGGCACGTTCAACTTGAACCACGAAGTGCCGACGCTGCATGTCCCACTGAGCCTGGCATACACCCAGGGTGCGGCCGCCGGCCTCTCCAAGGCGGACGTGCTCGCGAACTACAATGAGTGCAACGGGTTCTGCGATTTCCAAAAGTCGCTCTACGGCGGCGGCCAGCTGTCCTACGAGTCCGATGTCAGCATCACCGGCGGTTCCGACAATACGCAGTACTTCCTGTCGGGTCTCGCGAAGTACGACAACGGCATTGAGCTCAACACGGGTTACAACAAGCAGTCGGCTCGCGCCAACGTCGTGCAGCACTTCGGCAGCACGATTACCGGGTCGGTGAACATCACCTACGCGGCGGACCAGACGCGCCGCGGGATCAACGGCAACGACAACCTCGGTATCTCGGGCTACGACAACCTCGCTTACGCGCCCTCGTGGTACAACATGGCGGCGCACCTGGCCAGCGGTCGCTACGTCCCCGAGCCGTTCGGTTTCAACGGCAACGCCTACGATGTGGCGACGCGCTCTCGGACCCCCGAGGTCGTGAACCGGTTCATCGGCGGCGCGAATCTCGACTGGAAGGTGTTCTCGAGCAACATTCAGCAGCTCGATATCGTCGCCCAAGGTGGCGCGGATCACGCCAACATCCACGACCAGTTCTACGTGCCGCCCGATGAGGCGGTCGAGGCCAACGCCTCGTACCTGGGCGTGGCGACGTTCCAAGCGTCGTACATCCAGAACACGAACTACTCGGTCAGCCTCGTGCACCGGCTCACCGGCGTCTCCGGGTTGAACGCCACGACCTCGATCGGTCTCACGCGCGACAAGGTGCAGTGGCAGCAGTCGGACAACGTGGGCGAGGGCCTCCCGCTCGGTCAGGCGCAGTACACGTTCGGCATCTTCCAGGTGCCCTATCAGCACGAGGAAGAGACCAACAACCAGGCCTTCTACGGACAGGAGCAGCTGCTGCTCTTCGGCGACAAGCTGTCACTGACCGGCGGCGTGAACGCGGAGCGGAGCTCCAACAACGGCGGGATCAACCGCTACTACCTGTTCCCCAAGGGCGGCGCCTCGTATCGCATTCCGAATCTCGCCTCAGTCGTGGACGAGCTGAAGCTGCGGTTCGCGTATGGCCAGGCGGGCACGGTGCCGAACTACGGCGTCAAGTTCAACGAAGAGCAGCTCGCGCTCATCAACGGCATCAACGGCGAGCGCTTCGGCACGATCGTCGGCGACCCCAATATCCGCCCCGAGGTCAACACCGGGCTCGAGACGGGATTCGACCTGACGATGTTCAAGTCGCGGGCCCAGTTCAGCGCGACAGTCTATCAGAAGCGCATTACGAACCTGCTGCTGCAAGCCGGTCTCGCGCCGTCCACCGGCGCCACGAATCAATGGATCAACGGTGGCCAGATTACGGACGAGGGGCTCGATCTGAGCATCACGGCCCGCCCGATCCAGATTGGCGCGTTCTCGTGGCAGACGAACGAAAACTTCGGCCGGAACTACGCGCGCGTCGACAACCTGCCGATTCCCAGCTTCACCGCCGGCTCGGCGTTCGGCCAGGGGAACTATCGCGTGCAAGTTGGGGCTTCGCCCACGGCGATCTGGGTCAACAATCCCGGTCAGGTCCAGTGGGGGAACGCGGAACCGGCGTTCACCATGGGCTTTGGCAACGAATTCAATTTCGGCCCGCTCCACCTGCATACGTTCCTGGATCTGCGCCGGGGCCAGAGCACGATCAACCTGACGCAGAACTACTACGACTCGTTCGGCAACTCGCCCGATACATCGGCCGAGACGTTCCGGCTGAACCACGCCTCGTACGCCTACGTCCAGGACGCGTCGTTCCTCAAGCTGCGTGAAGTGACGCTGCGCTACGACCTGCCGGCGCGCTTCGTACGGACCGCGGGACAGGGCTGGATTCGCACGGCCGCCCTCAGTGTATCAGGCCGTAACCTCCGGACATGGACGAAGTACGTTGGCCCGGATCCAGAGGTCAGCAACTTCGGCACGCAGCTGTTGGGCCGCGGACAAGACGTGACGCCGTATCCGCCGTGGCGCAGCTACTTCATCGGCATCGACCTGGGCCTGTAACCATGCGCGCATATTCCTATCTCATTGCCCTCTCCGCCGGCATCGCGGTCGTTGGCTGCAACGAGTCCGCGATCACCGACTACAACCACCCGGGCTCGTTCCCGCACGACCAGTCGTACCTCCAGACGGAGTTCAGTGGCGTCATGGACGGTGGGCGAACGGTCGTCGGCAGCTACGCCATCTTCATGAGCGGCATGGGTCGCGATCTCGCGTACTTCACGCCATCGGAGGACCGGTTCGTCAAACAGGTCACCGGCGAAAACCCGATTCAGAACAACAACTTCATCGGCACCTCCGTCTGGACGCAGCTCTTCACGACGGTCAAGGGCGCGGACACGCTCGAGTCAGCCATCCCGGGGATGACGCTGTCGAACGGCTCCAAGTATTCGGCGGCCCAGCAAGCGGGGCTCATCGGCGCGCTCGAGACCATCAAGGCGCTGGATTTCATGTACGCGGCCGAGACACGCGATACCCTCGGCGTGCCGATCACGAATGTCGGCAACTCCGGTGCACCCAAGCCAATCCTCTGCAACCCGTCGGTCTGGAAAAGCATCGTGGCCATGCTGACGACGGCCAAAACGTCGCTCGATCAGGCTGGGGGCACGGCGATCCCGGTCACGTTCCCGGCCGGGTTCCTCAACACGCCGTCCGCGTCAGGCACCACGCTGACGGGGACCCAGTTCGAGCAGCTCACGCTCGCGCTGCGCGGGAAGGCCGAAGTCGAGTATGCCTACGCGATCGCGCGCGCGGGTAACGGTACTCCGGACGCGACCCAGCTCACCGCGGCGATCGCCGACATTCAAGCGTCGGGGATCTACAGCTCCAGCGCTCTGCTGACGCCGAGTGAGGCCGTGCCCGAGGCCGACGCCGGTGCGTTCCACGTGTTCAGCACGGCGTCCGGAGACCGGATCAATCCGATCTTCGGTACGGTGGCCATCGACTGGTTCCTGCTTGACGGGGCGCTGGCGCAGATGGACACGACGGATGCGCGGTTCGTCGCCAAGTTCACCGACCTCGGCAAGCTTTCGGGAACCGAGAACAACTACACGAGGTCCGACGGCTCGCCGATCGCCTCGGCATGGTACTATACGGATCTGAACGGCTCGGCGCCGGTGACGATTGTGCGCAACATTGAGCTGCAATTTCTGTTGGCGCAGGCGGAGCTCGGCCTCGGTCAGTACGGGACGGCGGCGAACATCGTGGACAGCGTCCGGGTGAAGGTCGGCGGACTGAAGCCCGACACCGTGCCGCTCGACTTCACGCACGTGCGCGACTTCCTCCTCCGGGAGCAGCGGGTCTCGCTCATCGGCGAAGGCACCGGTGACCGCAACATCGCCATGCGCGAGTATGGCCTGGTGAAAACCGCCTACACGGATTGGGACGTCGGCGGGAACACGGCCGACTACCAGTCCTCGGTCATCCCGTTGCCCCTCACGGAAATCGATGCACGCAACAACGTGACGACCTGCGTGAATCAGTAGCTATTCTTTAGGGAACAACGGCTCACCTTTGGCGACGCGCCAGCCCGTCGGATCAAGACGGGTTGGCGCGTCGAACCGTTGGTGGTGCACCGATCCCGGTGCACCCAGCTGGCGCCACAGCGTCTCGCACTTCTCGGGCATGAACGGCGCGAGGTGCACGGTCTGCTGCGCGAGACCTACCATCAGCGTCGCCAGCGTCTCTTCCAGCGCCGCCCGCTCATTCGGATCTTTCGCCTGCTTCCATGGCGCGCGCTGATCGACATACTCATTCGCGCGCGACACGTGCTCGCGGACGACGCGGAGCGCCTCATGCGGCAAATAGCCGCGCGCGCCGCCCATGCAGGCGTGATACTCGGCATAATCGGGCGCGAGGACGGACGCGGCGGGCACGACGCCCGCGCAATAGCGTTCGACCATCGCGATCGTCCGGCTGGCGAGATTCCCCCATGCATTCGCGAGGTCCGACACGTAGACGGCGTCGAACCGCTCCCAGGTGAATTCGCCGTCCCCGTTGAACGGCACATCGCGCATCAGATAGTAGCGGCACGCATCCGGCCCATGCCGCTCGACGATGTCTTTGAGCTCGACCTTGACGCCGGCCGACTTACTCAGTTTGTCACCGCCCATGGTGACAAACCCGTGCGCCCAGACGTGCCGGGGCAGGGCTACGCCAGCCGATTCCAGAATCGCCGGCCAGATCAGGCAATGAAATCGCGTGATGTCTTTGCCGACGAAATGCACGGTCGCCGGCCAGCGTTGCTCGTATCCGGCATCGGGATAGCCAGTCGCGGTGAGATAATTCATCAGGGCTTCGAACCAGACATACACGGTCTGCTCGACGCCGTCACTGGTCGGGCGCGGGAAGGGAATACCCCACGCGACTTTCGCCCGGCTGGCCGAGACGTCCTCGAGCCCGTGTTCCAGGAGAGCGAGATTCTCATTCTTGCGAATGTCCGGAAAGACAAAATCCGGGCGCTCGGCGAAGTACTGGCGCAAGAAGTCGCCATACCGGCTCAAGCGAAAGAACCAGTTCCGTTCGGTCACCCACTCCAAAACGCGGGTGGGGTGGAGTTCACAGCGACCATCAACAATTTCGGCGTCCGTCTTGAACGCCTCGCACCCGACGCAATACCAGCCTTCGTATGATTTCTCATAGAAGTCCGTGGGGTTGCGCTCGAGGATACGCTCGAGCAGCGCCGTCACGCCACGACGATGCTTGGGATCTGTCGTGCGGTAAAACACGTCGCGCGAGATCTCGAGCCGATCCCACATCGCGCTGAAGTGCGCCGCGATCGTATCGACTTGCTCCTGCGGCGTCACCCCGCGCGCCGCGGCGGCCTGCGCGACCTTGGTGCCGTGTTCATCCATGCCGATGAGAAAGAACACGTCATCGCCGGCCATGCGGCGATACCGCGCATAGACGTCGGCCCCGATCTTCTCGACGGCGTGTCCTAAGTGGGGCTCTCCATTCGCGTAGTCGATCGCCGTGGTCAGGTACGTGCTGGCCACTATTCGGACGGCGCCTCGTCCGCCGGTGGGGCGTTTCCGCCGCCACCCTTGCCACGTCCCCGGCGCCCACCGCGCCGCCCCCGCCGCCGCTTCTTCGGCCCAGGCGCCGACGGCTCTTCCGCCGCCTCGGGTGGCTCACTCGCGACAACCGTCGGAGCGGGCTGCTTCGTCAAGAACGCGCGCGCCGCGATCGTCGCGGCATACGTGCCAGTATCCGGCAGAATCTCGTCGAGCTCCGAGAGCTCGGGAAGATCCGCCGACACGGGCAAGTCCGCGACGGCTTCGGGCAGCGCGCCGCCATTGAGCTCAGCCTTGAACGCAGCCAAGGCAATCACGCGCGTCTCACCCTCAACCGAGCGCAGCGTCACGCGCTCGTTGAAGATGTCGTTCGAGACGACCTTCTCCTCCCCCTTGGACGTCGTGACCGTCTTTCCCTCTTTCGGGAATTTCTTGCGACTGTGCACGTAGAACTCGTGCTCATATCGCAAGCAACACATCAGTCTCCCGCAGGCGCCGGAGATTTGCGATGGGTTGAGCGAGAGTCGCTGATCCTTGGCGACACCCAGGTTGACGGGGCGCAATTCCGGCAGCCACGATGCGGAGCAGTACTGGCGGCCGCAGCGACCCACGCCGTCCAGACGCTTCGCTTCGTCACGAACGCCGATTTGTTTGAGCTCGATGCGCGCGCGGAAGAGCGACGCCAAATCGCGGACGAGATTGCGGAAATCGACGCGTTTTTCCGCCGTGAAATAGAACGTGAGCTTCTTGCGATCCCACTGCCACTCGGCATCCGACATCTTCATGACGAGCCCGTGCGCCTTGACCCGCTCGGCACCTTTTCGGCGAGCCGATTCGTCTTGCGACCGGACCTCGCGCGCTTGGCGCACCTCGGCTGACGTCGCGAGGCGGAGGGCCTTGCGGGGCGGGGGAGTCAGACCGCAGCCATGGGCGCACCCGACGCAGCGCTTCTGCGCCAGCTCGCCGAGCGAGTGGACGGTGCCGAGGTCTTCGCCCCGGTCGGCGTCGACGATAATCGCCGCCTTGAGCGGCGGCGGATCCTCGGCGTCCCAGGTGAAGAACTCCTTTCGGTTGCCTTTGAAGGCGACTTCTACGAGGTGCGGCACAACTACGTCTCCGTCACTTGCCCCATCTTGAGGAACTTCTCCCGCCGGCGCCGCACCAGCTTATCCGGCTTGAGATTGCGCAGGTCCTCGAGGTTGCGGGTCAAGGCGTCGCGCACGTTCTTCGCCGCGGTGCCGTGATCCGTCTGCGCACCGCCGGGCGGCTCCGGAATAATCTCATCGATGATCCGGAGCTCGAACAGGTCGGGCGCGGTAATTCGGAGGGCATCGGCGGCTCGTTCCCGCATCTCGGCGCTTTTGCCGTCCTTCCAGAGGATGGCGGCACAGCCCTCGACGGTGATCACGGAGTACACGGCGTTCTCCAGCATCAGCACGCGGTCCGCGACACCGAGCGCCAGCGCGCCACCGGACCCACCCTCACCAATGACCGTCGCGATGATCGGGACTTCGAGATCGCTCATCTCGAACAGATTCCGCGCGATCGCTTCGGATTGGCCCCGCTCCTCGGCTCCCAATCCCGCCCATGCCCCGGGGGTGTCGATGAACGTCATCACCGGGACGCGGAATTTCTCCGCGATCTTCATGAGGCGGAGGGCCTTTCGGTAGCCCTCGGGATGCGGCATGCCGAAGTTCCGGCGCAAGTTCTCTTTGGTGTCCCGGCCGCGCTGATGGCCTATGACCATGACGGTCTCGCCATCGAGCCGCGCCCACCCACCGATGATGGCCGCATCATCGCGGAACGCCCGATCGCCATGCAGCTCGATAAAATCCGTGAACGCGAGCCGGATGTAATCGGCGGTAAAAGGACGCTTGGAGCTCCG
>DASRDS010000032.1:0-4486 GCA_035652495.1 Gemmatimonadaceae bacterium
GCACGAGCAGCGCGCGGATCACGGTGGCGTCGAGGATGATTCCTGCGCCGACACCGATCGCCAGCGGCTTGACCTCGTAGCCGGGGCTCGTCGAGAGGACCAGGAAGGCGAACATCAGGATCAGCGCGCCGCTGGTGACGAGCTTGCCGGTGCGGGCGAGACCGAGCTCGATCGCCTTCTTTGTCGAGCCCGTCTCGTCGTAGGCCTCGCGGATCCGGCTGAGCATGAACACCTCGTAGTCCATCGAGAGCCCGTAGAGGAAGGCGAAGATCATCAGCGGGATCCAGGCGATCACGCTCCCCGACGGTGCGATGTGCCAGAGCTGCGAGCCGTGCCCCTGCTGGAAGACGAGCACGATCACGCCGAACGCGGCGGCCAGCGACAGCAGGTTCAGGACCGCCGCCTTGATTGCCAGGACGATCGAGCGGAAGGCGCGGGTGAGCAGGATCAGGGTGAGGACGAGGACGAGCGCAAGCACGTAGGGGAAGCTTCCGAAGAGCGCGTGCACGAAGTCGCGGTCGACCGCGGTGACGCCGGTCAGCGTCCCGTTCGTCCCCTGCAGTTTCCGGTTGACGCGGTCGACGATCCCCTGTATGCCGGGCGCCGAGCCGTCGATCGTCGGGAACGCTTCGACGAGCGAGTTCGAGCCGCGATGCCAGCCGGTCGGAACCGCGGCGCCGGCAACGCCGGGAACCGTGCGCAGCTCGGCGGCGATCGTCCTGGCGTTGCCGCCGCGCTCGACGAGCACCTCGAGCGGCTTCATGACACCGGGGGAGATCCCGGCGTCGGCGAGCATCTGACGGCCGGCGATTGCGGTGCCGGTGCCGGGGAACTTCGACAGCTGAGCTTCGTTCGCGTTCAGCTTGGTGCCGGCGACCGCGAGGACGCCGACGACCGCGAGGCCGACGGCCGCAACGATCAGCGGGCGGCGAAGGACGAACCGTGCCCACCGCCCCCACGCCCCATCCTCGGGATGGCCGCGGTCGACAAAGCGCTTCGGCATGACGCGGACGCTGTTGATCCGCTCACCCAGCACTGCGAGGAGCGCCGGCAGCAGGGTGATCGAGGCGAGGACCGAGACGGCGGGGATCAGCATTCCCGCGAGGCCCATCGAGCGGACGAGAGGAAGCGGAAGCGCGACGAGTGCGAGCAGGCCGATCGCAACTGTCGTGCCGGAGACGATCACCGAATGGCCGGCATGCGTCATCGTCTTGACGATCGCGGCCTCGACGTCATTGCCCTCGCGCAGTTCGTCGCGGAAGCGCACGATCATCAGAAGCGCGTAGTCGATCGCTACACCCAGGCCGACGAGCGCGATCAGGAACTGCACGATCACGGAGACGTCGGTCACATAGGTGAGCGCCCAGACGAGCGTGAACGTGTTGAGGATCGAGGCGGCTGCGACAACGAGCGGCATGAGGACGGCGGGCAGCGTCCCGAAGACGAAGAGCAGGATTACGAGGGCGCCGATCGCGCCGATCGCGGTCTCGATCATCACGGAGCCGCCGCTCGACTTGCCGCTCTTGCTGGCCTCCTCGAGCGGATCGTGGCCGGTGACGTTCACCGTCACGCTCGCGGGAAGACCCTTGAGAGCTGCGGCGCGAAGATGCTGGGCGCCGCTCGTTGCGGAGAGGGAGCGTGGGCCGGTCGGATAGAGGTTCATGAACGTCGTGTGGTGGTCGCGCGAGACGTACATCGGGTTGTGGGTCGAGAAGTACGAGCTCGCAAGCGCGGTCGGCGTAACTGCCGCGACGCGGGTGATCGCAGCGGCGATTTCGCGGCTCGTCGTGGCGTCGCCGTTCGTGTGGAAGACGACGACCGAGGGTGCGCGGGCGCCGGCGCCGAACGCCTTCAGCGTCCGCTCGCTTGCCGTATAGGCCGGCTTGCCGGGGACGGAGAAGCTCTGGAGCCAGCGGTGCGAGACCTGGCCGGCGGCGAAAGCGCCGAACATGGTCATGGCGACCCAGGTGCCGATCACGAGCCAGCGGCGGCGGGTCAGGAAGTGAGCAATACCGGGGAGGTTCACGGAGGTCTCCTTTCGGGAGGTCTACGTCGTACGGTGTACGTCGTACGGTGTACGATAGTCGTACAGTGTACGATGTGTCAAGTGGCTGATCCGGAACCCACCTCCGTTTCCGCTCCAGAGCCGCACGAGCCGCTCAGCAAAGAGCGCGTGCTGCACGTCGCCGTCGCCCTCGCCAACGAGAAGGGCCTGAGCGCCGTCTCAATGCGGAAGATCGCCGACCACCTCGGCGCTGGCGCGATGTCGCTCTACCACTACTTTCCGAACAAGGACGCGCTGCTCGACGAGATGGTCGACCAGATCTTCGCCCGGATCGAGGCGCCGTCCATGGAGGACGACTGGAAGGAAGCGCTGCGCAAGCGTGCGATCTCGACCCGCCACGCGATGAACCGCCACCCCTGGGCTCTCGACCTCATGGAGTCGCGCACGTCACCAGGCCTAGCGAACCTGAAGATGCACAACGCAATCGTCGCGTGCCTGCGCAACGCCGGCTTCTCGATCCCCGACGCCGTCCACGCCTACTCCGTGCAAGACGCCTACATCTACGGCTTCGCACTCCAGGAGAAGAACCTCCCCTTCACCACGCGCGAAGAAGCGGCAGCGATCGGTGACATGATGACCGAGCAGTTCCGCCACCTCGCCGACCTCATCCCGCACTCGTTCGAGCTCGTCGAGACCTACGTCGCCAAAGGCGGCTACGACCCCACGACCGAGTTCCTATTCGGACTCGACCTGATACTCGAGGGGCTCGAACGGATGCTCGACCAGTCGAAGTCATAGGTCACGCCCGGCGACGAAAGTACGTCGCGAGCGCCCTCGATCTGATCCTGCCCTCGCAGGCGGCATGGTCGGGTCGCGTGGGCCGGTGCATCAGTAGCGGGTGTAGTCGGAGGTTGCGACGATCCGCGACCAGACATGTGCGAGCGTCCCGTCGAGCGTGCAGCGGGCGATCGGCTCGCCGCGCTCGTCGCTGCCGTCGGGCGTGGAAATGCGCGCGACGCGGCGGTAACCGGCGCAGAACCCGGCGGCGCGGCGGGAGTAGCCCACCAGGAGCGCGCGCCGGCCGCGCGCGTCTGGCGTCGCGTACCCAGACAGCGATCCGGTCTGGATGTGGACGGCCGATGACGCGATCGACATGATCGTGAAGCGAAGCAGCGCTTTGGACGACATCGCGCCGTGGACTACCCAGACCGCCGCGGAGAGCTAACGCTGGATTCCCCGGGGTCCTGTCCCATCGACCGGGAGGTTCGAAGATGGCTCTGTCCTTGAAGGCTGTCAGCGCGATCACGCTGTTTGTCGAAGACATCCAGCGGTCGAAAGAGTTCTACGAGCGCGTCTTCGCCGTGGACGTGATCGAGGAAGCGGAAGAAGGCACCGTCATCCTCAAGTTCGACAACGTGTTCATGCGCCTGCTCGTGCGGAGCGAGGCAGAGAAGGAGCTGCTCGGGAAGGTGCCACTCCCCGATCCCGATTCGGGAGTGGGCTTCGAGTTGGCGACGTTTTGTGAGAACGCCGAGGCTGCCCACGCCGAACTCATCGAGCATGGAGTGCCGATCGCCTTCGGCCCCGTCGATCGCGCCTGGGGCGTGCGCCACGTCGGCTTCCGCGACTCAGACGGCCACCTCTGAGTGGGTCAGTTCCAACATCCGGGCGTCGTGATCGCGGGGCAACCACCAGAAGGTGGAGTAGCTGGAGTCCCAGCCTTCGTCTGAACGTGCGAGCGCATAGGATCTTCGGATGTCTGCCGACAGCGTGCGGGCCGCATACGAAGCCCTTGCTCAGGGCGACGTTGATCCACTTGTCTCACTGATGAGCGACGACATGGTTTGGCAAGGCCGGAAGAACCCCTGGCGCTTCTGGCAGCCCGTCCCATCCTGACGCGGCCCGAGGGAGGCCCGTGAGGTTCTCCAGTCAGGAATCGAGTCGCGAAGGCGGGCGGGTGAGACCGACTACCAACTCGACCACTTCGAGGCGACTGACGATGCCGCTGCGGTCGCGTTCTCTTGGACTGCGAGCGACGGAAGCCGTGCGAAATGGGCGCAGGCACTCGTCCTTCGCGACGGCCAGATCGCTCAGATACAGGACTTCGCTGACCCCGACAAGGCGCTCAAGGCGATCCGACGACAGTGACAAGGATCGTCGTCGATTTGATCTTTGCGGTCACAGACATGCCGCGAGCCGCTGAGCACTACACGCGACTCGGTTTCGAGATCTCGTACCACGACGAGGGCCTGAAGGCGGAACTCGAATCGAGAAGCTCGGACTGCGCTTGGCACAGGCCGTTCTGGCCCTTGTAAGCGGTGTTCGCGGGGCGTTAGGTTCGGCCTAGCCGGACTCGTGGCGGGGGGAATAGTCCTGCTGCCATCGGCCGGGGAAAGGGGTCACGCTAGGTGTCCGTAGACCAGAAGCGAGCGCGCTGGTTCGGCGTGCTCTACCTCATCACCTTCATCACGTCGATCCCGG
>DASRDS010000033.1:0-6703 GCA_035652495.1 Gemmatimonadaceae bacterium
GGCATGGACTTCTCGGAACGATCACGGGAGAAGGTGATCAACCACCGCATAGCGAGGGCTGTCCGGCGGTCGGGGCGGACCTCGACTGGGACCTGGTAGGTCGCACCGCCAACGCGGCGGCTCTTGACCTCGACCACGGGCTTGAGGTTCGAGAGCGCCTGCTTGAAGACGTTCACGCCGGGCTGATTCGTCCGCGACTCCACGAGATCCATGGCGCCGTAGAAAATGCGCTCGGCGGTCGACTTCTTACCCTCGAGCATCATCGCATTGATGAACTTGGACACCGTCTGGCTATCGTACCGCGCGTCCGGAAGAATCGGACGACGGATCGATTTCTTCCGACGACTCACTTCTTGCCTCCCGCCGGGGCACCCTTCGGTTTCTTGGTGCCGTATTTCGACCGGCTCTGATTGCGGCCGTTGACGCCGGAGGCATCCAAGCTGCCGCGCACGATGTGATAGCGAACGCCCGGCAGATCCTTCACACGACCACCGCGAATGAGCACGATCGAGTGCTCCTGGAGGTTGTGGCCCTCACCAGGGATATAGGCCGTGACCTCGAAGCCGTTCGTGAGCCGAACGCGCGCGACCTTCCGCAGCGCTGAATTCGGCTTCTTCGGCGTCGTCGTGTAGACGCGCGTGCACACGCCGCGCTTCTGCGGATTCGACTTGAGCGCAGGCGCCTTTTCTTTCTTTAAGACATCTCTCCGGCTTTGCCGGACAAGTTGATTGATAGTCGGCACAGAACGAAGAATTTATAGGGTTTAGGGCGCTCCACGCAACCGGCGCGAGGCCCAATCTACGATAAGGACCGTCGCCAGGAGCCCGAACCAGATCGCCGGCCCGGGCCGACCCGGGCTACGACCCTGGCCGCGACCCTCCGACGTCGGCGGCCCGAGGCGGGCGATCGTCGCCGCTACCGGAGCCGGATCCTGGTCGACCGGCGTCGAGAGCCGGACTTTGGGCGCATATGCGACCTGGGCGACCAGGCCCGCCCAGAGGTCGCGATGGCGCGCCGGGCCTCCGGCGCTGTCCATCCTCAGGCGCCAGGTCGTGTCATCTTTGACCTCGAGCGCGGTCGGGACCTTTACGTAGCGAATGGCCGAGCCGGCGACAATGACGCCACCGCCCTCGAGCGCGTATCGCTTTATCTGCTCCGCCGCGCTTCGCGCGCCGCTATCGATCGCGAGAATCGCCGCAAAGTGCGCGGTGTCTATTGGGGACTGAACGCCTTGGCTGACGGCTCGATGGGGAGCTAGCAGCAGACGAGCATCAACGTGCCATCCTCGTTCTTCTAGCGACCGGACGACGAATTTCGTCTCCCAGCTGACCGTGCCGAGCACCAGCAAGGGACGCAGAATGAGAGAGTCGACGACTCCCGTGCGCGCACCCGAGGCGCTGATCGAGTTGAGGGAGGTCGGCATCACCACCGTTAGACCCCCCGACGCCGCGCGTCCGGTATCGATCGGCCCCAGGCGATCGGCCAACGTCACTGGCGTCCCACCCGGCGCGGCGATCGCGACACGAGTCGCTCCGGCTGGATCGGCGAGCGGGCTCGCCGCCACCGCGCGTGCGGTCGGCGGCGTGCGTCGCCAGGACCACTCGACGTCCACTCCGTTCTGCCGCATGGCCGCGAGCCAGTCGCGGTCAACGGGCGACGGCGTGCTATCGAGTGCCACCCGCACCGATTGCGTCGTCCAGTCGCTCGTAGCACGGCGCAGGTTCGTCTGGACCGCCGTCTGACGGCCGATCGCCCACGCCGACCATGCCAGCAGCAGGATCGCGATCACGCGAGCGGCACGCTCAACGGCTACGCGCATCATCGGCTGAGTGCATAGACAATGATGTTCACGCCGAAGCGCGTGTCGTCGACGGATCGCTGCTTCTTGCTCTCGGGGTGATACCCCCACTCGGAGCTGTAGTCCTTACTCGAGTACAGCACGCGAATCCGATCGCCGGGACCCAGAACGGCCTGAAGATTCGCGTGCACGAGATTGTCGCCCCAGCCGTTCAGCTCCTGCGTCGTCGTCGGCGGACCGTGGTCGAAGACGAAGAACGCGCGATACAAATCGTGCGTATTCGGCAGATCGACGATCGGCCCGCACGTGCGGGTGAGCTCCTCCGTGGCCGTCCGGTGAAATACCCCGCCGACATCATGATTATGATCGTCAACGAACAGCATGCCACCACGATCCACGAACTCTTTCACCCGCCGCCGTTCCTCGGCCGTGAATCGAAACGGCAGATGCCCGGTGAGATAAATGAGCGGGTAGTCGAACAACCGCTCCGATGCCAGCGGAACGATCGCCCCACTCGGCGCGATCTCGATCGACGTGTATCGCGCGACCGAGTCGATCAAATTCGCGGGCACGAGCGGCGCCGAGTCCCAGTCGCCAGACGCATAGCGACCCGTCGCGAACACGAACGCGCTCACGGCGCCAGCCCCGACGTCACTTTCGGTGTCGGCGCCACGGCGCGACGCACACGCACGAGCGCACCGCGCAGGTGCATCGGATCGCGCGCCGCCGCCGCATCACCGAGTGCGTGGGCCAATGCCGTGTCGAGCGGCGTTGATGACGCGACCGCGACCTGGAGAAGCGATAGCGAGTCCGACTGGACCGTGGGCTGCTCGATATAGCGCAAGACAGTCGCGCGGAGCGAATCGGCGCGCGGGCTCGGCGTCCTATGCGCGGGCGCGGCCGTGTCGGGCGTCGGGCCGCCCGGCGGCCCCGCGAGACGCACGCGCGCGGTGTTGACGACGATCGTCGGGGGCGTACCGCGGAGGTACAGGCGGTTCATCACGCGCGCCGAGTCGAGCGCCGAGAGCGCGCGGCGCGCGGGTGGGAGCGCGGTGTCGGGGAGCGCTACGCCGAGCGACCGTGCGGCGTCGGTCATAGCCTGGTACGCGGCCTGGAAATACTGGCGCTCCCGGGAGGAAGTGGCCGCACCGCCGCCACCCTTGGCGACATCGACGTCTGCGCGCTCGCCGGGTTCTCCGGTCGAGTCCGGATTCGCACCGCCGTTCAGGATGTCATCGACCTCCCGCCGAAGGCTCTCCTCGACTCTCGCCAGACGGATCGACTCGGACTTCGGCCGCTGGTGCTTTTTGACCAGCGCCTCGAGTTGCATGACGAGCATGCGTTGGCTCATGAGCGCCTTGTCGAGAATCGGCGGCGCGGCGGCGGCGATCGAGAGCGAGTCGTATTCCTTGGCGCTGGCGATGCGGATGGTGCGGGTGTCGGAGGAGCCAACGCCCGGTCCGGTCACGGTATTTCCATCACGCGCGATGGCGCGAATGGACAGCTGACTGCCTGGCTCGAGCGCTATCGAGAAAATCGCATGCAGGATGCCAGTGCGGGCATCCGAGAATCGGGCATGACCGATCGTGTCGGTAACGCTCTTAAAGTTGCCTTCGCTCTCTCCCGTACTGATGATGCACTCGAACCATCCGTCGACGAGCCCAATGTCATCCGTCGCCTTGGCGTCGAGCACGATGGTCTTTGGCGGCGTGCGATACGTCGTATCAGCCACCGGGAGCGAGAGGACGACCGACGGTGGCGCATCCGCAATGGGCAAAAGCGCGACGATGCGATGCTCTGACCCCGCTGTGAGCGTCAACGCCGTCGCCTCGCGCGGCATCGGCAGCGTCTGCGTCCACCCGTCACGACGCTGGAGGGTGATGGCGCTGCCCACGAGCGCCGTGATCGTCGTCGGATCGGCGACGTCGACGGCGCGCTCGTGCGCGTACGCCGGCGGCTCGATGCGCGCGCGGAGTCCGGCGAACAGATTGGAAGGCGCCGCGGTAGCGTTCGGCGTTGCACTGGTCGCGACGCCCGTGTCGGTCGCGCTCAGTGGCATCACGCGCGCGAGGAGAAACGCGACAACGAGTACCGTGAGCGCGACGCGAACGTAGGCTGGCACCGCGACGCGAAGCGCGACTTCCGGCAGGTTCACGTCGCGAACCAAGCGCTCGAGGCGATCGAGCAGCGAGGGATCGATGCGCGCGTCGGGATCGAGCACCGTGACGAGCGCATAGCGGAGCGACGGCACGCGCTCCTCGATCCACAGGCCGACGCGTCGGATCGAATACGCGTACCGGCGGCGCCAGATGCGAATCGTCGCGACCGATAGACCGGTCACCGCCGCCGCGAATCGGACCCAGTCGAAGTACAAGTCGGGACGATGCGTGGCATGACCTAGCGCACCGCCGGCCGCCATGACCGCGCCCGCCGACGCGCAGCCCCAGAGCAGCGACGTGACGATCGCTGTCGCGAACAGGATACCGCGGACCTGACGCGTTTCGCCGAGGGCGGTGCGCGGAGCGATGATCGTGCTCATCCGGCGAGGCGCGGTCATCTACGGATAACCCACTCGGCGGCGGCCAAGGCGCAGGCGAGCACGAGCAGCGTTGCCATCAGCGTGCGGTCGTCGCTCGCGTTTTGGCTCGGGCCGAACTTCGCGGCCGGTGATCCGGTGCCCGCAAACGCACGCACGGCCGAATCGCTCATCGCCGGACTTCTGGGCGGGCCACAGGGCCTATTCGTCATCGCGGCGCGAAACTGCTCGCCGGCGCGGGTGTTGGGTATGCCAATCGCTATTTCCCGCGCGCAGTTCTCGAGAACTGGTCGCTCGACCGCGGCCGGCGTGCCATCGACCCATCGCGCGATGACGGCGCCTTCCCGGAAGTGATAGTTGCGCGGTCGTCTGAACGGAGCAACGGTAACGACACCATCCATGATCACCGCACCGATGGTATCCCCGCCGGTAACGCTGAGCCAACTGAAGGCGGGGTGTCCCACGGATGTCGGCGGGCGGGCCACCCGAACGGTGCGAATCGCGGCCGGCCACTGGGCACGGAGCGCAGCCGTCGCGGCATCGACCGCCGAGGTCGCGAACGGCGAGACGATCACCAGCTCGACCGAATCCTCCCGCAGCTGCGCCACGGAACGTCGAGCACCGACCAATGCGGCCGACAGCGATCCAACAAATGGGATCCGCAAGTCAGACCGGCGGAGATAGTGCGCCGTGCTATCCTGTGCGGTCGCGGCTGACGTATCGACCGCGACGATCCGCGTGCCGCGCGCGGGTCGCGCGGAAAGCGCCGGGCCGGCGAACGCGAGACCGGCGAGCAGTATGGTCGCGACGCGCAGCGCGAGCAGCGCGCGATCCTGCGGCCACGTCTCGCGCCGTCGCACCAGAGACGCGGCCGGCGGCACGAACCGCGCCGTCGGCAGTCGCCAGGCCGGCGGCGGACGGAGAACTAGAAGGTGCAGCGCGACCGCGACGGCCGCGACGGCGAACGCCGCCACGAGAAAGCCCGGCGCGGCGAGCGTCATGCCGGTAACTGGTCAGGGCGACGCGACGATCCGGCGCACGGCGTGCTCGGCCGGCTCGTCGGTCGTCGTCATGACATAGCTCGCGCCGGCCGCGCGCCAATCGCGAGCCACACCGGCGCGCCACGCCGCGAATTCCCGGTCGTAGGTCGCGCGGGCCGAGCCGACGAGTGGGCGACGCAAGGTCGGGTCTTCCGGATCTTCGACGGAAACATCGCGCATCGGTGGCGCGAGCTCTTCGGCCGCGACGATATGGATCGCATACACCTCGCCCGCGACCGCTCTGGCGCCCGCGAGCGTCGCCGCCAGGTCTTCTGGATCCGTCAGGAAATCCGAGACGATGACCAGGCGCGCTTCGCGCGTCATCGCTACCGTGTCCGACAGCTTCCGCTCGAGTGACACCGTGCCACTCGGCTTGATATCGCTGAGGGAATCCGCCAGCTCGGCGATAATGCTGCGGCGCGTACGAGGCGTGGATCCTATGCCGACCGGATCACCCGCGGCATGCGCGATCGACGCGAGTGCCAGCGCGAGGCGACGAGCGTGCTGCCACTTCGCGAACGTGTCGACTGGAAATGCCATCGACGCCGACGTATCCAGGACGAACATCGTGGGCAGCAACGCATGGTCATCGCTCAGACGGACGAACGCGCGATCGCTGCGGGCTAACAACTTCCAGTCTATGCGCCGCGGATCATCACCCTGCGCATACGGGCGATACTCGGTAAATTCCGCCGCCGCACCGCGCCGCCGCGAGCGATGAACGCCATGGGCCGCCGCTGGCACGCGACGTTTGGCGGGCCACCGCACACCTCTCACTAAATCAAGCAGCGAGGCGTCCGTCACACGCGCACGTCGCTGGAGGGTGGTTTGATCGTGTCGAGCAGCTCGGCCACGATGCGCTCTGACGTCACGCCCTCGGCCTCAGCCGCGAACGTGGGAAGAATACGATGCCGTAACACGGGCAGCGCGACGCGCCGGATGTCACCTGGTGACACGGCGAATCGCCCCTGAATCAACGCATGCGCCTTGGCGCCGAGAATCAGCGCCTGACCGGCGCGAGGTCCGGCGCCCCAGCGGACGTGCCGCTTCACGATCGCGGGCGCCTGCGGGTCATCGGGGCGCGTGGCGCGCACGAGGAAGTTCGCGTAGCGAAGCGCGGGTTCCGCCGCGGGGATGTCGCGGGCGAGCCGCTGCAAGGCGATCGCGTCATCCCCCGTCAGCACGGGCGACAGCGGTTGCGGCGGAGCGCCCGTGGTCGAGCGCAAAATCGCCAGCTCCTCGAGCTCGGCGGGATAGCCGACCCGAATGTCGAACAAGAACCGGTCGAGCTGCGCTTCCGGCAGCGGATACGTGCCTTCCTGCTCGATC
>DASRDS010000034.1:0-1356 GCA_035652495.1 Gemmatimonadaceae bacterium
AGGCGCCGTCGATGCGGTGAAACGCGGCGCGTTCGATTATCTGAAAAAGCCGGTCGATCTCGACGAGCTCAAGCTGCTCGCCGATCGCGCGCGCCAGCACGCGGTGATGCGCCAGGAGCTGTCGTACTACCGCGGGCGTACGGGACGTGAGGCGCCGTTCGCCGGCATTGTCGGAGACTCGTCAGCGATGCGCGCGGTGCTGGACCGCGCGCGCCAGGTCGCGAGTCTCGACGATGTGCCGCCGATTCTGATCACTGGTGAGACCGGCACTGGCAAAGGTCTCGTGGCGCGCAGCATTCACGCGACCGGCCCACGCGCGTCGAAGCCATTTATAGAAGTCAACTGCACGGCGCTGCCCGGCACGCTGATGGAAGCCGAGCTGTTCGGCCATGAGCGCGGTGCATTCACGGATGCGAAGGAATCCAAGATCGGACTCTTCGAGGCGGCCGAAGGTGGGTTTCTCTTCCTCGACGAGATCGGCGATGTCGAGCTCTCGCTCCAGGGCAAACTACTGAGGGCCATTGAAGAGCGTGTCGTCCGCCGGGTCGGCGGCGTGCGCGATCGTAAGGTCGATGTGCGCATTCTGACCGCGACCAATCGCGATCTCGAGAAAGAGGCGCAACAAGGTCGATTCAGAAAGGATCTCTATTTTCGCCTCGCGGTCATCGTGCTGCGTCTGCCCGCGCTTCGCGAGCGTGGCGACGACGTCCTGCTGCTCGCCGAAGCGTTCTTGCGGCGATTCAGCGTGAAGTATGGCCGCGACGTGCGGCGAATCGAGGCGCCGGCGCGCGACGCGCTGCTCGCGTACTCGTGGCCAGGCAACGTGCGCGAGCTGAGCCACGTCATCGAGCGTGCCGTGCTGTGGAGCCAGGGGCCGGCGCTCGACGCCGAGCACTTGTCGTTGATCGAGCCAGAGCCGGCGCGAGCACCGGGCGATCGGACATCGGGCGGGTCAGATCTGCTCCAGGCTGAGCGGTCGATGATCGAGCAGGCCCTGCGCGAGGCCGGCGGCAATCAAACGAAGGCGGCTCAGCGACTCGGGATCAGCCGAGACACGCTGCGTTATCGCATCAAGAAGTTCGGGATTGTTGGGTGATTTCACCCAATTCGGGGGAAATGCCCCAGTCGGCCATATTGTAAGTCGTTATATAACAACGACTAGCGCACGGCACGCACAGTGCTTAGAATACGGGTGTCCAATAACGTCGGAGACTAGCATGACCTGGACGAAGCCGGAGTTCGAAGTGGTCGAAGTGACCATGGAAGTCACCGCGTACGTGGCTCGCCGCTAAGGCTAGTCACACTGTTCGAGCTAAGGGACCCGCCCAAGCGACGGGTCCCTTGCTTTTTTCAGCC
>DASRDS010000035.1:0-7905 GCA_035652495.1 Gemmatimonadaceae bacterium
CATCCCCGCGGTGTAGAGACACGCGGAGACGAGTTGTGTCTTGCCGGTGCCGCCGTGCCCCACGATGCCGACGTTCCGGATCGCATCAGTCACATACGACTTCATCAACACCCCCCGGTGGCCGCTCCTTCTCGATATTACTCGCCGCGCTGGCGGAGGCTAGCAGGCTCAGCCTTTAGGGATTTGAGAATGAGGCCACCGCTGTACCGTTACTGCTGAAAGACTCGATCAAGGAGAACCCAGTGCGCGTGCGTCACTTCACCGCGGCTAGCGCCATGGTGTGTTTGATAGCTGCCTGTAGCGGCAGTGGCCCCAGCGGTCCGCAGAGCGGAACCGTTTCCGGCACCCTTACCAGTTCCCTCGGTACCGCCGTGGCAAACGCCACCGTGACCATCACGCCGACCGGCAAGGGCGCGCTTCCATCGGTGCAGACGGCGACGAACGGCTCGTACTCGGTGTCGAGCGTACCGGGCGGCGGCGGCTCGATCGCCGTCACGAACGTGCCGTCGAACTGCACGGCGCCGGGGGCGACCAGCTATAGCGGCGTGAATGGAAATACGGTGACCATCGATATCCCGGTCACGTGCATCGCCACCGGTACGGTCTCGGGAACGATCACCAGCAGCGCGACCAGTGCCGGGATCAACGCTGTTACCGTCACCGTGACACCAAGCGGCGCCGCCGCCTTGCCCTCGGTGACCACGAACCCATCGGGTCAGTACACGGTCACGCATGTGCCCTTAGGCTCCGGTACCATCAGTCTCTCGACCCTGCCGATCGGATGTACCCCGCCTGGCGCCGCCAACTATACGCTGAACGGGTCGTCCACCCAGGTCAACATCAACGTCACGTGCAGCGGATCCGCTGGCACGACGACGCTCGCGGTCGGCCAGTCGGCCCTGTTCGCCACCTCGCCCGCCTTCGCGACCAATCTCACGATCGATGCGAACGGCGTCTACATGATGGCGATCGTCAACACGGACCTGTCCGAGTCGAGCACCGAGGACTTCTCGCTGTCGGGCACCTTTACAGGCAGTGGTGCGAGTCACGTGGTGTCGCGGCCGCAGACATTGCGGGCACGGCGCCGCGTGCCGCGCGCCGCGTCTGTCGGGCCACGGCTCGACCCTCAGCTGGCGCGCGACCTGCGGTATCTCGAGGCCGCGGAGCGCGGGCACGTCGCGTACATGGAGCGAGAGACCCGGTACTTCCAGCAATTCCGCGGGCGCGGCGCTCCGGCCATCTCGAAATCCCTGGTCAACACGAACGTCGGCGACGTCAACTCGATCAGCGTGCCGGTGCCGAGCAATGACAACCCGACGATCATTGGAGCCCGGACCGTCTACTCCGGCCAGCACGTGCAAATCGTCGCGGATACGAGCTTGAGTAACTGGCCCGCGCAGTATCGGCCGGACTCCTCATACTACACGACACTCGGGCTCGAGTATGACACGCTGACGTACGCGAAGCATATGCTCACGTACATCGGCGACCCGCTCCAATACGACGCGTCCGAGCTGTCGGGCGTCGGCAAAGTCACCATCGTGCTGACCCCCGTGCTCAACGGTAAGGGATCCGGTGTGTCCGGCGGAGGGACGATTCTGGCGTTCGTCGACCCGTGCGATATGGTCAGGAACGCCTGCACGACCTCGAACCTCACCGAGATGATCTACCATCTCGTGCCAAGCGCGGACTTCTCGGTGAATTTCTGGGAGCGGGAGATCCGGCCGACGATGGCACACGAGTCGAAGCACATCGTTTCCATCGGGAACCACATCTATCAAGGCACCGGTACGCTCGAGGAGGTATGGCTGGAGGAGGGGCTCGCCCAGATCTCCTCCGAGATCTGGGGACGGAACTACAACACGGCGACCTGGCGCGGCAATGCGGGCTTCGCCGAGACGCTGGGCTGCGAGGTGACGGGGTACCCAGCGGCGTGCAACACGCCGACGAGCCCCTACACGTTTTACGGCAGTCACACGGCGTGGCTCGCGCAGTACCTCCAGGGTCTCGACAGCATCGCCGAGACGCTCGATGGTACGACGCCCGGCCGGTACGGTGCGGGATGGTCGCTGGCTCGATGGACGATCGATCTGTTCGCGAACGGCACGAGCCCCGCGGCCGAAGGGAGCATGGTCAGGTCGCTCATCAACAACTACGCCAATCAGGGCATGTCGAACCTCGCCAATGTCGCCGGCGTATCGCAGCAGGTCATCCTGCTCGATTGGAGCCTCGCGGTGGCGCTGGACACCGTGTCGTTGCTCGACTCCTCGACGTTCTTGCCCACCGATGTCAAAAACACGATTCCGAGCTTCGATCTGCGAAACATCTTCTCGGTCGCTGGCAACGGCGGTCTGTACGGACCGGCGGCGCCGGTGCGAGCCGCGACTCTGAGCCCCGGAACGATCAGCGGTTCGATCGGGGGCATCCCTGGCTCGGAGCCATACTACATCGAGATCATCGCCGGCTCGACGGCCGGCACGCAGTCGCTCCAGTTGCTGAATGCCAGCGGCGGTGCGCTCCCCTCATCGAGCGGGTGGCGCGTGGCGATCATACGAATCCAGTAGCGTATTCGGACACGGTCGTCCGGAATTGAACACCCGGCAGTGAGCTAAGTCGCTGCCGGGGTTTCTTTTGCGCTCGGCACGGTACTTTCGTAAGGAGGCGGGTCATGGACACGCTCCTCCACGACATCCGCTACGCCGCACGGAAGCTGCTCAACACGCCGGGGTTCACGGCGATCGCAGTTCTCACGCTTGCCATGGCCATCGGGGCCACGACCGCGGTGTTCAGCGTGGTCGACACGGTGCTCATCCAACCGCTGCCGTACAAGAACCCGAGTCAGCTCGTTCTCGTCAGATCAACGGCCAGCGATGGCTCTCCGGACGACGTGTCGCCGGTGGACCTCGCCGACTACCGGAACCAGAATCACACGCTGGTCGATCTGGCGTCGATCAAAGGGGCGCGCTCCGTCAGCCTCCGTCGCGATGGCAGCGAAACGATCCGCCTCAATCAAGCGCCGGTCAGCGCGAACTTCTTCTCGGTCCTCGGCACGGGCGCCTATCTCGGTCGCACGTTTACCGCCGGCGAGGATGCGCCGGGCGGACCTCTCGTCGCCGTGTTGTCCTACGGCACGTGGCGCGATGAGTTCAACAGCAACCCGCGGATCGCGGGGCAAACGATCCGCCTCGACGACACGCTCTACACGATCGTGGGCGTCGCGCCGCCTGGACTCACATATCCATATACGCCGGATGTCTGGACCGCATACCACTTCCAACCGTGGGAAGTCAAACCGGACAGCCGTGGCGTGCACGAGTTGACATCGCTCGGGCGCCTCAAAACCGGCGTATCGGTTGCCTCGGCCCGTGAGGATCTCTCAGGCATTGCCCAGCGACTCGCGACGCAGTTCCCCAAGACCAATGCCAAGGTCGGAGCCTCGGTCGAGTCACTCAAGGCCCAGATGGTCGATCCGGCGAAAAACGCGCTGCTCACGGTCCTCGGCGCCGTCGTTCTCGTCTTGCTCATTGCGTGTGCCAATGTTGCGAATTTGCTGCTGATGCGCGCCGCCGGACGACAGACGGAGATCGCCGTGCGCACCGCCCTGGGGGCGAGCCGGGCGCGTGTCACACGCCAACTCATCACCGAGCACGCGTTGCTCACGCTCGTCGCGGCGGCACTCGGCGGCGTCTTCGCGATATGGGCAGTGGAGGCGGTGCGAGCGTACGGCCCTAACACCCTGCCCCGACTCAATGAGCTGAGCGTGAACGGCCGCATGCTGCTCGTCGCGGGAGGGATCGCGATCGTCACCGGGCTGCTCTTCGGGCTCGCGCCCGCGATGCAAACCTCGAGCGGTGACGAGGCGACGCGCCTCCGGGACAGCGGTCGCGGGAACACGTCAGGCCGCATGACGCGGACGCGTTCGACGCTCGTGGTTGCCGAGATGGCCCTGGCCGTCGTGCTGCTCGTGGGCGCGGGTCTCCTGCTGCGGAGCTTCGCGCGTCTGACGCACGTCAATCCCGGCTTCCAGGCCGATCGCACCATCGCGTTCGACATTTTGCTGACGAAGCGATATGAATACGACCCGCAACTCAACGCGTTCGCCGCGAACATCATCGACCGGTTGCGGCACCTGCCCGGGACGATCGATGCGGGCGTCGCCGATGCCTATCCGTTCGCGGCGTTCACGCCATTCCAGGTGGAGACTTATTTCCACATCGTCGGCCAGCCACCGGCTCCGCCAGGACAGCAAACGTCGACGCATCTCGTCGGCGTATCCTCCGGGTATTTTCACGCACTGGGAATTCCCCTCGTGAGTGGTCGCTTGTATACGGCGACCGAGGATTGGCGCGACACCCCACCCGTCGTCGTCGTCAATCAGGCATTCGCTCGCAAGTTCTTCTCGGGGCGCAGCCCGATCGGCGAGCATGTCGTGTTGGGCATCTCTCACACCACGGGGCCCAACAAAGACACCGACACGCTGACGACGCAAGGCGAGATCATCGGCGTCGTCGGTGATGTCCACGATGCGTCGCTCGCCGATTCCGTGGGGCCTTGGTTGTACGCCCCATACGGCGCGCTGCCGTTTCATGTTGCCGGGGTGATGCGAACGAGCGCGGATCCAGCGACCGCGACGCGGGCGATTGTGGCGACGATCGCCGAGGTCGATCCGAATGTGTCGGTCTACGATATCTCGACCATGAATCACGCGCTCGCTGCTTCGGTCGCCCAGCCGCGATTCTTCACGGCGCTGCTCGGTGCCTTCGCGGCGATCGCTTTGACGTTGGCCGCCCTGGGCATCTACGGCGTGATCTCGTACTCGGTGAGCCAACGCACCAGTGAGATAGGCATTCGCATCGCCCTCGGCGCCGAACCGGAGCGCGTGCTGCAACTCGTGCTCGGCGGCGGCATGAGCCTGACCGCGATCGGGTTAGGGCTCGGCGTGCTCGGCGCGCTCGGGTTCTCGCGCGCGATCTCGACGTTGCTCTTCGGCATTCCGCCGTTCGATCCACTGACCTATGTCGGCGTCGTGTTCGGCCTGGCGGCCGTGGCGCTGCTCGCCTGCTGGGTTCCGGCTCGGCGCGCGGCCAACGTGGATCCCGTTATCGCGATGCGGAATGAATAAAAACGCGATCTTTGGCGATAAGAGCGCCAGAGACCGCGACCGGTACGGCGCTGGGCTGCGTGCTGCCGTCGCCGAGCTGTCCGTGATCGTTTTGACCCCAGCAGTAGGCGGCGTTGGTGACCGTGATGCCGCAGGTGTGGGTCGTACCGACCGACACGGACGCCCACTGCAATCCGCCGGCGACGAGAAACGGCGCGAGGCTGCTGCACGACGCGGGGTTGGTCGAGACGCTGCCGCAATCCATGGATGGCGCGTTCGGATTGCCGAGTTGGCCGTAGCCGTTCCAGCCCCAACAATACATCGCATTCACCGTCGTGACGCCGCAGGTCACTAGCACGATGGAGTTCGCGTTCGAAGCGACGACGCTCTTGAAGGCGACGTTGCCCTGCGCGATCGGCGTGGGCGTATCGCGGTTCGTCGTTGTGCTATCGCCGAGGTTTCCCGCGTAATTCCATCCCCAGCAATAGATCTGGCCCGCGGCGGTCAGGCCGCAGGTGTACAGCGAGCCCGTGGTCACCGATGTGAACTTGAGTCCACGGGCAGCGGCAAACGGGGTCGTTGACAGTGGCAGTGAATCAGGCGGTGCGCCCAACTCACCCGCGAGGTTCTCACCCCAGCAGAAGGCCGTGCTGTCGACGGTCAGGCCGCACGTGTGCCAGAATCCCACGGAGATGGCCGACCACTTGATGCCGCCCGATACCGGGACGGCTGTCGAACGGCCCAGGGTATCACCGACACCCAATTGGCCGAAGTAGTTCTCGCCCCAGCAGTACGCTGCGCCGCTTTTCGTGAGACCACAGGCATGCGATGGACCAGCGGAGACGGTGGCCAGCGACGGTACGTCCAACGCGACCATCGTCGGCACGGAGTCGGAGTAGAGATTTCCACGGTTGCCGCCGGCGAGCGTTTGCCCCCAGCACAGCGGGAGTGCTCCGGAAAGCCCGCATCGGAAAAATTCGGCGCCGCTCAACGACGAGAACGTATGATTGCCGGCTACGGCCACCGGGAGGAGTTGTGCTCCGCGGGCAGAGCCAATGCCGAGCGCACCGCCGGTGTCGGAACCCCAGCAGTATGTGACGCCACCCTGCGCCAGGAGACACGCGGACCCGTCGCCCGCGACTATGCTGGCGGGTGGGACCTGGCTTACCTGTGGGAAGGTCGGGCTGTTGCTACTCGAGCAGGAGACGAAGAGCTCCATTCCGGCCGCGATAAGGGCTCTCCGTCTCATGCACGAGAATTTATCTCAGGAAGTTATCCACGATGTAGTCGGCCACGCGGAACCCTTGCTCGTGTCCCGCATCTTCGTCGGTGCGGAAGTGCTGCCCGGCGTAGACGCGGGAGTTTGCCGCCTCGTGCGCCGCGTCCGTGAAGGTCGTAAACGACCGCGTGACCCCTGGTAGCGCCTCGGACGTGACCGTGAATGAGAAGTTGTTCGTCGCGAAGAAGTTGATCAGCACCTCGGCGCTCGCCCAGGAATCGGCCGAGTGCGCCCCTGGGTAGCTGGGATCCGGCGTCGTCTTCGTGACCAGCGGCAGCCAACCCGTATCGGGCTGCAGCGCCGGATTGTTGAGGACACCCGCCTCGCGAACCGCGGTCACCGGCCGCCAGAAGCCGTACTGATACTTCGACTTGAAGTAGGTGATCACGGCATCGGCCAACGACAGGTTGACCAGCGCGAACACGCGGGCGGTTTCTTCGGTGTTCAAGTTGTGTCCGATCGCCGCCGTCTGGGTGATTTCCTGCCAGTAGTCTTGGATCTGGCCATTCCAGAACTTGCCGATGGTCTGCTGCTCCGTGGTCGCGGCCGTGCCGCCAAGCTTGCCGATCCGCTTGATTTCGTTGAAGTCCTTGATGAACTGCGCGCTGTTGAGTGCCGGCGGCGGTCCAAGCGGGAACTGGAGCGCGCTCTGCACGACGAACGGTTTGACCTGACCCCAGTGTGTGAATTGAGGCTGCAGCTGGAAGTTGGGTGGCATCGGCTGCCACGTGCCCGGCGCGCCGGTCACATCGAACAAGGGCGGCGTGACATCGTGACCATCGTTGGCGCGCAGCGCGAGGATGCTGTCGGCGATTTGGCGGCCGACGCGAATGCCTTCCCTCTTCGGCTTTCCATCAGGAATGGTGCTGAGTAGTGCCTGTTGTATCGAGTCCAGCGTTGGCCGGAAATCTTCGTACAGATTGACGAGCGCTTCGTGACCGGCCGAGATCGCCGCGGCGTCTTCTGAGGCGTCCGAGACACCCTTCAGCGCGATTTTGTACGGCTGGTGACGACGGGTGATCGAGTTCACGGCATCGTACATCGACGCATGCAAAATCGCGAACTCATACGTGGAGTGGATCGTCGGCAACTGCACGCCGGGCGTCCGCACGATCGCGAGCACGGCGCGATTCCAGGCGATAACCGGATTGACGGCCGGAGCCGCCGCGGCCGTCCGCGTGGCTTCTACAGACGACTTGGTGGCATTGGCGGTGGGTCCATCGCTGCAGGCGACCGTCAACGCACCGACGGCGGCAAGGGGTAACACGAGCAAACGCTTCCGCTGACGCTTCATGGGCAGCACCTGAGATTAGAGTTGCGCTCTCAGACTGCCCCTCTCGTCATGTTATTCCCGGCGTGACCGAGCCGATATTTTGGTTACTTCACGTCGAACTTCGCGCTGCCCTGGACGGTATCCCACACGAGTTGAATGGCGCCGCCGGAGCCTTGCGGCACGATGTGGATCACGAACTTCTCGACGTATGGCGAGACCGGCGTCGTGGTCATGGGAATGCGGGCCAAGTCC
>DASRDS010000036.1:0-3772 GCA_035652495.1 Gemmatimonadaceae bacterium
CGACATCACCTTTAAGAAGAGTGAAGAGCGCGGCCGGCGCAAGGAAAACGCCGAACGGCACGAGCGGCAGCGCCATCGCGCCGCCCGTGCGGCGCCGGCGGAGCCAGACGATCGGCGCCACGATGACCACGAAGACCACCGCGCCGACGCCGGCCGCGACGAAGATCGTCAGCAACGCCCGCTGGGGCCCCAACGCGGCGCCCACCACCGCCATCAACGTCACATCGCCAAAGCCCATGGCCTCCTTGCCTAATGCGACCTCACCGAGCCAGCCGATGATCGAGATGGCGCCGGCGCCGACGCAGGCGCCGATCAGCGAATCATACGGCACCGCGAACATGCTGGGATCGCCCGTCATCGCGCCGGCGAGCGACGTCGTGAAGAGCCAGATCAGGCCGAAGACCGTGAATCCGTCCGGAATCAAATAGTGCTTGAGATCCGTCACGGCGATGCCGATCAGCACTGTCGTGAATACGGCGATCCGGAGCGCGAGGAACCAGTCATAGGGATACGCGGCAAAGCACGCGACCCAGACGAGCGCGATGGCGAGCTCCACGGCCGGGTATTGGATCGAGATCGGGAGATGGCAGCCGCGGCAGCGAGCCCGGAGCGCGATCCAGCTCACGATCGGAATGTTCTCGTACCAGGTGATCGCGCGCTCGCAGCGCGGGCAGCGCGAGCGGGGGCGGACGACCGACAGATTGAGCGGCCAGCGCGAAATGCAAACGTTCAGGAACGATCCGACCGCCGCCCCGAACAGGAACGCGAAGCCGAGCACGAATGGGAGCGGAGACATCATCGAAGAGCGTACAGCAAGATTCCCGTCGCGACGGCCACGTTCAACGACTCCACGTTATCGATAGGAACAGAAATTAGGCGCTCGCTTCGCTCGCGTATCGCGGGACTGAGTCCCCCTCCCTCATTACCTACCGCCAAGGCTAGACGCGACGGTGTCTCCGAACGGACAGGCGCACCAGACGCGTCGGCTGCCCAGAGCGCTACGGCGTGTTTGGAGAGATACGCGTCCAACTCCTGCCAAGTTGCAGCCAGGGCTTGGTGGCTGAAGAGAGCGCCCATTGCGCTACGGACGACCTTTGCGTTCCAGAGGTCAACGGTTCCGGGGAGCGCCACCGTCGCGGCAACGCCAAACGCGGCGGCGGTCCGGATGATAGTACCGACGTTGCCAGGATCCTGGATGCCGTCCAGGATGAGCAGGCGAGCCGAGGAGGAAAGCGTGAGACCGCCGAGCGTACGTTCCGGTATCTCCGCCACCGCTAGAATTCCCTGTGGCGACTCCGTCTCCGCCGCGCTCGCGAACTCGCGCTCATCCACCTCGGCGACCTCGACGCCGCGCTCGATCAGGGTCGCATGCAACGCCGCACCCCTTGGCGCATGTTCGAGCGAGGGCGAGACGAGCGCGCCGCGGATGCGAATTGGTGAACGGAGCAGCTCTTCGACCGTGCGAACGCCCTCGGCCACGAACCGGCCGGAGCGCTCGCGCGCCTTCCGTCGGCGCATGTCCCGCGCTAAGCTTAGTATTTTCAACGCGTTATGCACTCACGAGTTCTGACCATTGCTGGATCGGATTCTAGCGCCGGGGCCGGCATTCAGGCAGACCTGGCGACGTTCGCGCATTTCGGCGTGAGCGGCGCGACGGCCATCACGGCCATCACCGCGCAGAACGGGCATGGCGTCATCGCGTGGTCAGCCGTGGATCCCGGCTTGGTCCGAGCTCAGATCGAGGCTACCGATCATGTCGGCGCGGTCAAGACCGGTATGCTTGGCAACGCGGCGATCGTCGAGACCGTGGCGGAAGCCATCGAGAAGCGTGGGCTGCGGCCGTACGTGCTGGATCCGGTCACCATCGCGGGGAGCGGCCACCCGCTCGCCGACGGCGATCTGACGCCAGTCATCCTCGAGCGGCTGGTGCCGTTGGCTGACCTGGTCACGCCCAATTTGGGCGAGGCCGAGGCGCTGACTGGGGCTCCCGTGCGCACTATTGATGATATGGCGGTCGCGGCGCTCGCGCTGCAGCGCCGCGGCGCTCGCGCGGTGCTCGTCAAAGGCGGGCATCTCGACGGTGACATCGCCACCGACGTGCTGTGCGACAAGTCCGGCGTGAGGTTTTTCAGGCGCGCACGGGTCAACGTGAAGACCCACGGGACGGGGTGCCGCCTTTCCGCCGGGATCGCGGCCAAGCTCGCGCTTGGCGCATCACTGGACGCGGCCGTCGAGGCAGCGGGTCAGTTTGTGCATGACTTCATAGTCGGTCGACGAAACGGCGAATAAGTCGCTCGAATCGCGGCCCGACTCGCGATGTGACATCGAGTACTTCGCTATGGCTCAGCGTCTCTGGGCTCATGCCGGCCGCATGGTTGGTAATGCAACTCACCGCGACGACTCTCATTCCCAGCGACGCGGCAACGATCGCCTCCGGGACGGTCGACATGCCTACGGCATCGGCACCGAGTGTCGCCAGCATGCGAATCTCGGCCGCCGTTTCGTACGATGGGCCCAGCATGGCAGCATAGACTCCCTCCGCCAACGTCATGCGGGATACGGTCGCCGCTTCGCGCATACGCGTCGCCAACTGAGCGTCATATCTCGGTGATGCCTGGCCGACTAACGGAGGACGCCCCGTGAGGTCCAGGTGATCGGTGATCAACATGAATGTGCCCGGCGTCAAGTCAGACCGTATGCCGCCAGCCGCGTTGGTGAGGATCAATACACGCACACCGAGCGCCGCGAGGATTTCAATTGGGATGGCCGGGTCGAGATCTTCGTAGAGATGGATACGACCTGCGACCGCGACGACCTCACGGCTGCACAGCAACCCATACACGAAAGCACCCGGATGAGCGGGCAATCCCGGTAGCTCAGAAAATGGGACGCGTTTCGCATACTCGATGTGCGAGGCCAGACCACTGAGCCCTGAGCCGAGCACGATGCCAATTGAGGGAGACGTCGCATTCCAACACGTGCGTAAAGCGGCGGCGGCGGCGGCCTCCGTACTCACAACGTCGCGATCTCCGCACGCATCCGTGCGACGAGCGCCTGTCGCTCAGCCCACGGCAGGAACGAAGATTCAAATCCGTTGAGCGCGATGGCGCACAGCTCGTCGGTCGTCAGTCCGGCGTCATTCGCCGCATGCGCGTACTCGTCGGTGAGCGTCGTGTCGCTCATCAATCGATTGTCGGTATTGAGCACGACACTCATGCCCAAATCGACATACCGCCGCAGCGGATGCTCGGCGTAGGACGTCGCGGCGCGCGTCTGGACATTACTCGTGAGACAGATCTCGAGCGGGATCCGGCGATCGTTCACGTACTCGGTGAGCGACAGATCCTCGATCAGATGCGTCGCATGACCGATCCGGTGCGCGCCGCAGAGGTGGACGGCCTCACGGACAGAGAGCGGGCCGTCCCCTTCCCCCGCGTGACACGTGCACGCCAAGTCACGTTCCCGCGCGTAGAGGAACGCCGCGGCATGATCGCGAGCGGGATAACCCATTTCGGCCCCCGCGAGATCAAATGCGACGACACTACTGCCTCGGAATGCCGCGGCCAACTCGGCGATTTCCATCGAGATCGCGGGTGGCATATGTCGCAGCGCGATCAAGATGAGCCGCGCAATGACGCCGTGGACTTGCTCGCCGCGCTTCAGTCCGCGCTGCATCGCCTCGACGACTTCGACCAGCGAAAGGCCGGCGCGCGTGTTGAGGATCGGGGCGTTTCGGACCTCGATGTAGCGCACCCCATCGTGGGCGGCATCT
>DASRDS010000037.1:0-4764 GCA_035652495.1 Gemmatimonadaceae bacterium
CCGGTATGGAACCGCCATTTTACGCCAGCCAGGCGCGCGATACCGGTGTCGCGATACACCGCCGTATGCGCCAGGTCGCCGCGGAACATCGCGGTCTGGATCAGCGCGACGCAGCCAAGAAGAATGTGCATGCGCGTGAACTTGCCAGCGCGCACGCGGATTTGACACGTTCGGGTGACGAACATGCGAACTGTGGGGGCAGAATGATCGACTACCCGTTTTATCGTCCGACACCGGATGAGCTGACCGCGTTCGTCGCTGGCCAGCGCATGGGTCGCTTGATCACGGTGAGTGCCGAGGGCCGCCCGCACATCGGGCTTTATCCATTCGTCACTGTCGGCGACGCGATCGAGCTCCATCTCGTGAAGGGCGACGCGCAGGTTGCCGATATGCGCCAAAACGCCAACGTCGCGTTCGAGGTCGATGAGATTTTGTCATTCGTGCCCTCGTACTTCGAAAACCCGGAGAGCGCTCAGGCGGCGGACCACTACTATCGCACGGTCATACTCGAAGGCGACGCGCATATCGAGAACGAGCCCAACGCTGTCGCCGCCCACTTGAATCGACTGGTCGCTCGATACCAGCCGGAACAGGGCTACCGTCCGGTCTCCGCCATCGACCCAATGTACGCACCCGGAGTAGCCCGACTCGCGATGATCCGCATCGAGCCGACGCGAGTCTGGGGAAAGTTCAAACTTGGCCAACAGTTATCCGAAGAGGACCGAGCACGTGTCGCCAAAGCTCTTGCTGTCCGGCATAGCGATGGGCGAATGCCCAAGATTTCATGATGGCCGTCTGTGGTTCTCGGACTGGGGCGCTCAGGAGATCATCGCCGTAGACCCGGAAGGTCAAAAAGGAGTCGTGCGAAAAGTGCCGTTCGAGCTACCGTTCTCATTTGATTGGCTCCCGAATGGTCGCTTGATCGTCATCGCCGGTCGCGAATCCAAGATCCACGACAATTATGCGGATCTCTCCGCGGTATCCCAAGGCTGGAACGAGATCGTCGTCGATGGTCGTGGCAACACCTACGTGAATGGCATTGGCGTCATCGCACTTGTGAGACCGGACGGCAGCGCCCAACGCGTCGGCGATGGCGGCACGTTCCCAAACGGCATGGCCGTCACGCCGGATAATTCGACGCTGATCCTAGCCGAGTCCTACGCGCGACAACTCGCGGCGTTCGACATCGCCGCCGATGGCACGCTCTCCAATCGCCGCACCTGGGCGCCACTCGGCGCCGGCGTCCCGGATGGCATTTGCATCGACACCGACGGCGCGGTCTGGTACGCCGACGTACCGAACAGGTGCTGTGTTCGCGTCAAAGAGGGCGGAGAAGTGCTCGAGAAAGTCCAGTTGGACCGCGGCGGCTTCGCCTGCATGCTCGGCGGCCAAACTCTCTACATCGTCGCCAACGAATGGCGCGGCATGGACAAGGCCGCCGAAGTCGCGACCATGCGAACGGGTCAAATTCTCACGTTCGACGCACCCTATCCTCACGCAGGATGGCCATGAACGCTATCAGCCTGTCCGCTTCACTGACGGTGAAAGATCTCACCGCGAGCCTCGCCTGGTATCAGGAAGTCCTAGGCTTCACCATCTCTCAAAAGCACGAACGCAACGGAGTGCTGAGGGCCATCTCGCTCGCCGCCGGAAGCGCCCAGATCCTGATCAATCAGGATGACGGCGCAAAGGGAACCGACCGCGCGAAGGGCGAAGGCCTGTCGTTCATGCTGACGACGGGCGACAACATCGACGAGCTCGCCGCCCGAGCAAAAGCGGCGGGCGCCACGCTCGACTCGGAGCCGGCCGAGTTCGGTGGACGCCGGGCATTCAGGCTCCGAGACCCGGACGGCTTCAGATTCACCATTTCGACGGAACGTCGATTATAATTCACGCATATACCGTTCATGTATACCGTTCATGGGAGTCGTTCGTGTCATCAGTGCTGAGTCCGCTTCACGTTGGTGCTTGGGATCTCTCGAACCGCGTCGTGATGGCGCCGATGACGCGCCTGCGCGGCGGCCGCACCGGCACGCCGACGTCGCTCAACGCGACCTACTACGCCCAGCGCGCCAGCGCGGGACTCATTATCACCGAGGCGACGGACATCTCGCCGCAAGCGGCCGGCTACGCGGGCGCGCCGGGGATCTGGTCAGCCGAGCAGGTCGCGGGATGGCGGCTCGTCACCGATGCGGTGCACGAGCGGGGCGGCAAGATCATCGTGCAGCTCTGGCACACCGGCCGAATCTCGCACCCGTCGCTGCAACCGGACGGCGCACTGCCGGTCGCGCCGTCGGCGATCGCGCCAAAGGGCAATGCGGTGACGTGGACCGGCCCGCAGCCGTTCGTCGAGCCGCGCGCGCTCCGTCTCGATGAGATCCCCGGCATCATCCACCAATTCGAGCAGGGCGCCCGGAACGCGCGCGAGGCCGGCTTCGACGGCGTCGAGATCCATGGCGCGAACGGCTACCTCATCGATCAGTTCCTGCGCGATGGCGCCAACCACCGGACCGACGCGTACGGCGGCACACCGGCGAACCGCGCGCGCCTGCTGTTCGAGATCCTCGACCGGGCGGTCGGGATCTGGGGCGGGGATCGGGTCGCGCTTCGTCTGTCGCCGCTCGGGTCGAACTCCAGCATGAGCGACAGCGACCCGTTGACGTTGTACCATGTGGTCGCCGAGGGACTCAACCGATTCGGTCTCGCGTTCCTCGAGATTCGTGTCGCGCTGCCGGAGGGCGCCGACATGCTGCGCATGATCCGCAAGACCTTCCGCGGGCCGCTGATGCTGAACGAAAGCCTCACGCTCGACGCGGCGAACGCGCTCATCGAACGTGGGGAAATCGATCTCGCGAGCTTCGCGCGTCCGTATATCGGCAACCCGGATCTCGTCGAGCGGTTCGCCGAGGCGGCACCGCTCGCCGAGAGCGACAAGGCGACGTGGTACGGCGGTGAGGCAAAGGGCTACGTCGATTACCCGAGCCTCACTCTCGCTGAAAGAGCACCTCTTGAATCTTCCCGTCAGGGGTCCGGTACATGAGGGCGCCGGCCGTCTGACGACCGGTTTTGAATCGGATCGCCGCAACTTCCATCCCGCCTCGCTCACCGCGGTTCACGACCTGGACATCGCTGATCGGCCCGAGCGACTTGGTCGCGCCGGCGATCAGCTGCGGCGTGAGGAACGCACTATAGTCGTCGCCAAGGGTTGAGCGATCCACGCGGCCTGCCTGCAGGCTAACCAGGAATGTACGTGCCGCATCGACCGCCGACGGGCCGTTGATCGCGGGAATGTCGATGTGAGGCACGAGCCGCGTCAGGATGCTGTCCTCGAGGGCCCCAAGCGATGCGAAATCCGTGTTCGCCAACATCACGATCGCCGAGCGCGTCGCCGGCACGACGATGTTCTCGGCCACGAACCCGCTGACGGCGCCACCGTGCCTGAACACGACGGCCGGCCCCTCCTCGACGATCCCATCGCCGCAACCATAGCCGGTCGAACGCCCGTCCTTGAGGTGGCGCGGCGTCGTGAGCGTGTGATACGACGTGTCGTTGAGCACTTTGCCGCCGATCAACGCCATGTCCCACGCCAGCAAGTCACTCGGCGTCGACCAGATCGCGCCCGCCGTACCGGCCCAACCGCGTGCTTCGGGCGCCGCTGGAAAGGGCGCGCTGAGCGCGTATGTCGTGTAGCCGGTCGCCATGGCCGGGATATGGTCGGTCGGATCGAACTGCGTGTGCGTCATGCCGACCGGCGTGAAAATGCGCTGGCTCAAGAATGAGCCGAATGGTTGGCCGCCGACCATCTCGACGACGCGGCCGAGGATCAGAAAGTTCGTATTGCTATATGACCAGCGCGTGCCCGGATCGAAGTCGAGCGGCCGCGTCGCATACTCATCGATAATCGAGTCGGCGGTCTCGGGTTTCTGCATCTCGCGGTCGACGAAGTCGAGCGGATAGTAGTCGCGATACCCGGAGACGTGATTCCCGAGATCCAGCAGCGTGATATCCGCGGCGCGTGTCAGCTTCGGGAAGTACTTCGACACCGGATCCTGCATCGTGAGCTTGCCGTCCTGCGCGAGCAGGAGCACGGACGAGCACGTGAACTGCTTGGTGACCGACCCAATCGCGAACATCGTCTCGGCCGTCACCGAGTCATGGCCACCGAGCGTCTTGAGCCCGTACCCCTTCGCCAGGACGACTTTCCCATCCTGAGCGACGCCGACGGACAGGCCCACCAGATGCTTATCCGCCACCGTCGCGCGGATCATGCTGTCGATCTGCGCGGCGTTGACCGGCTTCGTTTCGATCACCGGCGGCTTATCGGGAGCCTTGTTCTCAGAGGTGGCGCGAGGGTGGCCGCAACCGACCGCGAATCCAACGACAATCCAGATGACCGTCCGCATAGAATCCTGAGCTAGGGGGTAACCGCGACGCGCGCCAACGCGACCACGCCACTCAGCGTACTCGCTGGCAAATACTCGCGGTCGAGAAATTTGTCACGGACCTCGCGAAGCGCCAGGACTTTCCCACGCATGAGGCTACGCGTTCGCCGCGCTCCGCGCCAGCGTGACGTGGAGGGACTTCGATGTCGGCGTGTTGCTTCGTTCGGCGACACTCCCCATCGGCACGAGCACGTTGGCCTCGGGGAAATACGCCGCGACGCAGCGGCGCGGAATACTGAACGGCACGAGCTGAAACGCGCGAGCCACGCGACGCTCGTCGCCGAAGTGGCTGGTGATATCCACCCGCTGCCCGGCGGTCCAC
>DASRDS010000038.1:0-4017 GCA_035652495.1 Gemmatimonadaceae bacterium
ACCATCCAGACGACGTGCTCGTAGCTCGTGACGATCCACATCTGGAACGCGGCGTTCCAGTGCACCGGGTCCTCGGCGCGCAGGCGCGCAAACAAGGGATACGGGTCCGCGATGACCGCCGGATCGAAGAGCGCGTCGACGTCCACACCCCATATTGGAGTCCCGCCGGCCTATTCGCCAATATTAAACCATGCCGACTATTGATACCTCTGACATATCGATTCACATCTCCTTAAGGCACCTGCGCTATTTCATTGCGGTGGCCGAGGAGCTGCACTTCAGCCGAGCGGCGCGCAGGCTCAATGTGTCGCAGCCGCCGCTCAGCCAGCAGATCCGTCAGCTGGAGGAGATCGTCGGTTCGGCGCTCTTCGTGCGAACGAGTCGTCGCGTCCAGCTCACGTCGGCCGGCCTGGCGTTTCTGGACGGCGCGCGCCGTTCATTGGCGGAAGTGGCGCGCACGCTGGCGGCCGCGCAGCGCGCCGGGCACGGCGAGCGCGACATGCTGCGCGTCGGCTTCACCGACTCGGCCGCCCTCGGAGGGTTGGTCGAGATGCTGCGCGCATATCGCGCGGCCTATCCCGATGTGCATCTCGATCTCATCGAGGGCTCGAGCCAGGAGCAGCTCGAGGCGCTCGAGCGGGACAGCGTGGACGTGGCCCTCGTCCGAGGCCCCGTCGCCTCGGCGACCGCGCGCACCATTGTCGTCCGCCGCGAGCCTTTCGTCGTCGCGCTCCCTGACGACCATCCCCTCACGCAACGGCGGATCGTCCCGCTCTCGGCGCTGCGTCGCCAGCCATTCGTGTCATTTCCCCGGCACATCGCCCCCGCCTATCACGACATCGTGACCGCGATGTGCCGGCAGGCCGGGTTCTCACCCGATGTCCGCCAAGAGTGCATCGAGTATCAGACGATGCTGAGCCTCGTGGCGGCGGGCCTCGGCGTCACCGTGGTGCCGGTGTCCGTACGGAATCTCGGCCGGAGCGGCGTCGTGTTTCGGCCCCTCGGCGGGACGAAAGCCATGGCGGAGCTCACCCTGCTATATCGCCCAGCCCAGCAGTCGCGCGCGCTCGAAGCGTTTATTACGATCGCTCGAGAGGTAGCGTAAAGTTGGGCGCCGGAGGTGCTAGATTGGTCCCATGAACGACACCCTCCTGCAGCGCTTCATGTCCGCGCTCGCCACGGGCGCGATTCGCGTCGTGGACTTGAGCCAGGCCCTCGACGCCGACACGCCGGTGATTCAGTTGCCGCCCGATTTCAAGCCGTCGTGGCCGTTCAAGCTCGAGGAGATCTCGCATTATGATAGCCGCGGGCCCGCGTGGTATTGGAACAACTTCTCCTGCGGCGAGCATACCGGCACGCACTTCGATGCGCCGATCCACTGGGTGACGGGGAAGGACTATCCCAAGAATGCGACCGACAGCATTCCGGTCGAAAAGTTCGTGGCCCCCGCGTGCGTCATCGACGTCTCAAAAGAGGTGGCCGCGAACGCCGACTTTCTGCTGACGCCGCAGCATGTCGAGACCTGGGAGAAAACGCACGGGCGGATCGAGGCCGGGTCGTGGGTGCTGATGCGCACCGACTGGTCAAAGCGTAAGGCCGCGGCCGCGTTCCTGAACATGAAGGAGGACGGCGCGCACGTGCCCGGACCGCACAAGGATCTGGTGCCGTTCCTCGCCAAGGAACGCGACGTGATTGGCTGGGGATCGGAGGGCGTCGGCACGGACGCCGGGCAGGCGTTTCGGTTTGATCCGCCGTTCCCGTGTCATAGCATCATGCATGGCAGCAACAAGTTCGGGCTCGCGAGCCTTACGAACCTCGATCAACTGCCCCCCAAGGGCGCGGTATTGATTACGCCGCCGCTCAAGATCGTGAAAGGCTCCGGAAGTCCCTGCCGCGTATTGGCGCTCGTCATGGCCTGATATGCAGGATATTCGATTCGCTATACGCAATGGATGTGCTCCGATCCGGGGAGGCGCTATACATTAAGTGTATGGCGGAACGGAGTTTCGCGAAGGAAGTCCGCAAGCTCAGCCTTGGCGCCGGCGAGGAGTTTCGCGGCGAAGGCATTCTCGCCGTTACGAAGGCTTTGCTCCAGTCCGGCGTGTCGTATGTCGCGGGGTATCAGGGTGCGCCTATCTCGCACCTCATGGACGTGCTCACCGACGCCAATGCGATTTTGGAGTCGCTTGGCGTGCATTTCGAGCATAGCGCGTCGGAGGCTACCGCGGCGGCTACCCTCGCGGCTTCTGTCAATTATCCGCTTCGTGGCGCGGTCACGTTCAAGTCGACCGTTGGGACTAACGTTGCTTCTGACGCGTTGGCGAACTTGGCATCCGGCGGGGTGAAGGGCGGGGCGCTCATCATCGTCGGCGAGGATTATGGCGACGGCTCCAGCATCATGCAGGAGCGGTCGCATGCGTTCGCCATGAAGTCGCAGATGTGGCTCATGGATCCGCGGCCGAATCTTCCTTCGATCGTGCGCGCGGTCGAGGAAGGGTTTGCGCTTTCTGAAGCGTCGAATACGCCTGTGATGCTCGAGTTGCGCATTCGTGCTTGCCACGTGCATGGGCGCTTTATCGCGAAGGACAACGTTCGGCCCTCGTTCACTTTGAAGGACGCTATTGAACGGCCCGTTCGCGACACGAGTCGCATTGTGCTGCCTCCGTCAAGCTTTTTGCACGAGCAAGAGAAAATCAAAACTCGTTGGCCTGCCGCCCAAAAATTCATCATGGATCACGGGCTCAATGAGATTTTTGCTAATGACGCCAGAGATATTGGCATCATCATGCAAGGCGGCATGTACAACACGACGGTGCGTGCTTTAGAGCTTCTCGGCTTGGCCAATGCTTACGGTGACAGTCAGATTCCGCTTTATGTGTTGAACGTCACGTATCCACTGATCGACGAAGAGATCATACGATTCTGCGGCGGTAAGAAGGCGGTGCTGGTCATCGAAGAGGGGCAACCTGATTTTATCGAGCAGGCGCTCAATTCGATTTTGCGCAAAGCGGGCAGCGACACGCGAGTCGATGGCAAAGACGTGTTGCCTATGGCTGGCGAGTATACCGGCGCGACGGTGATGTCCGGTGTTCGGGCGTTCGTGGAGCGGTATGGCGCGACACCTCAGAAGCCCAAACCAAAGCCGGTGTCGCGCGAGTTGCCGGTGCATGGTCGGCCGCCGTCCTTCTGCACGGGCTGCCCCGAACGCCCGATCTTCACGGCGATGAAGCTCGTGGAGCGAGAACTGGGGTCGCACCACGTGAGTTGCGACATCGGCTGCCACCTGTTCTCGATCCTGCCGCCGTTCAATATCGGCGCGACGACGATGGGGTATGGCCTCGGCTGGGCCGGGGCCGCGGCGTTCAATACGAAGGAGACGAACAAGCGCACGATCTCGTTCATGGGCGACGGTGGGTTCTGGCACAATGGCCTGACGAGTGGCGTGGGCAACGCCGTGTTCAACCAGAGTGATAGCGTCCTGATCGTCGTCGACAACAGCTATACGGCCGCGACGGGCGGCCAGGATATTCTGTCGTCGAAGGCCGAGAACCCGATTCGGCAGACGAAGCTGTCGATTGCCGATGCGGTGCGTGGGGTCGGCGTGAAGTGGGTGCGCACGATCACGCGCACGTACAACGTCGCGCAGATGCGCGATACGCTGCGCGAGGCGCTGACGACGGCTGAGAAGGGGCCTAAGGTGATCGTCGCGCAGAGCGAATGTAAGCTCAACGAAGAGCGTCGTGTGCGCCCGCTCAAGCTCAAGCGGGCGCAGGAAGGGCATCGCGTCGTGCGCGAAAAGTTCGGCGTGGACGCCGAGACGTGCACGGGCGATCACTCGTGCATCCGACTGTCGGGGTGTCCGTCGCTCACGATCGCCGAGAATCCGGATCCGCTACGCCAGGATCCGGTCGCGACCGTGCTCGATAGTTGTGTCGGATGCGGGCTCTGTGGCGAGGTCGCGCATGCCGCGGTGCTGTGTCCGTCGTTCTATCGCGCCGACATCGTGACGAATCCCAG
>DASRDS010000039.1:0-6127 GCA_035652495.1 Gemmatimonadaceae bacterium
ATTCGCGTGTCGCTCACGCCGCGGCCGAATGGCGATCGCACCGAAGAAGTCATCGTCGCGCAACAGATCTTGCAGTCACTCGGCCTCAGAAGCTTTACGCCACAGGTGACGGCATGCCCAGGTTGTGGAAGAACAACATCCACGTTCTTTCAGCACATGGCCGAGGACATCCAGACGTATCTGCGTGACCAGATGCCCGTGTGGCGGGGTCAGCATCCGGGTGTCGAGACCATGCGAGTAGCCGTGATGGGATGCGTCGTGAACGGCCCGGGCGAGTCGAAGCACGCGAACATCGGCATCTCGCTGCCAGGCACATTCGAGGAGCCGAAAGCCCCCGTCTATGTCGACGGCAAACTCGTCGTCACCCTGCGCGGCGACACGATCGTGCCGGAGTTCCTCAAGATCCTCGAGGACTACGTCGCGCGAACCTACCCGTCACCCGCGGTCGCCGTCCCCGCCTAAGTGCTTGCACTCCTCGTCGTGTTTCAGACAACGGTGGGCGCAATAGGCGGGGCAGTGGTCGATACGATGTTGCACCCGGTGCACGGGGTCACCGTCGGCATCATCAGCTCGACCCTCTCGGCCGTTACCGACAGCGCCGGCCATTTTCGACTGAACAACGTGCCGGTCGGCCAGCAAGTCGTCTTCGTGGGCCATGTCGCGAAACGTGTCGAGGTCAAAGCCGACACGGTCGTCCCCGTCCTGCTCGTGGCGCGCGATATCCCGGCGCCGAAAATGGTGTGGCTCGGCTGCAAGCCGTTCGGCACCTGCAGCCAGATGCGCTACGTGGCGACCTTCCGCCAGCACGACATTCCAGCCGGCGTCGGCGTGATACGCGATGCGGCCACGTGGTCCGCGTTCCTGTCGCGCCACGCGACCGGACCAAACGCCGCGATCCGCGATGACATCATCGACTGGACCCACGAGATGCTGGTCATCGTCTGCGACGCGGGCATCAATCGCGTCGATCGTCACCCAGACCGAGTGACCGTCCTCCTGGGACCAGATTCAGTCAGCGGCGCCTCGAACCCGCTCGGCGCGGCGATGCTGGCGACCGTGGTCGCCGTCAAACGCACGACGCTCCCGGTCGAGTACAAGGCGATCCTCCAGACCACTCACGTGCCGCCGACCGTCGATTGGTCAGGGCAGTGAGGCCATGAAGTCCGCGAGGTAGTTCTTCCACACCGCGGCCTTGGTGTGCGTCCCGTGGCCGACTGTCTGGTCGGTCGTGGGCAACAACACGAACTTCACGTGCTTGACCCGCGCGATGAGCGGCTCCATGAGCCCGAGCTCGGGCGGGTTGATCGCATCGTCGGCGGAGTTGATCGCGAGCACCGGCGCGACGATGCGCTCGAGATCCGGGGACGGATCATAGTCGCTCGACGCGTCGAGCTGATACACGAGATCGTTCGCATCATCCGCGCCCATGCGCGCCTTGGTAAACGCCATCTCGGCGCTGTCCGCCTTATCGCGCGTCGGTCCCCACTTTTGCAACACGAGGGGACTCGACGCCATCACCGACAAAATTCCCATCGCCGGCATATACCCGAACGGCTGCTTGGTGTACTCGCCGCCATTATAGTCCGGCGAGTTCCGGATGTAGTCCATCGCCATCCGGCGCCACATGCGATTCCGACCCGCGATCTGCGTGGGGTTGCACGCGAGCGGAACCCCGCCATCCATAAAAAAGGGATAGCGCTCGAGCCACATCCACGCATGCATGCAGCCCATCGAGGTGCCCATGACGAGTCGCAGATGCTTGACGTGCAGCCCATCCGTCACCAGCCGATACTCGGCCTCGACCATGTCCGCATACCCGTAATGCGGGAACTTCGCATGCATGCCGTTACTCGGCTTGCTCGATCCGCCATGCCCGATATCGTCGGGCAGGATCACGAAATACTTCGTCGTATCGAGCAGCTGACCCGGACCGTAGAGCTCTCCGGCGAAGATCGGCAACAGGAACTGCGCGCCCGAGCCGCTCGTGCCGTGCATGATCAGGACGGCTTTGCCCGTCGCCGGTCCGAGCGTGCGATAGTGTATCCGCAGCTCCGGCAGCACCTCGCCATCGGTGAACTTGAAGTTGGCGATCTTGTAGTCGGCGCCCTGCGCGTTGGCGCGCGCCGCGCCAACGCCGAGCACGATCGTGACCAGCGTCAGAAGGCGGCTCATGGCACTATTATGCCATCATGCGCGCAATGCTGCTCGAAGAATCGCGCAAGCCGTTACACATGGTCGATTGGGCCGAACCGACGCCGCTCGAAGGTCAGATCCTGATCCATGTTCGCGCCTGCGGCGTGTGCCGCACGGACTTGCATATCGTCGATGGCGAGCTGACGCATCCGTCGCTGCCGCTGATCATTGGGCATGAGATCGTGGGCGTGGTCGCCGGTCGCGGGCCGAAGGCTGAGCGGTTTGCGGTGGGCGATCGGGTTGGTGTGCCGTGGCTTGGGTGGACGGACGACACGTGTTCGTACTGTCGTAGTGGGCGCGAAAACCTCTGTCCGAACGCGCGGTTTACGGGGTATACGATCGACGGTGGATATGCCGACGCGGTCATCGCCGATGACCGCTACGTGGTGCCGATCCCGGCATCGTATGGCGACGCTGAGGCCGCACCACTGCTGTGCGCGGGTCTCATTGGCTATCGCTCGCTCGTCGCGGCCGGCGACGCCAAGCGGCTGGGCCTCTACGGCTTCGGCGCCTCGGCCCATCTGATTGCGCAAGTCGCGCGACATCAAGGGCGTGAGGTGTACGCCTTCACGCGCGCCGGCGACGAGGACAATCAGGCTTTCGCGAAGAGCCTGGGCGCCGTCTGGGCCGGCGGCTCCGACGAGAAGCCGCCGCAGCCGCTCGACGCCGCCATCATCTTCGCGCCCGTCGGGGCGCTGATCCCGGCGGCGCTGCGCGCGACCGCGCCCGGCGGGACGGTGGTATGCGCCGGGATTCACATGTCGGACGTGCCATCGTTTCCGTACGATATCTTGTGGGAGGAACGGTCGATCCGCTCGGTCGCGAATCTCACCCGGCGCGACGCCGAGGAGTTCATGCGACTGGCGCCGACGGTTCCGGTGAAGACGACGATCACGACATATCCGTTGGCTCATGCGAATCGCGCGCTGGCCGACTTACGCGCCGGTCGCCTGCACGGGGCCGCGGTTCTCCTAACTAGGAATGCTCGATGATTCCGAACTACATCGCCGGCAGTTGGCGTCCATCATCGGCGGCGGATTGCGTCGCCGTCACCAATCCGGCGACCGGCGAGCTGCTTGGCGAGACACCGCTGTCGACGGCCGCCGATGTCGACGCCGCCGTCAGCGCCGCATCCGCCGCGTTCCCGGCATGGCGCCGTACGCCGCCTGGCGAGCGCATTCAGTACCTGTTTGCGCTCAAGGTTCTGCTCGACCAGCACATCGACGAACTGGCACGGATCATCACGACTGAGAACGGAAAGACGCTGGGCGAGGCAAAGGCCGAGATTCGGCGCGGGATCGAGAATGTCGAGGTCGCGTGCGGCATTCCGTCGCTCATGCAGGGCTACAATCTCGAGGACGTGACGCCCGGCGTCGACGAAACGTTGATTCGGCAACCGCTCGGCGTCGTGGCGGCGATTACGCCGTTCAATTTTCCGATCATGATCCCGTTTTGGTTCTTGCCGTACGCGATCGCGTGCGGCAATACGCTCGTGATCAAGCCGTCCGAGCGCGTGCCGCTCTCGATGCAGCGCGCGTTGGAGCTGCTGGCTCAGACCAATCTTCCCAAGGGCGTCGTCAACTTGGTCAACGGCGGTCGCGCGGCCGTCGAAGCGCTCATCGATCATCCGGACGTGCGCGCGATCAGCTTTGTCGGCTCGACTCCAGTGGCCAAGGCTATCTATGCGCGATCCGCTCAGCGAGGGAAACGGAGTCAGTGTCAGGGTGGCGCCAAGAATCATGTCATCGTTTTGCCCGACGCTGACATGGATTTGGCGACGCAGATCATCGCGGACAGCGCGTTTGGGTGCGCGGGGCAGCGTTGCTTGGCGGTCTCTGTTGCCATTACCGTCGGCGACGCTCAACGTACCTTCCGCGATCGCATCGCCGACGCCGCTTCTCGCATCCGCGTGGGCAATGGGCTCGATGCCTCCACGCAGATGGGGCCCGTTATTTCGTCGCAAAGCCGCGATCGCATTCAATCATTAGTCGCGACCGGTATCAGCGATGGCGCCAAACCGCTACTGGACGGTCGCAATGTGCAGCATGAGCGCGGCACGTTCGTGCACCCAACGATTTTGGATGGCTTACCGGTGACCAGTCCGGTGGCCGAGACAGAAATCTTTGGCCCCGTATTGAGCCTGGTCCATGCTGACTCGATCGACGACGCGATGTCGTTCTTGAAAGCCAGTCAATACGGCAACCAAGCCAGCCTATTCACGACGAGTGGAGCAGCAGCCCGAAGATTTCGATACGAGGCGCCGGCGGGAAATATCGGCATCAACATCGGCGTGGCCGCCCCGATGGCGTATTTCCCGTTCAGCGGCTGGAAAGACAGCTTCTTCGGCATCCTGCATGGCCAGGGCCGCGATGCCGTCGAGTTTTACACGGAATCGAAGGTCGTCATCGAACGCTGGTCACGTCAAGAGACCCGAAAATTCTAACGCGGCATCGACCGCACGAACGACCAGCGCTTCGATCTCCGGCACCTGTCGATCCCGAACCGACAACAACTCGAACATCTCGTAGCTCGTCAACGCGAACAAGAGATCGACGAGATCGTCCACCTGCGCCTTTGCCCCGACGATCCGCTTAACGATCGTCGCCAGCACGATGCGCCGACGCTCGGACCGCTCCTGCACGGCCTTCGCGATGTCCGCGTCGACGATCGCCGCCGACAGCCGCGGCAGCATGCGCCGATGGTTCACATAAAAGCTCACGAAGATGTGCACCATGCGGCGCAGCCCGCGGCGGGGATCAGGATCGCCGAAGATCTTCGGCAGCTCGGTGCTGAGCCCGCCGGTAGCGGCGAACTCGTCGAACACGGCCTCGAGCAGCTGCGCCTTGGACTCGAACTGGTGATAGATGGTGGCGCGAGTCACGCGCGCCCGCTTGGCGACCGCTTCGAGCGAAAACGGCTTATCAGTCGCGAACAAATCCTTCGCCGCGCGCATGATGCGCTGCCGCGTCTCCTCCGCGGCGGCACGCCGCGCGGGGCTGCGATACGACCGAGGCGTCACGGATGGCTTGACTCGCGATATCTAATCAACTATACACTCTGTAAGACCAATTTCGGAGCACGCTCTCCCGTGATGACCATAATCGCGATCACCCGCGCGATCCACATCCTCTCCGGCGTCATTTGGGCCGGATTCGCCATCGTCCTGGCGACCATCATCATGCCCAACCTCGCCGCCGAAGGCCGCGGCGCGTTCGGGCAGTATATGGCGAAATCCGGCTCCCGCATCGCCGGCGGCGCGGCGGCCCTCACCTTCCTGTCCGGCCTCTATCTCTTTTACGCCGTCCACTCCGGCGACCATTCGGCCATGGCCGCCACCCTCGGCGTCGGCGCGCTCTGCGCGATCGCCGCCGGCATCACCGGCGGCGCCATCAGCGGCCGCGCCGCCACTCAACTCGGCAAGCTGAAGCCCGGCCCCGAGAGTGCCGCCCAGGCCAACGCCCTCCGGAACCGCCTCATGCTCGGCGGCCGGATCACAGCCTCATTGCTTGTCGTCTCGATCATCTGCATGGCGGTGGCGCGGTACGTCTAGCAGTGTGCGCTCGCGGGAACTGGAGTCCCGCGAGCGAACGACACCGTGGGCGGGTCCTACGCGCAACTAGTTAGTACGTGGGCAGTTGCGCGTCGGCACGCATGTTCCATAGCCGCGCGCTATGGACTCCTTCCTCGCCGACGTGGGATATGCGCTCCGGGGGTTCCGGCGCGCACCCGGATTCACGGCCGTCGCGCTACTCACCCTCGCGCTGGGCATGAGCGCGACCACCGCGATCTACACCGTCGTAGATAGCGTACTGCTCCGGGCGCTCCCGTTCGCCCAACCGGAGCAGTTGGTCAGTATCAATGGGGTGTGGCCAACGCGGGCCGTGCTCGTGCGCACACGCGCTCGTAATCGCTCCATGTCGGCGTTGTCCGCCTA
>DASRDS010000040.1:0-35712 GCA_035652495.1 Gemmatimonadaceae bacterium
GACTGGGTGACGTAGTCCTTCTGCGCCAGCGGCCCGTTACGATCGTAGTCATCCTTGGCCTGCATCTCGTGCGCCTCGGCGGCCGTCACGTTCGCGCGTGCCGCCTCGAGCGCCGCCTGCGCCTGGTCCAGCGCTCCCTTGAACAACGATTGATCGATCAGTGCGACGGTCTCGCCCGGATGCACCCGGGAATTGAAGTCGACGTAGAGCTTGGCGATCGTGCCGGAGACCTGCGAGCCGACTTGCACGGTCTTCACGGGATTGATGGTCGCGGTGAGATCGACGACGTCGTGGATGTCGCCCCGCTGGACTTTGGCGGTAAAGTATTCGGCCTTTGACCCGCCGCACGCGCTGAGCGCGAGGATGGCGAAAAGACTCTTCTTATTCATACCTGAGGGCATCGATCGGATCCAACAGTGAAGCCTTGCGGGCGGGGTAGTACCCGAAGAACACCCCAACCGCGACCGAGAACACCACGGCAAGAATCACGGCCTCGGGCGCGAACTGCATCGGCCAGCCGAGGGTGCGACCGCCAACGGTCGAGCCGATGACGCCCAGGGCGACGCCGGCGGCGCCGCCGACGAGGCTCAGCATCACGGACTCGCCGAGGAACTGCAGCTGAATCGCGGTCTCGGTCGCGCCGACCGCGACGCGCACGCCGATCTCGCGCGTGCGCTCGGTGACCGAGACGAGCATGACGTTCATGATGCCAATGCCCCCGACTAAGAGGGAGATCGAGGCGATGGCGACGAGCAGCAGGGTCAGCGTGCGACTCGCCTCGATCTGGGCTTTGATAATGTCTTCGGGGTTCCGGATGTTGAAGTCATCATCTTCATCGGGCCGCAGATGATGGCGGTCGCGGAGCAAGGCCGCCGCTTGTTGACCGGCCGGCCGGACCGCATCGGCCGAGATCGCGGAGCAGACGATGTCGTCGAGCCAGTTGTCGCCCTTGATCTTCTTCATGACCGTCGTGTACGGCAGGATGACGGTATCGTCCTGATCGCGCCCGGACACATCCTGTCCCTTCGGCGCGAGCGTCGCGACGACCAAGCAGGGGAGCGTCGACACGCGAATGACCTTGCCGATCGGATTTTCGTTGCCGAACAACTGATCGCGCACCGTCTTGCCGATGACGCACACATCGGCCGCGCGGTCGACGTCGTCGTGCGAGAAGAACGCGCCCTGATCGACGAACCAGCGCTTGATCTCAAAGTACTCCGGCGCGACGCCCCGATAGCTCGTGAACCAGTTCTGATTGCCGTAGATGATCTGGATCGAGCCGTCGACGTTCGGCGAGACGCTCTTGATGATCGGGATCTGATTCTTGATCGCGATCGCGTCGGCGACCGTGAGCGTCGGCATGCCGTGCGAGCCCGTGCGCACGCCATTCACGGCGCGCCCACCTTCCTCGATCCACACGAAGTTGTCACCGAGGTTGTTGAGCTGCTGTTCGACGCGCGCTTGGCCCGCTTTGCCGATGGCCACGACGCAGATAACGGCGGCGATCCCGATGGTGATGCCGAGGACGGTCAGAATGCTCCGTAACTTGTTGCGGAGCAACGCGTAAACCGAGGATCCCAACAAAGCCCCGTACTTCATGACCCGAATCTAAGGGACCTAACCTGACAGCACGTTGACCACGCTACGTGCCGACCGGGCTCGGCGTTACATGAGAGTTCGTTTAATCGTCATCATGACCGAAGGACCTGAAGTAACTGTAAGGAGATTTGACAATGCTGCGCGCAACGTTACTCACTATCGTCGCGGCCGCCACCCTTGTGGCGTGCAGCGACGACAAAAATATGGTCGCGCCCCGCCCCGTCTCATCCGGTACGGGCGCGAAGGCGTCGCGCGCGGCCTTGTCGTGCAGGGCGACGCTGCATCCCCAGAGCGTCACCTGCACGCCGCTCGATGGCGGGTCGTCCGCGGCCACCGCGGCCAGCCGAAGCACCCTGCGCAAGAACGTCATCGTCGGCAAGCAGAACGTCTATGTGACGCTCGCGCTGAATACGTTCGCGTACAGCACGACGACACACGTGTTCTCGTTCAACGCGACCGTGCAAAATTTGATGACGCAACCGATCGGCACCCAGGATGGCAGCACGGTGGCCGGCGGTGGCGTCGATGTCTTCTTCACGAATGGCCCGTTCGTCGCCTGCGGCACCGGCACGGTCGCCCCCATCGGGACATCGACCGGCACGTTCACGGCGAGCGGCCAGCCGTACTATCAGTACAACCAGATTATTAAATCGGACTCGGTCAGCGCGTCGAAGAGCTGGTCGTTCCAGCTCAGCTCAGGCGTCTGCGGCTTCAACTTCTTCGTCGAAGTCTCCGCCGACATGCCGTTCGAGAAGGGCGTGCTCCTCTGGACGCCGATCCACCAGGGCGTCTCGAGCAATCAGCTGAACGGCGTCTGGCAGGACAGCTCCGACGACGTCTTCGCCGCGGGCTTGAACGGCACCGTCATGCACTACGACGGCACGCAGTGGTCGCAGCTCGCCCTCAACCAGCCGACGTATCAGATTCGCGCCGTCTCGGGATCCTCGCGGAGCGACGTGTGGTTCGTGGGCGATGCGGGTCTCGCCGTCCACTACAATGGCTCGACATTCACGAAAGTCACGACGCCGAGCGCCGCGAATCTCAAGGGTGTGTGGGAGATTACGCCGACCAACATTTACGCCGTCGGCTCGACCGGCGGCCAGATGGTCGTCTTCCAGTCCACGAACGGCACGTCGTGGACCAACCTGACGACCGTCCCGCACGGCGTCGCTGATACGATCCGCGCGGTCTGGGCCGCCGATGCCTCCCACATCTTCATGGTTGGCGATGCCGGCCGCATCGTCACCTACAACGGCAACGGGACGACGGGTGGCTGGACGCAAATCACGAAACCCGCCGGCAACCCGCCATTCCGAGGCGTCTGGGGCACAAGTGCCACCAACGTGTTCGCGGTCGCGACAAACGGTTCGATCTATCACTACACCGGCACGACCTGGACGGCCATGACGAGCAACACGACCAGCGAGCTCGATGCGGTCGGCGGCACCTCGTCCACCAACGTCTGGGCCGTTGGCGCGAACGGCACGATGGTTCGCTATAACGGCGCCGGCAACTGGACATACAACGGCCAGGCCATCGGCGTGACCCTGCGCGGTATCACGACCACGAACGGCATCACGCCGATCTGGGCGGTGGGCGACGCGGGCACCCTCGTCTCGATCAACGGCACAACGGCGACCGTCTCCAATCAGAGCGGTTTCCCCATCTTCCGGATCTGGGCGGCGAGCGACACGAGCGTCTGGGCGACGACCGTTGGCTCGATCCTTCACTACGACGGCAACAACTGGTCGGTGGTCTACACCTCGAGCACGCCGGCCGACACCATGCTCGGTCTCTGGGGATTCAGCCCGACCGACGTACACACGCTGACCGTGAATGGCAACGTCGCGATTTGGAACGGCACCTCCTGGACCGCCACGCCTCACGGCGGCACGAGTTGGCGCGCCGAATGGGGCGATCAGGCGGACACGCTCGTCCTCTGCGCCGCATCGCAGGCCGGCACCATCTACTGCAACGATACCCAGACCAACGCGACGGCGGGGACCGCGCAGCTCATGGGACTCTGGGGCGCCTCGAACAAGATCCTCTACACGACGAACGTCCTCGGCGCGATCTATCAGTCGACCGACAGCGGAAGGACATTCAACCCGATGACGAGCGGGACGACCGACACGCTCTTCGCGGTCTGGGGCACGAGCACCACGCAACTCTGGGCGGTCGGCCAGGCCGGAACCATCGTGGCCAACAGCGGCAGCGCGACGTGGACGGCGCAGACGAGTGGCACGACAAACGACCTGCGCTGGCTGTGGGGCGAGCCCGCACCGGCCGGATACACCGGTGACGCGTACGCCGTCGGAGACAACGGCACCATCCTGCATTACAACGGCAACCAGTGGTCTCCCATGTGGTCGGGCCTGACGACGACCCTGCGCTCAATCTACGGCACATCGGCCACGAACGTGTATATCGGCGGAGATAATGGAGTGGCTCTCCTCGGCTCGCAGTAAGCGCGCCGCCCTGCTCGTCCTCCTCGCCGGCTGCCACGACGGTCCCTCGGCACCGGCGAGAATCACCACGGTATCGGTCGCCGTCGCCGGCTACGTCGAGCGCAACTCGACGGTCACGCTCGCGGCCTCTCGTGGGTCGAAGGCCCTTCCGGCAGACAGCGTGCAGTGGTCCGCCGTGCCGTCGTCCATCGGGGTGCTCGCCTCAGGGCAGACGCTGCGGCTCCTCGACACGGGAACACTGACCATTTCCGCCAAAGTCGGCGACACCACCGCGACCAAAGTGCTGCATGTCGGTGCGCCACCGACGATCGTGTTCGACATGATCGACGTGAACGGCTCCAACACGCGAACGATCTTCAGCATCACCCTCGATGGCATGGCGCTGACGCGCCTCGCCTCGGACTCGAGCGAGAACTACCGGCCCACGGCGTCAGGCGACACAGTCACCTACACGAGCTATCGGACCGGTGAGCCGTCCCTCTACTCGGTGGCGCTCACGGGCGGCACGGAAACGTCGCTGGACTCGCTCCCCTACCCCACGATGGAGCCCGCCGTGTCGGCCGACGGGAGTCATCTGGCCTTTGTGAGTGCGGTCTCCGGCCAGAACAAGATCTGGACGTCGACCAGCGCAGGCTTGAATCCCACGGCCGTCACGGCATTCCTCGGAACAACCAGCGTCGACGAGGAGAACCCGACCTGGTCCCCAGCCGGCGATGCGCTCGTCTATGTGACGACGCAATATGGACACGCCGAGCTGGTGGAGCTGACGCTGGCATCGTCAAAGCAAACGCCACTCGGCGACGGTACCACGACAGACGTCGATCCGGCGTGGAGTCCGGACGGCAAGACGCTGGCGTTCGCATCGACGCGCGATGGCGATGTCGGCATTTTTCTCTATACGTTCGCGAGCGGCTCGATCACGCGCTTGTCGCCCACACCGGCCAACGACGGTGAGCCGACCTGGCTCGCCGATGGCCGCTTGGTCTACACGGCATGGGTCAACCCGTCGGCACCCGCGCTGATCTGGATCGACCCGGCGCACCCGACCGTCACGCACACGATCCCGACACCCGCGGGCTCAGCTCCCGCCCACCCCGCTCCGGTGCAGGAACGATAGGACTCGCCGCTCGTACTCTGTCTTCGCGACCGCATGCAGGTCATCGTGCGCGGCGCCAGGCACGAGCCAGAATTCCTTTGGATCCGAAGCGGCCGCGAACATGGCCTCGGACTCCTCGGGCGTCGTATGACGGTCCTCGGCGCCCGACATGACGAAAATCGGTGACTGCACGCTGCCGATATGATCGATGGGTCGCAAATCGCGCGCATGGAGACCGAGTCGCGGCCGGAGTTGCCACAGTAAGAGGGGCGTGAGCACGGGACCCACGCGGTCACGTGTCGCCTGAACGATCGATGGATAGACCGACTCAATAACTAATGCATCGACGTTGAGCGGCGACGCGTAGAGAGCCGCGGCGCCACCGAGTGACACGGCGATGAGGCCAATGCGCTCGCCCGGTGCTTTTGTGCGCATGACGTCGATGGCGGCTTCGACATCGCGCGCTTCTTTCGCGCCGAACGTGATGCGATCCCCAGTGCTCTCACCGTGCGACTGTAAATCGAACAAGAGCACCGCATACCCGGCCCGGTGCAGAAATCGCGCGCGCCCCAGCATCACGCGCCGATCGGCATGGATGCCATGCACGAGCACGACCGCGCCACGGCCGGGAACGCCGGGGATGAACCATCCACGCAACGTCGCCCCGGAGTGCGATGGAAACACCATCGGCGTCGCACCGAGGTCAGTCGGGGGAAGACCGATCGTGCTCCGCAGCGGACAAACGAACAAATATCCCGCGTAAAGATCGATGGCGATCCCAATGATGAGCGCGAGCGCGATAGATTGGGGGATGCCGACAAAACTCGACAAAGCGCTCAAGCGCGAGATCATCGTCCGCGATCAGACCTTAGTCGCGACGCTCACGCCCGACGGGCTGACGCTGACCGAAAAAGGCCACCGCAAGGGCAAGACGTTCACGTGGTACGACCTCTGGAGCGGTGGAACGGAGCTCAACACGCAGCTCCAGGCGAGCCTTAGCGAAGACGCACCCCGACGACAATAGGCAGGAACGTCGTGTTGCCGCCGAACGGACTGGCGTACACGACGTGATACCGCGTCTCGAAGAAGGCGTGGAGGAACGGCAGGATCGGAACCCGCACCCCACCACCGATATTGAGCCCCGTGCCGAAGCGGCTATGGTGCGAGACGTCACTCCCGACCTCGACATCGTAGACGCCGACACCACCAATCAGATACGGCGAGACTCCCGGCACCGGCACATCGACGACGAGATCGAACGTTCCACCGACCACGTTCGAGCTGCCGATGCCGGGATCGCTGACCGCGAACCGGCTCCACAGAAGATCACCCCGAAACTCGAACGGCCCGGGCACGGGCCGGAAATCGGCGCTCGCCTGAAAGTCGAAGCCGACGTCGAGCGGCCGGCCAAAGCGACTCGTCGGCACGGACAGCCCACCCGCGACACCGAGCACCGGTACCTGCGCCGACGCGGGGATCGCGCACGCGATCGCTAACGCGAGGATGCTTGCTTTCGTCGTGAAAGAGCCAGATCGAGTGACCACGCGCCACCACCGTAGATCATGACAATCAAAGCGAGACCAACCGCCAACATGTGGAACTCGAACCCTTCGCCCTTCTGAGTACCCGTCCAGTTCATGAAGATCCCGTTCGGCCAATGCACCAAGTAGACCGCGACGACCATGTTGCACGCGATGCCGAATGCCGCCACACGGCTCAGCAATCCCAGAATGAGGCCGATCGATCCCAGGCCTTCCGCGAGGATGGCCAACACGGCGAACACGACCGGGATGTGCTGTCCGTCGGTAAAGAAGTGCAGCGTGCCGTTGAAACCGAACCCGCCGAACCAGCCGAAGAGCTTCTGCATGCCGTGAAAGAAGAACACGATCCCGAGCGTCAGCCGGGCCAGTGTGGGTGCAAACCGGTCCTCCGTCGCCAACAGCGATCGCATGCGAAGCTCCTGATTTTCTAGTGTTTGGGCGCGGGGACGTCGAATCCGGCTTCCGCGCCGGGCAGCGCGGGGTTGGTGGCCACGGCATGATAGCCGGCGCCGTCAGTCGGCGTGATCGCGATGACATTGCCGGCCGTGGGCCGGAACGACGGGGCGAGATCGCCCACGGAGTAGGCGTACGCCTTATGAGCCGTGTAGTAGCTCTCCTCGGCCTTGCGGAGGTTGCCCAAATCCTTGGCCATGGCCTGCGCGATGCGGCGCTGAGCGGAGTCGCTGAGACTCAGGTCCATCTGGCCGGGCAATGCTTTCACTTTTGACGTATCCTGGCCGACGACGAGCCGCGGCGCCAGGATCACGAGGCCGACCGCGAGACCACGCGCGAGCGTGTTCATTTCGCCGGCTTCACCGTGAGCTCGCCAATCCGCAAGCGCGCCTCGGCCGACTGTGGACTATCGTCATTCTTCAGGAGATCGCGCCAGATCGCGACCGCCTGCGCGGTGTCCCCGGCGTTCGTGTACGACCGGGCCGCGAAAGACTTGTAGCGAGCCTGCTCGTTCGGATACGGCGACGCCGCGGCGGCGGCAAGGTAGTGCGAGGCCGCGTCCTTGTACTTGGCCTGCTCCGAGTATCCGTCAGCGATCAGACCTTCAACGCCGGATGCGAACGGCTTCGACGCGCCCGATCGCGGCGCCTTCTGGAGCGTCTGGAGACCGTCGGCGTATTTGCCCTGACCATAGTACGTCTGGGCCAGCAGCATAGACGCCTGCGTCGCCGCCGGCGTGCCGCTATAGCGGGCGATGATGCGCTTGAGTCCGTCCTGTGCGAGCGGGATGTTGCCGGCCGCCAGGGACTGCTCGGGCTGCAGGAGCTGCTCGTCCGCGTGCATGAGCTGTTGCTGCGATGAGTAGCGGTACAGCCAGAGCACGCCAATGAGCGCGACGAGGATCACGCCGGCGATCGACAGCTCGCGCGTGTATAACCGCGCCCAGTCCTGCAGGCTCTCGGTGCGGTCTTCCAGGGTCGGCCGGCTAGCAGTCGCGGCCGCGGCAGGGGTCATTCGTGACGGCACATTCAGGTGGATGTGAAACGGGCTAAGCTCTGAAAGCTAGGCAGGTTCCATCCGATGTGCCAGCGGTCCCAAGGCGACTAATCCCTCGCGAACTGCGCGTCGCTGATCTCGTTCCAGGAAATCTCGTAGCGGCAGACCGCCCCGCCCTTCGCCCGGCACTCAGTCTCTCGGATCTCGATACGGCTCGCTCCGCACATCTCGAGCGCCTTCCGATGCCAGCCGACAATGGTCAGACAATCGGGCACGCTGAATGACTCGGCGTCATGCGTCGTGAGCACGGCCGAGGTTGGCCCTGTCATCTCGTAGTCCCGCCGGCCGATATCGTAGTACGTGCGGAAGATGACCTGGGCGTTGCGCAGAAAGGCGTGCGGATCGCCGGGCCGCAAAAACCCCTTATGGACGGTCATGAGGTTCCGCTCGGCCGACGCCGCGCCGAGGCGCTCGAAAAAACGCGGGTCGCCGTTGCCAAGGGCCGCCACGATGGCGGCGTCCATGCGCTCGCCCAGGTCGAATGCGTACCACCGGATGGGCAGGATGACCTCGAGCGCGGTGCGGTCGGCCTGGGTCAAGCGCGACAGGACTTTCTCCACACCGGTCTTCCCGAAGTGCTCCTCAATAAACGCGAACCGCGATTTGAGGACCGCCCCTTTCATGTGCTGCACAATAAAACGACGATCTAACCGAACGGCCGTCCCAAGCGTCCTTCAATCGGGATGTCCCGCCTCCGTCAACTTCTTGGCCTGCCGCCGCGCCAACGGTGGCCCATGGATCCGCCGCGCGCCAACGTCACCGTGTGCGAGTCCGAGGGGTGGTTCGGGTTCATGGTCGAGGTGCTCTACCCCACGGCCCAGCGCATAACGGTGGCCCCGGGAGACTCGGTATCGAGTGTGGTCGCCTCGCTATCGCCGACGACGCGTGGTGTGCTCATGAACATCAACTTGAGCTACACGCGGGGGTTTATGGAGGCCGACGCGACCTGGCCGCTGCCGGTGCTCAACGCCGGCGCGATCGACGTTCGGAAGCGCACGCTGCACACGCGCGCCGATGCGCTGGGTTTACCGAGCGCCCGCGCCAGCCCATCCGGCCCGCCAGAAGAGCGCGTGATCGTCAAGACGACGCTCAACTACGCCGGCAAGCCCGAGCGTCTCATGCGCGAGCGATGGGGTGATCGAGCCACGCCGTTCATCCAGGATCTCAGCGAGCGCGTGGAGTACGTCATCTGCCGGCGCGAAGAGGTGGCGCTCGCTACATGGAATGATCCGGCGCTGGTCGTGGAGCGGTACATCACGAACCCGGATGGTCTCTTCATCCGCGCCTATATCGTTGGCCCCGCGGCGGTGGTAACACTGGCGTGGGCGGCCAGCGACATCAAGAAGCTCTCGCTGCCCCAGAGCGATCGGCGCGACTACTACTTCTGGGACACGACCCCGCTAGGCCCCACTTCGGATGTCGCCGCTCGCGCGCTCGCCGCGGCGCGGCCGTTGGCCTCAGCGCTCGGCGCCGACTTCTGCGGTGTCGACTGCGCGGTCGACACCGACGGGACCATCATACCGGTCGACGTGAATAAGACGCCCTACTGGGGCCACCCGCGCCAATCTCCCGTGCTCGCACACTTACGGCATGGGTTCAACACATTGATCGGCGATTTTACGTAGCACGTCGCTCAGCTCCGTCTGACCTTTTCGCACGTCGCGAGCGCTGGCCTCGACCTCGATGCGCCCGGCGTTGTGCGCCACGTACAACTCGGCCACGAGGCGCGCATAACTCTCACTGATGCCGGCGCCGATGAGCGCGGGTATCCAGTCCGCCTCTGGCAGCTCGGTCACGTCGACGCCGATCGCCTCGGCGACATCGCGGGCCGTGTAGCGCTTTGGGCCCTCGACGTAGACGATGCGCGTCGCGGGCTCCAGCAGCAGGTCCGCGGCTATGAGGCCGACGTCGGACGCTGAGACGGTTGGGAAGCTCTTGGTGACTGGGTGATGCATCGTCGACAACGTGCCGGTGCGAAGGGCCGTCGGCACTTGCCTCGCCCAGTTCTGCATGTGCTCCGCCGATCGGATGAACGTGACGTTGGTTTCGACGCGCCGTAGGCGGTTTTCGAGAAAATGAAAGAGTCCCGTGATGCCGGTCCCGTCGGAGAGCTCGGCGCCGAAGTCCGAGATGGCTACGACGTGATCCGGTTCGACGTGCTCGATAGCCGCGGCGATGGCTTCGATGGTGCGCATCATGTCGCCCGCGGCGTTCGGCGAACGCGGGTACGTCGGGCAGATGACCTGGACGGCCTCCGCACCATCGATAGCCCTGCGCACGGCCCGGGTATCCTCGAGGTCCGCGATCGCGATGTCAGATCCGAGACCAAGGTCGGCTGCCCGCACCAGATCGCGCGCGACCGCGCGGACCGCGACGCCCTCTTTCCGGAGCTTGGCGATAGTGGCGCGACCGATCTTGCCAGTCGCGCCCAGGACGGCGATCACGTCTCAGGCGACCTGGCTGATCCAGCGCTCGAGGGCGGACAGGGCCCGCGCCTGCCAATCGGCTCGCCGCTCGCCGGGACGGCGGAGAACGTCCTGCTCCCTGCCGTCTTCGGTCTTGAGACGGAGCCAGTCACCCTCTTCCTTCAAGCTGAAACGACCCACTGGGGCGTACCACATACAGTGCTCCCTGGTCCACACGTTATCAACAATATATCCACACCCGCGTAGACGCTGGTCCGGGCCAGTGGGTAACGGCAAAACTATCGCCATTGCCTCATTTGATCGGTTTACACCCCTCGTTGTGGGAGCTGTCGGCGATGTGGAAAATCTTCCACCCGTCGGCGCCTTTCCGGAGCAGGAAGGCGTCGACCCCGCAATGGTCGATGGCCGTCTTGCCGCCCGGCGTGAACGTGTAGGCGGTCCACACGGAGGCGAGCGGGCCATCGACCTCGATCTTGGGATTTTTCTCGATCTGCTCGTCCCCGCCGGGGCCCGTTCCCGCGCCGACGCGGTCGACGAACTTGGTCATCTGGATGGGCTCTCCGAGCTCGCCGGTCGCCGAGGTACGCTCGAGGATTGTCGAGGGCAGCATGGTCGATCGCATCATGGCGGTGTCCCGGGCGCGCATGCCGTCGAACATGTGCTTCAGGACCAGTTTGATCGCCTGTTCATCGGACTGCGCGGCGGCAGTTGCGGTCGGGATGGCGACGAGCGCCATCAACGTCACTAGAATTTTTGGGATTCGCATGAGCGCAAAGTTCCTGATTAACAGATGTCCCGCAACGGCGGAGAAGCATGTCGGTTCTTGATCTTTCGAATGATGCCGGCCTCGTGGCCATGGGCCTGTTGACGCTCAACATCCTGCTCGGACTGTTGCTGTCCGTGAAGTACAATCCCGTGCGCCATTGGCCGCACCGCCGCGTCAACACCGTGCGGTTGCACAACTGGACGGGATACACGGCGCTCGCCGTCGCCTTCATTCATCCCATCATCCTGCTCTTCGATGCGTCGACCAAGTTCGGCGTCATGGATTTGTTATGGCCGCCGCAGGCGCCGAAGCAGCCTTACCAAACGACCATCGGCGCGCTCGCGTTTTGGATCCTCGCGTTCGTGGTCACGACGTCGATTCTGCGCCAAGAGTGGTGGATCTTGAGCCGGCGCACGTGGAAGACGCTGCATTTGCTCACCTACGTGATGTTCCCGCTGTACGCCATTCACGGTCTCTTGAGCGATCCGGCGCTCAAGGATAATCCGATCGATTGGCTCGATGGCGAAAAGGTATTGGTCGAGCTCTGCATCATCGTCGTCGTCGTGGCGATTGGCTTCCGCGTCCGCTACCAGTTGCACAAGCCACCGCCGCGTGTCCATCGGCCGAAGGCCGAGCGCAAGCGACGTCATCGGCGCTCAGCACAGGCCCGGCAATTGCCCTCCGTGTAGGAGGCAAGGAGGATGCATGGGCAGAACACCATGGGCACTCATCGGCGCGGTGGGCGTCGTGCTGGGCTGTACGGGTACAGCCAACCAGAGCCAACAACCGTCGTCGGCCGACACGACGGCCGCGGCGCCAGTGGTCACGCCGGCCGACAGCATGACTCGTCAGGACCACTCGCGCCATCGCGTACGGGAGAGCACGGGCGGCGAAGTCGTTCAGAAGACCGCGATGATTCCGGTCGGCACGACCATGTCGCTGACGTCAAATCAGAAAATTTGCACGAACACGAATCATGTTGGTGACACGTTCACGGCGAACTTGGCGAATGCCGTTTCGACGAGCACCGGTGGCACCGTGCCGGCTGGTGCGACGGTCATGCTCGGGGTCACTCAGGTGAAGCCGAGCGACAACGTGGCGCAGCATGGGCAGATCGGCATTCAGGTCGACTCGCTGAACGTGAACGGCAGGAGTTATCCGCTCGATGCCGACATCGTCTCGGTGAAGACCACGAAGGTCCGCGCCACCAGTATGGGGCAGGAGGCGACGAAGACGGGGATCGGCACGGCAGCCGGTGCGTTGATCGGCGGCATCATTGGCCGCAGTGCGAAGACCGCGTTGATCGGCGCGGCCGCCGGCACCGCGGCTGGTGCGGGCACGGCCTACGCGACGACGAAATACGACTTCTGCATTCCGCAGGGGGGTGCGATTACGACCAAGCTGTCATCGCCTGCGACGATACACGCGGGCACGATGTAGCCGTTCGCACCACGGGCGTGACGCCGCCTTGGGATCGCCGCCGCGCGTTCGAGGTCGCGGCCGGTGGCAAACTGTTGCTTGACGGGCCGTGCGCACGCATGTATTTGCTCGGCCATGCGAACGGCCTCAACCGCGGTGCTTGCCATTATTGGCATAGCGGCACCGCTCTTCGGACAAGGCGACACTTCTTCCCTATCCGGCGCGCTGACGATGCGCGTGCCGGGCGTGCAGGTTCAACCGCGTGACGGCAGCGCGGGTGCGGGGCCGGTCATTGCGATCCGAGGTGCGGCCGAGCCGCTGACCTCCGCGCGGCCGCTCTTGATCATTGACGGCGTGCGCGTCGACAACGCGCAGGGCGTCGACACGCCCAACATCGCCGGTCATCCCGCGACGGCGCGGATCGACGATATCGATCCCGCCGAGATTGAACGGATCGAGATACTTCCCGGTCCCGCCGCCGCGGCGTTGTACGGGCCGGGCGCCGGCAACGGCGTGATTCTGGTCACGACGCGGCGTGGCAGCACGCGATTCCTGTATGGGAGTGTGACCGCCGAGAACGGGTGGACCTCGGTGCGGCGCCCGGAGACGCCGAGCTATTACGCGTTTGGTCACTCGACTGGTGGCGCGCAACAATGTCTGAGGTATGAGGCCGCCGAGGGTCAGTGTGTCGTCGATAGCGTGACGCACTTCAATCCGCTGATCGATGCGACCACGACGCCGATCGGAACAGGGACGTCGCAGCGACTGGGCGGTGACGTGGGGCTCACGGTCGAAGGCATCCGTGCCTATGCGACCGTGCACTACGCCGGTTCGGACGGCGACCTCGAGATGCCGCGCGTTTTTCAGTCGAGCAATGCCGCTGGATATCGTCCCAACACCGCGCGGCGGTCGGATGTGCGCGGGCAGCTGTCATCGACGATTGGCCACGCGGTCGATTGGGGCATCGCGGGCGCGTATAGCGACGCGTACGAGCGGCTGCCGGGTATCGACTCGCTGCTGATCGCGGGCGCGCTCAACCCGGGCTATGGTCCGCCGGGTTGGCCGCAAGGCTCAAACTACCCGGACGAAATGCTCAACGATCTCGCGATCGATCACGCGACGCATACGACGGGGACCGCGTACGGCAACTGGCGGGTCATCGCGCCGCTCACCGTTCATGCGCGCGTCGGTGAGGATGGGACCAATGAGACGTGGAGGTCTGATCCGTTCCCCGGCTCGTACGGACCGCTCGGACCCGGCTATGTCTTCGGGTTGCATCAGACCCTTGGAGGCCTCAACACCTTCACGTCCGACCTGGGGAGCGATCTGTCGGTACAAGCGGCCCACTGGCTGGCATCGCGAACCGCGATCGGATTTCAGTATCTCGATGTGAAGGACAAGGCCAACCCTCGATTCGCCGATCGCACGCAGAGCGTCTACGCTGAGCAAACGGTGGTCATCGCCGATCGCTTGACGATCGACGCCGGCGCGCGATGGAATCACGAACGGATGCATGTGTATGGGGCCACATCCACCGCCATCGATCCATCATTGCGCGGCCGGCTGATGTTGTTCGGACGTGACAGCACCGCTCACATCGGGTTGCGCGGCGCCATCGGCGAGATGCACGCGCTCCCACCGCTCGATGCCCTCCTCGTTTTCAACAGGTCGTGTCTGCCCACTCCGGGCATAGGCGGCGTGACTTGCGGTGTACCGAGTGCGCCCAGATTCGTGGCGGAGCGACAGCGTGAGGCCGAGGGCGGTGTGATCGCCGGCTTGGCGCACGATCGGCTGACGCTCGATCTCACGGTGTTCGAGCGCCGCAACGTCGACGTGCAGGTGCCCTCGCTGTTCCCGTACAACGGTCAGATGGTGCAGCTCGACTCAGGCAGCGGCATCACGCGCGATGACGGATTGGAGGTCACGGTCGGCGCCAAGCCGATCGTGACGGACGCCGTGCGTTGGGATCTGACGCTCACGGGGTTCGTCAATCAGAACAAGGTGTTGCGACTTGGGTTTCCCGGTCCGCTGCAGACTGTGTCGCCCTTCATGACACTCGTCGCAGGGCGTCCGGTCTACGGCATCTGGGCCACCTCCTACAGCTACGCGGACGTCAATCATGACGGCGCCATTGAGCCGTCGGAAGTCACAGTCGCCCCAACCGCGTCGTACGTCGGCCCTGCCCGACCGACGCGCGAGGCAGCCCTGTCATCCTCGCTCGGCCTCTGGCATGGTCGTCTGATCGTAGGTGTCCTCGTCGACTATCGTGGCGGATACGTGTTGCCGGATCTGGCCAGCAACTACCAAGCGGACGTCGCGACTTCGCGAGCCCTGAACGTCCCAGGCGCTTCACTGGCCGACCAGGCGAGGGCGATCGCGGCCAGCGACTCGTACATCAGCGCCGGCGAAGTCCAGCGCGTCAACGCGATCCGCTGGCGCGAGCTCTCGCTCTCTGCCCCACTGCCCCTCTTCCTCGGATCATCGGTCCGCGTGACCGTCGCCGCACGCAATCTCGCGCTGTCGACCAACTATCGCGGACCGGATCCGGATGCGGACCTCACGACCGGCAACGTGGCGCAGCTCCGATTGCCGCAGCCGCGCGAGTGGTTGATTCGCGCGACGGCGGCGTTCTGACGGGATCTACTACTTCGCGGCGACTGTTGTCGTCGCGGTACCGTAATTTTGCGGCAGCAGGAATTGACTGCCTTGTTGCGTGATAATCTGATGCGAATTGTTGATCGCAACGGCTTTGCTGCGACCGGTGAAATTGACGCCGGGCAAGTACCGAGCACCCGTGCTCGGCCTCCAGACGACCCTCCCTGCGTGTCAGACTCGCCAATGATCTCACCGTTGTTCGAGATCCCGATCGCGTCACCGGTGAGACCGAAATCGATGAGCGAGTCGTGCACCCAGGCGACGATCTCGCGGGTCGACTAGTAGACTGACGGCGTCAACGTCAGCGAGTCTCGATGGTCTAGTTCCCGTTACATGAAGCGTTTGCCGAGAAAATCGCCGAGTGCCGCGAACGCCTCGTCTGCCGCGCGCAGTTGGCCTACGCTAGTCAAAAAGACATGCGGCATTCCGAGCCAGATGTCGAGACGGACATTGGCGCCTGCCGCGGTGACGCGATCCGCAAAGCGCGTCGAGTCATCGAGCAGCGTCTCATCATCGCCGACAATGATGTGCACGGGAGGCAGATCGGCGAAATCGCCGTACAGGGGAGACGCAAGTGGATCACGTGCGTCTTGTGCGTTCACGTACGCCGAGACGTTCGCCACGCCCTGCGACTTCGTGAAGTACGGGTCCGCTTCGGCCCGAGTCTCCCAACTCTTGCCCGACAATGTCAGATCGGTGAGCGGAGACAACGCGGCGACGCCCACCGGACGTGCGGTCATTGAGGCAGAGAGTCGCGCCGCGAGCGACAACGCGAGTCCACCGCCGGCCGAGTCGCCGACGAGAGCGATCCGCTCGTAGCCTCGCTCGAGAAGGCCGCGATAGGCGGACTCAGCGTCCACGAGCGCCGCTGGAAACGGGTGCTCGGGCGCGAGGCGGTAGTCCGCTGCGAATACCGGCGCTCCCGATCGCGCGGCGACATGGCCGGCGAAGTGACGGTACGCCTGCGCCGTGCCCCACACGTACCAGCCGCCATGCAAGTACAAGATCGCCGCGGACGGACGAACGGTCGCGGTACGGCACCACCAGCCGGAGACGCCACCGATGGTGTCAGCCTCGTACGTCACGCCATCGGGCGCCGCGACGTACGCGATGATCTCATCGTATGCCGCGCGAGCACCGGCCCCCCGAAGCTGGCCTTTGTTGGGCAGCGCCATCGCGCGCTGGGCAGCGACCGCGGCCCGATCGTCCGGACTGATATCGTGCGTAAACTGGGATTGCATGCGGATATCTCAGAGTGAATATTGTATTTGTCGTTACGCTACGTAACACAAACACAACTGATCCTCCGGAGTTCCCACGCGGAAGAGCCCGAAACGCGGACGGCCGCCTGCCGAGAGCGCGGAGTCTCATGACGCGATCATGAGCGCGGTGCACGACCTGTTACAGTACACGTCGGTACGCGATCTCACGTTCGAGGCCGTCGCCAAGAAGGCCAAGGTTGGACGGCCCACTCTCTATCGATGGTGGCCAACGAAGGCCGCCCTCGTCCTCGCGATGTTTCACGAGCGCATGGCGACCGAGCGCAAACGAGTCGCTACCGGCGACTCAGTTGAAGATGCACTCCGCACCAACATCGCGATCCTGATTCGCGAGTTGAACGGATTGTTCGGGAAGGTCGTCGCCGAGCTCATCGCCGAGGGTCAGAGTGAGCCCGACATTCTCCGCGACCTGTACGAGCAGCACATGAAATCACGACGCGCGGCCGCGGTGCGTGACATCGAGCGCGCGAAAGAAGCTGGCGAGTTTCGGGATGATACCGATCCCGAGCTCCTGATCGATGCGATTGTCGGCCCGTTATACTCTGGATTGCTCCTTCAGCGTCGGCCGCTGACGAGACGGTATGGGGACGCGCTGATCACCCAGGTCCTGAGCGGAGTGAAGCCCACTCGCTGATGATCGGGTGTCAGAACTTGAGCAGTAGCCCGCCGTAGATGGTAAAGCCGGTCTGCGCGGTGTAGTTGAGCCGAAGACCAACGCCGACACGGTCGGACGTGTCCGCGAGCTTCGAGATCTGCTGCCCCGTGGAGACGGCTTTGGCGATCGCGCTCGCGTCGTTGCTTTTCATCTTGTACCAGGCCAGCGGATTATTCGGCGCCGCGCTGATGTCGCGGGCCATGCTCTGGAGCCCACTGGCTCCGGACTCGAAGATGCCGGCCAGTTCCGCGGGATACGGCAGCAAGGCCAAGCCGTAGCCGAGCTGAGCTCCGGCCGACTGCTTCGTGATGCTCGCGTTCGTTCCAAACCGGAAGCCGCGATACACCATGCTCAAATTGACGTCGCCGTTGGACGGATTCACGCCGAGCGTCGACGTGAGGCCACGACGCACGCTCAGCGAGGCTTCCACGTTCCCGCCGTAGTTGTATGTCAGGCTGGTCGTGAAAGACCCAGGCCGGTACGCAATGGCCACCTTGCTGGTATTGGCATCGAGCGCCAGCACCCAGAGCTTCATCTGGAGCTCGGGCGGCAAGGCCTTAAAGGCAATGTCGAAATCTTGGTCGGGCATCGGTCACTCCCCGGTAGTTCGAGCGTGTGAGACGAACTTATCGTCGGAGGCTCACCAGATTTCAGCGCGTGAGCTTCGTCAGAAAATGCCGTGTCTTTCGCTGCAGGTCGCTCAACCACAGCAGTTGAATCTCGGCGCCAGTCCTCAGGAGCTCGAGTAACGACTCCGGATGCCTCGAGAAGTCGATGTCACTAGCGCCCCAGTCCGGTCGCCGGCCGTCGGCGTCCGTGAATCCGTATTCACGCCCGAGCTCCCAAGAGCTCAGCAGCTGTCCCGAACGCGCTAAGATCGCCGGGTCATTGGCCAGCGCGACGACGGCACGGCCCACGAACAACGGGGACTCGGATGCCAGGAAGTTCCGGTCCTTTTTCCCGCCCTCGCGCCAGGTCTCCTCGGTGACGCCGAATCGCTCCAGCATCGTCTCCGACCTGAGAAATCCGGGGGTCACCGCGACCGCGGCGACATTGTGTGGACGGAGCTCTGCCGCCATGTTCAGCGCCAACCCTTTGAGCGCGAGCTTGATCGTCTGGGTCACCGGATTGCCTCCGGCGCTGAGCACATCGTTTTCCGTCACCTCCACAATGAGTCCACCACGATTGCGGATCATGTAAGGAGCCGCGTGCTTGGCCGTGATGATATGGGACAGGAGCGACTGCCGGAGGGCTGGCTCCGCATTCGTGAGATCCGTCTTCCAAAACGCGCACCACTGCGCCATCAGCGGATCTTCGCCGGCGATACTGTTCACGAGGATATCGAGGCGGCCGCGATCGCGATCCACTCGGTCGAAGAGCGCCGCGACCTCACCCTCCACGGTGTGATCCACACGAATAGCCACGGCGGACCCACCGGCCGCGCCGATCATATCGGCGGTCTCGTCTATCGTTTCGGGACGATTGTATGGAGAGCGGTCGCCACGCACGCTTCGTCCGGTGCAATAGACCATCGCACCAGCTTCCCCGAGCGCCCGTGCGATGCCGCGCCCCGCACCCCGTGTCGCGCCGGCAACGACAGCGACGGTGCCATCAAGTGATTGAGTGGATCGTCGAGGCTCTGCCATCGAACCACCCTCCGGTTCAACGCCAATTTAGGCTGTCATGAAATGCCCGTCAGGCTTACTCTGGGGTTTGACTACGCGACAAGTTGGCGACACGTCGATACCGCCAGCAATGGCCGGGGCGAACCTTCGTGCCGAGGCAAAAGAAACCGCGAAACTCGGGTCTCTATGCGATTCCCATGCTTCTGGTTTGCGATCGTCACCATGGCCTGCGGTCACTCGATAGAGCCGAACGCCAAGCCCAGGACCACGTTCGTCCAGCATCTCGATAGCTTGGCAACGCAGGAGTGCGCCGCCACAGCAAAGTACGCGGCCTTGCGATGCCGGATCCTTCGCCTCGCGGAGGCCGCGCCAGCGGCGGGCGTCGCGCCCGCTCCCACCACGGTGCGGTACAAGGGAACAGCGCAAACATGGCTCGCCTCGGTCCTCGACTCGAATGAGATCGCGAATGGCGACAGCCTGATCCTGAACGTCTACAACGTCATTGCTTACAGCGACAGCAATCTCTCAGTCGCGTACTACGGGCGATTCCAGCTCCTGGCCGATGACTCGACCTACACCCTGAGGGCGGTCATTGCATATGGCGACACGAATGTGAGTGCGGGCCTTGCCGGGTGGCCCCGCTTATGTTGACCCCACGTTGGACGTGCAAACCGAGGCATTGACTGGGCCGTGCGCGATCGTTGCTAATTTGAACACTGAGGATTCGTCGTTCGGCGGGTTCCCAGACTGCCAAGCAGGCACGTCAACCGTGGTACTTCACAACCTCGGGGGAGTCTCGTTCGTGATTCCAAAGCAAATAATCCCGATGGTGCGGATCGTGAAGAACTTCTAGTCTCAACGCACAGACTGCCGCACCAAAGAGCAACCGACTGCGCCGTCATGGTTCAGCATCTCGGCGATCGTACGGCTCGATCGAACTCGCCGACCGTCTCGCACTGTGAGACTTCGCTCAGTGCGTCCCGCCGCGTGAGGCGCGAGGAGCCGTGGAGTTGCCCAGCCATGCCGCCAATCACAACGAAGCGAATCCTGGCTGCATCCAGACCTCGCAGGATGCCGAGGAGACTCACTGCTTGCGACGCATCTTCGCTAACGTAGCGAGCATTTCATCGTTGCGCTTTACACGCTCGAGTGGTGTTCGCAGCATCGATTCTTTAAGGAGTCCGATATCGATGCCGTAGGCGCGCGCCGTCGCGATCGCAGGGGTCTCCGTTATTCGGAACGCCGCCATTGCGGTGCGGACGCGAGCGAACGAATCAAACGCCGCATCAGGCATTCGGTCTCCTTGGGCCATGCCGCCCAAAGCTTCAGCTGCATCTCTTCCATAAACTTTGTGTCCAAGGTAGTGAGATGCAATCTCAGCCGCCGCTGTAAGTTGTTACTATAAGTAACTCTGCCCCCTAGCTCAGGTGGATAGAGCAGCGGTTTCCTAATGAGTTGAGTGGGTATACAGGAGCGCCCAGGAGCGGACAGTTCCCCGTCGGGATGTCCACTCTTGGGCGCTCGTGTCTTCTCATGTCCGTCTGCGTTCGGTGCGACAGGAGGCGCGACAGCCTACAGCGCGCCCCTGGAAAAGTCGATGGCGATCCTCAGCCCGTCGTGATGTAGATCGTCTCTGTCGGCGGCTGCGTTTGCTGAGGATTGTGGCCCGTGATCACGCAGGTCGATACCGAGTAGGTGACGGTGCCTGCCGCCGGCCAATACACCGGATTCGACGTCGCCCCCGCCTCGATCGTCGCGACCGGCGTATTGCCGTCCGACACATTGAATATCGTGAGCGATGAGCCGGAGTTGTTGAACCAGGTCACGTCCTCGCCCGCGGACGCCGACGCCGGATTCGGGCTGACCGTCGGGCACGTCAGGGTGTCCGTGTAATACGTCAGCGTGCACTGTGGCCTCACGGAGCCCAGTAGCCCCGGACGCAACACCTGAGTGGTGCAGACGCTCTGTTCTGTCGTGTCGACAGTCATCGTCGGCGGCCCGATCGTGATTTGCACGCTCGGCTTTTGATTGTTCGACGGCGAGGTCGAAGACGAGCAGCTCACAACGACCAGCGCAATCGCTGCCGCACTGACGATTCCCGTAAGGTGTGGCTTCATGGCGTGATCCCGGCGATGGAGGACTGGTGCGGTATCCTGGCAAATCGACGCGGCAGTGCTGTCGAAGTCACAGTTGTGACGCGCATCACTCGCACCAGCCCACTGCCAAGTTCCACGTCCGCGCCGAGGGCTTTGACTACGCAACAAGTTTGCGGCAAGTCGACAGCGCCAGCGATAGGCCACGTGCTGCGTAAGCCACGATCTCGCAGTAGCTTTCCGCTTTCGCCCCCGTAGCTCAGGTGGATAGAGCAGCGGTTTCCTAAACCGTTGGCCGGGTGTTCGAGTCACCCCGGGGGCGCTTTGGCAACGGTGGCCCAGAGCGATGTGGAGGCCGATCTCCGGCGCGTGGGTTTGCTGGTTGGCGCCGGCGGAAGATACGGTAGATCGCATAGACCACGAGGGCGCCAGCACCCGCGAAAAGGGTGCCCGTTAGGATCCTGCGACCGTCTGGCGCCCAGAGGGCGCCGCCGATGAGCCCGATAAGCATGACGGCAAGGAACGGCGCGGACCACGGGTCCATTTCGAGCAGGCGGCGATTCGGCTTGCCGGCGTTCTGCATGGCAAGCATCAGCGCGCAACCGCCCCACGCGAAGAACAAGAAGATCTGGAGGCGCATGTCGGTCCACCGCCCCGACCTTATCAGGCCAATACCTCCCGACATGTAGAATCCGAACCGCAAAGCGATCGGAAGGCTTTTCAGCAATCGACGTCGCACGGCGACCTCCGCGCGAAAAAGACGTCGCGGTGCGCGCCGGAGTCACGCGAGGGGTCGCCTCGCACGCTGTTGCGGGACATGTGTTCGACAGCATCGTCCCGATCCGGCCTGCGGTCCCGCGACCGGAGATCGACACACTCGCAAGGGGGAAAAAATGCACCGCACTTGCGCAGCCGCTGGGACGACTATCGTCCTGGTGTGTATCGTGTCATTCAGTTGGGCCTGTGATGGCTCGAATCGCACCACCGGCCCGACCGCCGCGCTGCAGAAGAGCGTCAACGCCAGCGGAACGTCCCGTCTCGTCAACATGCACGACGCATGCGACTCGGCGACATTCAACGCCGCGGTGGGACCGGGCACATGCGATCGGCCTGGTGGGGTCCCGTTCCCCGAGTTCGTCGCACAGTTGACCGCGCATCAAAGCGCCGGGGCGTGGCACAATGCGCCAGCGCGGATGAGCGCCAAGGTTGGTGACGTGCTCATCGGGGTGAATCGTGGCGGTGAGACGCACACGTTCACGAAGGTAGCCGCGTTCGGTGGCGGGATCGTGCCGTTCCTCAACGCGCTGGCGGGAACGCCGAATGTCGCGCCGGAGTGCACCACACTCGCGCCCCCCGAGTTCCTCGCGCCTGGCGGCGCTGACCGCGAGGACCCGTTGACTGCGGGGACCACTCTGTTCCAGTGCTGCATCCATCCGTGGATGCGCACGACAGTGCACGCCGGGTCGTAGCCGGTCGCGAACTGGTCGCGCCTGGGGCATCCAGGAGTGGACATCCCCAGACGAAGGACTGTCTGCTCCTGGGTGCTCGTGTACTACATTCTTGGCGAAGGTCGCGAGGAGCGATCAGCGAGGCGACGAGTGGTGACGACGCCCGCGACGCGTGGGTCAGGGTGAGCTTAGTTCAACCAACGCAGCCGAGAACGGTGCGTCGGATCCATCACGACCCACTCCGGCGTGCCGCGTAAGGCGCCGATCGCGCTCAGCGTCGAGCCGGAACGGTCGACGAGCGGTTGGAGTTCGTGCTCGAGGATTGCGTCATCCTTCACCACACCGAGCCAGACGAGGTAGGGACCGTCAGTGCGGATCGGGAGCTGGGGGAAGTTATTCTTCACATCGAGCGTCGCGAGCACGCCGGCTTCGCGGACGCCGGCCACCGCGCGGTAGCGCGCGAACGTCGATTCGGCCGCGCGCGCGAACGCGTCGACCTGTCCGGCCGCGACCGGGAAGATCTGCGCGACGACGATGCCATGGGCACCGGTGGGCTCGGTGACCGGGTCGATCGCGGGGAGCACCGACGGCTGCCGATCGGGCGCGAGGGGCTGGAGGAGCAGCACGTTGTCGCTGTCGAACAGCAGGTCGTTCGCCGACTTCGCGTGCTCGCGCCATACCGGCCCATAGTAGAACGCCGCGTTCACGATCGCGCGATCGTCCAGCGTATGGAATCCGCGAAGCCACGTGAAGCCGCGCGGGTTCTTCCGTTCTAGGAACTGCCCCACGGCGACGGCGCCGAGTTGCTGGAAGGCCTCGGGGAAGTAGGTATCGAAGTAGAGCGCGAAGCGATCGCGGCTGCCCTCCGTGACCGTATAGCGACGGAACTCGAAGACCGTGAAGTCATGTGGAACCGTGCGGGGAATCGTGCTCTGCGCTCCCGCGATCGCGCTCCAGGCGAGGGATAGCCATGCTGCTCTCATGCGCGCAACGATAATGCTGGCGTTGTCGCGTACAATCACCACAATAACACCGCGACAACGATGCCTGCATGACCAGGCGGCGCATCTTAGCCAAGCGTGACTTTCTCCTTGTTCCGCGCGAGCCATTGCGCGAAGGTCTGCAGGGTCGGATGGAGCTTGCGGGTGGCGTCAACGTCTCGGGGGGCGCGGAAGGCCGACTCGAAGTCGCACTTGAACTGGAACATGTTCCCGAGATCGTCGGCGCCGGGAAAGCCGAAGCCGCGGTAGGCGTCGTGCGAAACGGCGTTGTACTGAATCGGGATGCCGAACGCCTCGCTCATCCGGGATGCCATTTCGTCGCCGCTCAGGTGCTCGCCGGCGATGGCGATCGTCTTGCCGATGTATTCGCGGCCACGTTTGAAGATGGCCAAGGCGATCTTGCCGATGTCATCGGCGGCAATGCCGGGGAGCTTCTTGTCCGCCATGGGAATGGTGAACGTGTACGTGCCGTCGGGCGCCTTCTTAGGGCCCATGCCGAACATGTACAGGTTGTCCCAGTAGAACGACGTCAGCAAGAACGTGACAGGCAGACCCAGGTCAGTGAAGAAGTGATCAGAGGCACCCTTGGCGTCGAAGTGCGGGACTTTGTAGTTCCCGAGGAGCGTGGGCATCCGGTCGTCGCTGACCGGCACCCAGCGTCGCGTGTCCTCGAGCGTCGACCAGATCACGTGTTGCAGCTTGGCGGCCTTCGCCGCCTCGGCCATCGTGCGCGCGTTGGCTTGTTCGCGCTCCGGCGAGAAGTGCGCCCAGTAGAAGGTGACGCAGTATGCGCCGTACGCACCCTCGAACGCGCGCGCGACCGTAGGCGGATCGTCGAGATCCGCATGCACGACCTCGGCGCCCAAGCGGGCGAGCTCTTGCGCCTGGGGCGAGTGTACGTCGCGCGTGAGAGCGCGGGCGGTGAAGCCGCTGGACGCGTCGGCCAGGATGGCCCGGACCAGGCCGCCGCCCTGGGCGCCGGTGGCGCCTACGACGGCGATGATTTTTCGAGTGTCTGCCATGTTCTCGAATTTAGCCGTGCGTCGTTACGGCGCCTTGGTGCCCCGTAATTCCAGATTGCGGACGGAGTCCGCTTTGGTTGTCTTGTAGTGCGCGACGGTCTGCCCGACCATCGTGTCGCCGTGAAAACGCGTCACCGTGTGGGTCGTGACCGACATACCCTTGCGCAGTTGACTCGGCTGCGGACCGGACTCGGTGACGATACTGTCACCGGCGACCGATATGACGCGAAGAGGGACGGTCAGCCCCTTCGAGAAGGTTTCCTTCCAACCTGTGCTGTCAGCCGTCGTCGTCATCACGAGGGTGAGCAGCGTGCTGTCGCCGGCTTGATTGAGCACGCGGACGTTCCATTTGCCGGCGACGTCGGCCAGATGTATGGCGGCGGGTGCCGGTGCAGCCGGCGCTGGGGCGGGCGCGGCCGTCGCGGTCGTATCGGCGGAGGCAGGGGGCTGTGACTTCTGGCAGCCGACGGACACGACTGCCGCAGAGCAACAGAAAAACGCGAAGCGCCGCATGCGACACACTCTCGGATGGAGGGATCAGGGCGTCAATGATGCGGCTAGCGGTGCGCCTTGTCTAGAGACTTAGCGTGAACGCCGACGTCGTACCGCCACGGGACGCGAGTCGTACGGTGCATCGCTGGCGATGCGTTGGACAGCGGCCGCGAGCAGGCCCAATGTTTGTTGCACCGCGACGGGATCCGTCGACGTCACCGTGACGCGCGGCACGAAGTCCTGCAGCGGCATGATCCCGTCGGTCACCGCCACGAGTGATTCGTAATCGGTCTCGAGGATGACGCGTGGCGACGTCGCGGCACGCGACCAGACATCGACACGGCCCCGGTCGGCACGAATGGTGAAGGGCTCACCGTCGACTCGGAGCTCGATCTCGAGGTCGAGGTCGGGATCCACTACGCGGCGGCAGGCCACCTTGAGCGTGACGGCGATCGATCGGCGGTTCCCTGGGGGACGCACGTCGGCATCGGGCGGGAGGCGTGAGCCGAAGGCAGCGAGTTCGTAGAGGAGCGGTGCGGTGTGAGCACCCAATGAGGTGAGCTCGTAGAGCGGGAGCTTGTGGGGACCGATCGTCCTCCGGACCAGTTGTCCCGCGACGAGCTGGTCCAACCGACTGGTCAGGAGGTTGGAGGCGATACCCGTCAGGCCGTCGAGTAACTCGCTGAAGCGTGCGGGGCCCGCGTGAAGATCGCGAAGAATGAGCAGGGCCCAGCGATCGCCCACGAGATCGAGCGCGCGGGCGATCGGACAGAGGAGACGATACTGGCGGGCCAGACTCATGCGCTCGCGGGTTCGGGTGTGGAGTCGGGCAGAAGATAGAGTTGCTGCGCTTCGGCATGCAGCCTCCACTCCGGATTGTCGTGCGCGAGCACGGGTCGCGCGAGACGCGGCAGGTTCTGTGCGGATTCCCACCGGTCGAGATCGGGCACCGGGGTCAGCATCATTTTCATCAGGAACGCGAGCGTCTTGCGCTTCGAGCCGACTTGGAGACCCGGTACCACGAGCGAGGGTTCGGCGAAATATCGACGCGCGATGGTTTCGAAATCTTCGGCGGGCCGTCCCGTCAGCTCCTCGACGTGATGTGTCGGAGCGCCAACCGCGAACGTACCGCCCGCAATCTCGTTCGCGTAGTGGCGAATGCTCGCGAGGTCGAACGGAGAGATGCCCAGCGCGGTTCCCGCCTTCAGGAAGGCGTTTATCGTTGAGGGCCGATAGGTGACGCGGCGGCCGAGCACACGGGCCATCGCGGCCGCGGCATCGCGCGGCGAGATGAGTGCGGGTCCGGTCGGGCGGTAGGATCGGCCGATGTGGTCGTCCGGGTGCGCGAGCACGGCCGCCGCGACGCGACCGATGTCTTCGTTCGACGGCGGCGCATTGAGCCCTTCGCCGAATGGCGCCGTGAAAATCCCGAGGTTCACGATCACCGGGATGCCCAGGAAGTAGACGTAGGCGAAGATGCCAGGGTTGACGTAGATCGCGTCGACGGATGGCATCCAGCGAACGATCTGATTCGTGATCCAATGTTCGCGCGTAAACGCCGAGGGATGGCTCGGGTGCGGGTTCCAACCGCTCATCCACGCCACGACCTCGAGCTTGGCCTGCTCGGCCGCGATGGCGAAGAGCATCGTGCCGTGCAGGAGATTGGGCGCAAACGGCGGACAATGATATGCCCGCTGGATTCCGACCAGCGCCCGTTCGAGATCGCCATAGTCGAAGAGATTGCCGACTACGATTTCGGCGCCCGCCGCGCGGAGGGACTCGGCGCGTGCATCGAGGCGCCGCACCAGCGCCCGCACGGGAAAGCCCTGCCGCAGCAACTCGCGTACGGCGACGCTACCGGTGCGCCCGGCGGCGCTTGTGACGAGAATGCGAGGCTTACGCATGGGCGATGCCCTCGATGAGGGCGACCTGTCCCGTGGCGACGGCGCGGGCGAAGTTGCGCAGACGCTCGGGACCGCGGTCGAGGAAGCCGGCCAGCGATGGCCCTGCTGCGGGCGGCGCGCTCATGGTCTGCCGAAACCATTCTCCGGTCCACGCAGTCCGATCCGCCCAGTCCGTTACCTGCAAGCCACTCTGCTCGAGTGCGGCTCGCAGGTCGCTCGCACTCACCAAGTGACTGTCATGGCCGTCGAGCGACCATGGCATCGGCCACGGCACATCGCCATCTCCCGCGGCGCAGATTTCCCAGAGGAGAAGCGCACCACCTGGACGCAACAGCCGCGCGATCGAGCGTGCGAGTCCCACCTTGTCGGGAACGTTCATCTGCGCGTGGATCAGCATCACGCGGTCCGCGGCGTGGTCCGGCAGCTCGACGGACGTCATGTCGCCAACGCGAAAGGTGACCCGATCCGCCCGTCCGCTTCGCGCCGACAACGCGGTCGCGAGGTCGACGAAACTCGGACTTTGATCGATGCCGATGACGGTCGCGCCGAGTGTGGCCGCGAGGCGCGCGGGGCCGCCGAGGCCGGAGCCTAGATCGATGAGGGTCATGCCCTCGCGTACGCCACCCGAGCGGAGGAGGCGACTGACGGCCTCCGCCCCGCCGGCGTGAAACTGGTCGATGCCAGCCAGCATCGAGGCGTCGAGCTGCGCCGGCAGCTGATCGAGCAGCGTGCGGCCCTGCTTCGTCTGATACTCACTTTCGTATGCGTTGTCGCTCATAGGGGAGGTCCCTCGTCAGTTGATATTTACCAGTATTTAGTTGTGTTTTGCAAGTGAGTCCCCGAAGCACGCCCGAGGTTCCCGATCACCGACCGTCCCCAATCGCCGAGAATGATGCGATGCGATACAGGTCCGTCCCTCGTCGACGCTCGCGTTTTTCGATCACATTTTCTACTTGTCACATTGTTTGTAGCGTCCGCTGTGACTGTGTTTTAGGTTGGCTCCCGACGGGGGGAGTGTTTGCCAGAAGCGGTAGGCCATCTGATCGACGTCCTGCTGAACGGCCGCTATCGCGTGACCAGCGAAGTGGGTCGTGGAGGCATGGCCACCGTGTATCGGGCCCACGACACACGCGACGATCGCGACGTCGCCATCAAGGTGTTGCTCCCGGACATCGCTTTGGCCGTTGGGACGGATCGCTTCAAGCGCGAGATCGACGTCACGGCGCGGTTCAGCCACCCGCGGATTCTTCCGCTCTATGACTCCGGCGTATATGAGGGGCAGCTCTACTACGTCATGCCATTTGTGGCAGGCGAGTCCCTCCGTGCGCGGTTAACGCGCTTTGGGGCCCTTGGGATCGACGAGTCGATCCGCCTGGGAGCGGAGGTCGCGGATGCGCTCGAGTATGCGCATGCACACGGAGTCATTCACCGGGACATCAAGCCCGAAAACATTCTGATCGACGACGGCCACGCGCTCGTCGTGGATTTCGGGATCGCGCGGGCCGCGCAGCAAGGCGCCGAGAGGCTGACGCAGACCGGCGTGACGGTCGGGACGCCGCACTATATGAGTCCCGAGCAGGCGATGGCCGACAAGAATCTCGACAGTCGCACCGACATCTACTCGCTCGGCTGCGTCGTCTACGAGATGCTCGCGGGGCATCCGCCCTTCTCCGGCGGATCGGCCCAGGCGATCATCGCGCGCCACGCGCTCGAGCCGGTCCCCTCGCTTTCGATCGTACGCGCGACCGTGACGCCGCAGCTCGAGTCGGTCGTGCTCCAGTCGCTGGCCAAGTCGCCGGCCGACCGGTGGTCGACGGCGCACGAGTTCGCCGAGGCGTTGCGGCATCCGGACCAGGCGCGGGTGTCGGCGTGGACGACGACGAACCGGGTGCCGAGTGGCGGAACCCTGACCGCGATACCGGCGCCGGGACGGCGTCGCTGGTGGCCGATCATTGCCGCGATGGTCGCGGTTCCGGTGGTCGCACTCGGCGTGCGCGCGTACCTCAATCGGCCGGCGGTGGCCGTCGGCAGTGATGCTCGGTCGATCGCCATCACGTACTTCGAGGACCTGACGCCGAATCATTCGCTCGGCTACATGGCCAGCGGTCTCACCGAGCGGCTGATCGACCGCCTGGGCCAGGTCAAGAACCTGAGCGTGATCTCGCGCGGTGGTGTAGCGCCGTACAAGGGCACGACCGTCTCGCCGGACAGCATCGCTCGGGCGCTGCACGTCGGAACCCTCGTGCGAGGCAGTGTCGAGCAGGAGGGTAATACCCTGCGCGTGAACGTGCGGCTGGTCGATGGCCGGAGCGGCGCGGACTTCCAGCGCGCGGCGTTCGAGCAACCCACCGCGAAAGTCCTCGTGCTGGCCGACACGCTCGTGACCAACGTGGCCGGCATGATCCGGCGGCGCTTGGGCGAGGAGGTGCAGCTCCGCGCGGAGCGCGAGGGCACGCAAAGCGCCGACGCGTGGGCGCTGGTGCAGCGGGCGGGCGAGCGTCGCGAGGCGGGCGAGAAGCTCATGGCCTCGAATGACACGGTCGGAGTGCTGGCCGCCTTTCACGGCGCGGACTCCATGCTGGTGCAGGCCCAGACGCTCGACGGACGGTGGTTCGAGCCCGAGGACGACCGCGCGCTCATCGACTACCGCGCGTCGCGGTTCTTTGGCGACAACCCGCTCCGGGCCGCGCCCTGGATCGACAGCGGTGTCGTCCATGCGGAGCGCGGCCACACGCTGGATCCGCGGAACGCGATGGCGCTCGAGCTCAAGGGCACGCTCCGGTATTGGCGCTATCTCTTGGGCCTGGAACCCGACGTCCACAAGGCCGACGACTCGCTCAAGGCGGCCGAAGCGGATCTCGAATCCGCGACGAAGCTGAATCCCACGCAAGCGGGCGCGTGGGCGGCGCTCAGCCACCTCTACGCCGTGAGAAATGATCTCGCCGCATCGAAGCTCGCGGCCACGCGCGCGTACGAGGAAGACGCCTACCTCGCCAACGCGGATCTCGTGCTCTGGCGCTTGTTCGGCACCTCGTACGATCTGGAGCAATTCCCGGAAGCGCTCCGTTGGTGCGACGTGGGCACCCAACGCTTCCCGACCGAGCCGCGATTCGTCGAGTGTCACCTGCGCCTGTTAGCCACGGGAGCCGTGCAGGCCACGCCGGCGCGGATCTGGAAGCTCGCCGACACGATGGCCGCGCTGGCCCCCGAGGGCGAGCGGCCATTCCAGCGCGGGCTCGGCCAGGCGCTGGCGGCCGCGGCGCTGGCGAAGACGGGCGCCGTCGACAGCGCGCGTCATGTGCTCTCGCGGATCGACGTGCCGGCTGACGTTGACCCTACCCGCGACGTCGCGGAAGACGAAGCGTTCGCCTGGGAACTGGTGGGCGACAAGGACGCGGCGTTCCGCGAGCTCAAAGTCTACATCAACGCGAACCCGGGCCAAGGCGGTGGCTTAGAGGCCAAGGGCTGGCGATTCCGGTCGCTTCGCGATGATCCCCGATTCCAAGCATTACAGAAAACCAACTTCCCGACGGAGACAAAATGAACGGCAAGAAGTACGCGGTCGGACTGGCGGTTCTTCTCGCCGCCTGTTCGACCGAGCACGCAACACTCCCTACCGCGGCCACTCGCACCATCGCACAGAACGTCGCGGCGCCAAGCTGTCCGGATACCATCTCCGTCAAGGATCGCATTAAGGGCCTGTTCCTACCCGGCAATGTCGGCGCGGCGACCTCGCAGTACGAGCACGAGATCAACGACTGGAAGCAAGGGAACGCCGCCGCGGCGCAGGTCGATGCGGCGCAGCTCTACGCCTTCGTTATACAGCAGTACAACCTCGGCCAGTTGAACGGTGCCGGCACGGCGGCAGGTGCGGCCGCCGTCGCGCAGTTGGGCAACGATCTCTTTTGTAACGCCGGCATCAAGGTCAAGCTGTCCACGAACCTCAATGACGATGTGGTTGCGATCGTACCGCCCAACACGGACACGATCGTCCGAACCGGAACGAAGAACGCCGGCGTGCAGCTCTTCGCCGCGCAGGCGCTGCCGCAGACCGTCGTCATCATTTCACGTCTGCCGGACACCGCTCGAACGGCGGCGTGCCCGCAGTACAGCGGCCCGCTCTGCACGCCGCTCGCGCAGTTCCCGCCGTTTTACGACTATCAACTCCAGCCACTCCCGAACCTCGCGCAGGGCGCTCCGCTCTTCACCGTCGAGGAGTGCATCGATCTGACGCAGATCCATGTGCCGCTCGCGCAGCTCTTCATGGCGCACAACGTCACCACCGCCGGTGTGACGAACGCCCAGATCTTGCCGCCGGCGAATGGCACACTGGGCCTCGCCTGCGACAACGGCACGTCGATGATGCGCACGCGTTCAGGGATCCTCAACCGATTCGCGTCGATGATCTCCAGCTTCTTCGTGAACACCGCCTACGCCGTCACCGGCGGCGGCATCACGGGGAAGACCAAGTCCTTCAGCCCATTCGGCACGGTCGACTCCACCGACTTCGTGCCGTACCTGAATGGCGGCTGGGCGTATCACGCGCCGACGTTCACCGCTCCTCCGGCGCCCGGCACCGGCGATATCCCGGGATTCGAGCAGCCGAATTTCATGACTGACAATACCTGGGTCTACAACCACTCACCCTTCGGCAACGCGCCGTTTGGCAGCGCCGACGCCGGCTTCGGATGCACACTCAACACCCTGCCCTTCCTGAACCCGGTGTGGCCGTCCTTCGCGCAGCCCGCGTCGACCGGCAATCCCAACACCGACGCGTCGACGATCTTCCTCCTTCGCAACACGTTCTTCGTGCCGTCGAACTGGACGCGGAATCTCCAGGTGGGTGTCGCGGTCGATAACGACGCGGAAGTCTTCATGAACGGTACGGCGGTCACACCCGTCGGCCAGTTCGCGATCCACGAAGGCTGCGCCCAGCAGGACGCGCAGGGATTCGTCTTTTCGGTCCCGAACGCCATGCTCGTCGTGGGCGGAGAAAACGTCCTCGCGATCCGCGCTCGTGATCGGGGCGGCAACAGCTACATCGACGCACGGCTTTCGCCGGCGCCATAAGTCGCAGGGTCAGTCCGTTCGGATCGCGGTCACCGGATCAACGAGGGTCGCGCGTACGGCGGGAACGAGGGAGGCAGCCAGACCGGCGAGTGTGAGCGCCGCGGTCGCGCCGACCCAGGTCATCGGGTCGGCGCGGCTTACGCCGTATAACAAGGTTTCGAGGGCGCGCGTGACGAGGGCGCCTCCGACGACGCCAATCAAGAGGCCTAAGGCCACCATGCTCATGCCGTGCAGTGAGATCGTGCGGAGGGTGCGGGCGGCGGAGCTGCCGAGGGCGCTGCGGATGCCGATTTCGCGGGTGCGTTGGGCGACGGTGTAGCTCATCACGCCGTAGAGGCCGGCGACGGCTAGGACGATCGCGACGATCGCGAAGGTGCCGATGAGGGAGAGGTAGAAGCGCGGCGCGCCGACGCTTCGGGCGATCAGGTGGGTCATCGGTTGGACGTCGGCGACGGCGGCGCCCGGGTCGACGGAGTGGATGGCTTGGCGCACGGCCGACGCCATCAACGATGGGTCGCCGCGGGAGACGCGGACGAGCATCGGGAAGACCGTTTCGTCCGCGTTCGTCTGCGGGTAGGACCAGTACACCTCGGGGTGCGGCGGGTCGACCGGGCCGAAGTTGGCGATATCGCTCACGACGCCGACGATGGTCGCCATCCGCGTCGGGCCGAAGTAGAAGCGCTTGCCGAGCGCATCGCCGTTCGGAAAATCGCGGCGCGCCAGCGCCTGGTTCACGACGGCGACCAGTGGCACATCGGGGCGAGCGTCATCGTCGGCACGGAGCAGCCGCCCGGCGAGGAGTTGCTGGCCGGTGGCGCGAAAGAAGTCCGGCGTTGCGTCGCGATCTTCCATCACCGGCTCGTGCTCCGGATCATCCGGCGTACCCTCGTAGCGGTAGCCCGAGTTGTTCCCCCACTCCTGGTACGGCATGGCGGAAATGGCGCCGGCGCTTTGCACGCCGGGGATGTGCTCGATCGCGTCGATCGTCGGCATCAAGAATCGCCGTACGGCCTCGCCCTGCGCGTAGCGGCTCGGCGAGACCACGGTCGTGAGCGAGAGGAGCCGGCTCGGGTCGAACCCCGGGTCACGACTCACCAACTTCTGGAAGCCTCGCAACACGAGGCTCGCGGTGATGAGGAGTGTCAGCGAGAGAGCAACCTCGCCGACGACGAGCCCCGCCAGCAGTCGATGCTGCGCGAGGCCGGAGCCGCCGCCGCGTCCGCCTCGCAGCGCGTCCTGTGGATCCACGCCGGCGCTGTGCCAGGCTGGGAGCATACCGCAGATCAGCGCGATGACGGCGGTGAGGAGAACCGCAAACACCATCACGCGGATCTCGATGCCAAGGCCGACCAGCTGTGGCACCTGCGCGCCGGCCAGCGAGCCGATGGTGCGGACCGCGAGCCACGCGAGACCGATACCCAAGAGACCGCCGAACCCCGTGAGCACGGCACTCTCGGCGATCACGGGCTGCATGAGATTCCAGCGGCTGGCGCCGATCGCGCTGCGCACGGCCATCTCGCGCTGACGGTTGACGCCACGCGCCAGCAAGAGGCTGCCGACGTTCGCGGCGGCGATCAACAGTACGGCGCAGACGGCGCCGAAGATGAGCAGCAACGGCGTGCGGACGAGTCGGACGCTGTTCGCCTGCAGCGACGTCGCGAACGCCGACTCGCCCTTCATGTGCGGGTAGAGGGCGATCATCTGGTCCATGAGCGATCGCAGATCGCTCGTGGCGTTGGCCACGGTCGCGCCGGGCGCCAGGCGTCCCTGCACTTTCAGGAAGTTGTGTCCCCGCGACCCGCGCTCATCGGCCGTGAAGCGCATGGGCACCCACAGATCGGCCTCGAGATTCTGATTGCCATGCGGGACATGAAACCCAGCCGGCGCGATGCCGATGACCGTGTGGGCGATGCCATCGAGACGGATCGTCTGGCCAACCAGGCTGGGCTCACCACCGAACCTATCACGCCACAGCTCGTAGCTCATCACGACCACCGGATCGCGCGAGACGCTGTCGTCGGCGACGTCGATCAATCGGCCACGAAAGGGGCGCACGCCGAGCATCGGGAACAAGTTCCCGGTGATACGGTAGGTTCGAACCTGGACGCCTTCGGTGCCGACGGACAGCAGCTTCGTGCCGAAGGCGGTCGCCGCGAGGGCCTGGATCTGCCGGAGGCCGCGCGCCAGATCCAGGTATTTCGGCGCCGAGAACGGGCAGTCTTCGCAGGTCGGTTCCGTGCGGTAGATCGTGACGAGCCGCCCAGGGTCGCGGAATGGCAGTGGGCGGAGCAGCGCCTGGTTGATCGCGCTGGCGATCGCGGTCGTCGCGCCCAGCCCCAGCGCGAGACACAGAATGGCGCAGATGCTGACCGTGGGTGCGCGGCGGAGCCGGCGGATGGCGTTGAGCATGCTGCTGGGACACCGCGCGCGAGCCTTTGGTTTAAACTCGCGCGTTGAGTGCCGCGACGACATCGGCGGCGTTCGGGACGGTAAAGACGGCGCGATTGGCGCCATCAGCCAGGACGAGCTGATCGTCCCGCCCGAGGCCGAAGAGCCACGACAGCCAACCCCAGCGTGGGCGCTGAGTCGACAGCGAGAAACCGGCTGGGCGTTCCCAGCGAACTGGCTTCCGATAGAGCGGGCCGTTTCGGGTATGCGGTACGAATACCCAGCCTTCGTTGCCGACGTAGAGATGACCGCCGACCGCCATGCGGCCCCGTTTTAGCCGGCACATTAGGCGGGCGTCGTATTCGCCCGGCGGCGCGGCTGGGACGATTGGCCAGACACAGTGATAGACCACCTGTGTCAGCTGCCGCGTCGCGAAGCGCGCGAGCATGGTCACGAGGCCGCCGAACAGGAGGCCGCCGACCGCGGCGACCGTGATGACAAAACCCGGGCTCCCCTGGTTCGTGCGCATCATGAACATCGTCATGGGGATGGCCCAGAGCAGAGCCAGGACAACCGTCGCACGGAGGAAGCTCGGCCCCGCTGACTGCTCGTACGCCGCGAGCGGTTGCAGATCGCGCATTACGCCTCCGGCAACACGGCGAGCACCGCACCTTCCATGAACAAAAGTTACGTGGTTGTGCGATTTCGACGCACGGCATCCCATGGGCGGGCGGGCAGTCGCCGACAACACGATGTCAACTCGCTGGGAACGGCCGAGTTGACATCGTGCGCGCGGCGGCATGGGGCTTCCCTGCCTCAGGAGCATGGACGCTCTCCTCTATGATGTTCGGGCCGCGCTTCGGCGCCTGCCGAAGACTCCGTGGTTTACGGTTGCCGTTGTCGCCACACTCGCTATCGCGACGGGCGCGAATACTCTGATTTTTAGTGTCGTCGACGGCGTGCTGCTGCGGCCGTTGCCGTTCGCGGCGCCGGCGCGGTTGGTGGCGGTCGTGAATCCGTCCGGACATAAGTCGTATGGCGTGTCCGTGCCCGATTTTGTCGACTGGCGACGGCAGGCGAGGCGCCTCGGGGCGCTGGCATCGTACGCACTCGGACCGGCGACCCTGACGGGGCGCGGGGCGCCCGAGCGACTGAATGCCGCGTTCGTGAGCGCGAATTGGTTCTCGATGCTCGGCATCGCGGCCGGTAGTGGGCGACTCTTTACGGCGAGCGACGATCGGCCCGAGGCGGCGCA